>DBFOPE010000206.1:0-8242 GCA_048429085.1 Collinsella sp.
TGGCGCGTTTCTTTCGACGTAAGGGCCTAAACATCGTTGGCTTCCTTTCTGGTCGTGCGTGGTGGTTGAGCACAAACTATAGCGAAACGGATCCGTTTTTCTTGATGCGGGCGAGTATGTTTTTGAGCTTGTTAAAGTCGATCGGTTTGGACAGATGGGCGTTCATGCCGGCATCGTGTGCCGCCTTGGCGTCCTCGGCAAAGGCGTTGGCGGTGAGCGCGATGATGGGGATATCGGCTGCATCGACCTTCTCGCTCAGACGAATCGCGCGGGTTGCCTCATAGCCGTCCATGCCCGGCATCATGATGTCCATCAGAATCGCATCGAAGCTGCCGGCGGGATGTGACAGGTACAGATCGACGACTTCGTTGCCATTGGCGGCGCGGGTGACCACGACGCCCTCGGATTCTAGCAGCGTCTGGGCAATCTCGGCATTCAATTCGTTGTCTTCGGCGAGCAACACGTTCATGTCGGCGAGCGAGCAGTCGAGCACCCTCTCGACCGTATCTGCCCGCGCCTGAGGGTTCTTGTCGATATCGAGCGGAATCTGGACGTTGAACGTACTCCCCATGCCAACCTCACTCGAAATCTCAATCGTACCGCCCATCAGTTCAATAAGCGACTTGACGATTGGCATGCCCATGCCGGTTCCTTGGAACTTGCTGCGCGCATCGTCACCTTCTTGGGCAAACGGTTCATAGATATGCTTTAAAAACTCGGGAGCCATGCCAATGCCGGTATCCGAAACGCTAAAGCAAAAGAGTGCGCGCCCATCATCGAGTGGCTTGGTCTTTGAACTAAAGGTGACGGAGCCGCCGTGCTTGTTGTACTTAATGCTGTTGTCTAACAGGTTGATTATGATCTGCCGGATATGGGTGGGACTGCCGATCATGTATGGCCCCGTGGCGTACGGGAGACTATTGTCCTGCATTGTGATGCCGTTATCGGATGCGCGGAGCTTGCACAGCACCAGCGTATCGTCACAGAGCTCTTTGAGGTTAAAAGGCGCATGTTCCAGAGTTAGCTTGCGGTCTTCGATTTTGCCCATCTCGAGGATGTCGTTGATCAGCGAGAGTAGGTGATTGGCGGCAACACGCGCCTTGGCGCGGCTTTCGCGGGCGGCCTGCATGTCGCCGTCTTTCAATTCCTCAATTTCGATAAGACCCAGGATGCCGTTGAGTGGCGTACGGATGTCGTGGCTCATGCGCGTGAGGAATGCCGTCTTAGCGGCGTTGGCGGCATCGGCTTTCTGCTGTTCTTTCTGCGCGCGGTGAAGCGACCAGACAAGGATGACGATGCCGGTGAGCAAAATGCAGATGACGACTGCCGCAATGACGATGCGGTTGCGGTAGAGAAGTCGAAACGCATCCGATTCTTGCGCCGAGTACGATGTGGGGGAATAGCTGCTTGCAGAGAGCGATTCGCCAGCATTGACGATGTCCTTATTAATGATTCCCAACAGCACGGGCTTGCCGCGCGAAATCAAACACGATAGCTGTGTCGTGTCGGTGAGCTCCTGTGTTTGGAAATCCTCGATATCGTAGGTGTCGCGGATGGTTTTCAAGCGCGTGCTGGGGACAATGATGCAACTTGCCTCCCCCTTATTGAGGGCTTCGCGTGCCTCGTTGTCATTCGGATACTCGGTTACCTTTGCGTCGGGGAATAGGTTTTCGAGCTCAAAACGGTTGACGATCGCGTCTGCTGTGCAAGCGATGTTCTTAAGGTCACTGTTCAGGTTGCTGCTGCTGTGAATGGCGGCTAGGGAAACCGTTCCCATCGGGTTTGACAGGATGACCCCTGCCTGCTCGGCAAGCCAGTAGTCGCGAAACAACGGTAGGGCGACATCGATGGTCCCTGTGGAAAGGGCTTTGGTCATTTGCTCGTTGTTCGAGAACGCTACTGTTGCAACCGTAATGCCAAACTTGTCGTGCAACGTCGTTGCAAGCGAGGCGAGCGACCCTTCCATTTCGCCGTCGTCATTTTGCGTGCAGTAGGGGAGTTTGTTTTTAAGATAGCCGATCGTGATGGTGTTGTCGTTTGCTTTGAGCCAGGAGCGCTCGGGGCCGGTGAGCGATGATGAGCCGCTGTTTTGGGCCGAGTAATTCGCCTTGACCTCGTCGTTATAGCGTGGGTTGACGCGGGCGATTGCCGTCATGGCGGCATTGATATCGTTCATCAGGTCGGGGCGGCTTTTGGGGACGGCAAAATAGTAGTCACTCGAGCCAACGTAGAACATGGGCGACGCATCGGGCGACGAGATGGTGTCGTTCATGATGACGGCGTCGACTTCGTCGTTTGCGAGTGCGTCAAAGAGCATGGAGCCTCCGTCATACTCCCTGTATGTGCAGGTGATTCCTTCGTTGGCGAGCCACTGCTGGCCAACGAAGGTTTGCATAACACCGGAGTTGCAACCGATGGTAAGGCCCTGGAGCGCTTGGGGGTCACCCTTGGCCAGGTCGTCGCGATCGGGCTTGGCGTAGATGTAGTAGCGCTCGGCGCCCTCGGGGTTCGAGGAGAAGAGCAGCTTTTGGGCGCGTTCCTCGGAGTAGGAGATGTTGGGCATGAGGTCGATTTCGCCCGCCTCGAGCATGTCCATAAGCTCGGTGAAGGTGCCGGAGACGTATTCGTATTGCCAGCCCGGCGTGTAGTATGACAGCGTCTGCAGGTAGTCATAACCCCAGCCCGAGAGACGCTCGCCGGGGGTGCCGTCCTGGAAGCCTTCGTTGTTGATAAGCCAGCCAACGCGGACCGTCTTGACCTGCTGGCCAGAGTCGGCGGCAAAGGCGGGGACGGGTATGACGGCGCTCAGCACGGCGAACGCAGCAAGCGCGACGGCCAGGGTGCGACATATAACTGAACGAAGGACAGCGGAAGCTCTCACGTGCAATCCTAACGAATCGAGACAATACCGCATAAGGATACCAGCTCAGCCTGCCCAGTCGGCCGCAGCACCGCTAAACGGTCCCGTCCGGCAGTTGGGGACGGTCCCTTTCTGCCGGCACAAAAGGAACGTCCCTAACTGCCGGTTGCCTAACTGCCGGTTGTGGGACAATACCGAGCAAACGTGATTGGGCGTCTGGGGAAAAGGGGTCGCGATGAAAAAGCTGAGGACGCTTGCCGATGTTTTGCGCCAGGCCGGTTTCGTGCGTATCACGGGCCTGTTCCTCATCTTCTATCTGCTGTGCTCGACGGCTGTCTGGCTGTCCGAGCCCACGACCCTTACGTTTGGCGATGGCCTCTGGTTTAGCTTTGAGACCGTCTCGACCATCGGCTTTGGCGATATCCCGGCCGAAACGCCGGTCGCCCGTGCTATTACCGTCGTCCTGAGCGTCATCAGCATCTTCTACATCGCCATGCTCACGGGTGTGGCGGTGAACTACTGCAATACGCTCATTAAGCTGCGCCAAAAGGACACCATGGCGCGCTTTATGGACGATCTGGAGCATTTGGAAGAGCTCGATCGTGACGAGCTCGCCGACCTGTCGCGCCGTGTGCGCGAATATCGCCGACGCCAACGCTAGAACGGGCGCCGTGCGTCACGACGAGGGGGGACTGAATATGAATATCACGGTATACCTGGGCGCCAGCGTCGGCAATGACCCGGCGTTTCTGCCTGCGGTGCAAGAGCTGGGCAACTGGATTGGCTCCAACGGGCACGCGCTGGTATACGGCGGGTCCAAATCGGGCCTGATGGGCGCGCTTGCCGATAGCGTGCTCGGGGCAGGCGGAAACGTGACGGGTGTTGAGCCGAGCTTTTTTATCGAGGCCGAGTTTCAGCACGACGGTATTGACGACCTCATCGTGACGAGCGATATGGCAGAGCGTAAAGCAAAGATGATTGAGCTCGGCGATGCGTTCATCGCCTTTCCCGGTGGGACGGGCACGCTCGAGGAGATTGCCGAGGTCATGTCCGCGGTGTCGTTGGGGCACCTGAGTGCTCCGTGCATCCTGTATAACCTTGACGGTTACTACAACGACCTCAAGGCGCTGCTCGGGCGCATGATTGATAAAGGGCTTTCGAGCCCGAGGCGCCAGCACGGCATCTACTTTGCCGGCGATTTGCGCGAGATTGTCTCGATTATCAACGGATAAGTCTTGAGCCTGCCCCACTATGACTCCCAATGGTGCCGTTTGTGGCGCAGATGGTTGGCTTGTCTGGGCAACGCTCGCTCTACAATAAAACGTAACTATGTCGACTTTGACCGCGGGAGGACCCGATGGACAACCTTGCCAAACCCACAAACCGCGCGCTGTTTTTGGTCAGCGTTGCCGTGACCGGTGCGTTCGCAGGTGCCGCGGTCTGGCTGTTCTTTTTTGCGATGGAGCACGGTATCGACTATCTGTGGACCGAGATCCCCCACATGCTGGGCGTGGCGTCGCCCGAACTCGCCAGCGGCCCGTTCGGTTTTCTGCCGTATCCGTTTTTTGTCTGCCTGCTGGGCGGCCTGCTGATCGGTCTGTACGAAAAGCTTACGGGCACCAAGACCGACGACCTCAACCAGGTGATGGCTAAGGTTAAGCAAGACGGGCGCTACCCGTACGACAACCTGGGCAAGCTTTCGCTCGCGGCATTGCTGCCGCTGCTGTTTGGCGGAAGTATTGGACCGGAGGCCGGCCTGACCGGCGTTATCGCGGGTCTGTGCAGCTGGGTCGGCGACCGCATGCGCCGCTTTGGCGCCGAGTTTAGGGAACTCACGCTGTTGGGCACCCAGGCCGCGCTGACGGCGCTCTTTACCGCGCCCGTCTTTGGCTTTGTGGCGCCGCTCGCCGGTAGCGCCGACGGCCAGGGCGAAGACGCCGACGATGGGTCCGCGTCCGGCGAGATCACCATCAAGCTGCCCAAGGCACAGAAGACTGTGGTCTACGGTATCGCGATCGCTGGCGGTCTGGGCACCTACCTGCTGCTTGGCCAACTTGTGGGCGGCGGCATGGGCATGCCCAGGTTCGAGGCCGCCGAGGTGGGCAACCTGGAGCTTGCCTGGCTCATCCCGCTGGCGCTGGTCGGCACCGTTTGCGGCTGGCTGTACTTTGTCTCGGAGCACGCGAGCGAGGCGCTGTCCCATGCAATAGGGGAGCGTCCTGTCGTCAAGGCCATGCTGGCTGGTCTGGCGCTCGCCATCTGCGGCACGGTCTTGCCCTACACCATGTTTGCCGGCGAGACCCAGGCCGATGTACTTATGGAGACCTACCTCACCATTCCCGCCGGCGTGCTTATCGCGACCGGTCTTGTTAAGGCCATGCTGACGCCCGCCCTCATCAACCTGGGCTGGCGCGGCGGTCATTTCTTCCCGGTTATCTTCTCGGGCGTAAGCCTGGGCTATGGCCTTGCCATCCTCACCGGCGCAGATCCGGTCTTTTGCGTCGCCGTCTGCACGGCATCGACGATGGGCGCCGTCATGCGCCAGCCTGTCATGGTCGTGGGCCTGCTGCTCATGTGCTTCCCGCTCAAGGGCATCGTCTGCATGATCATCGCCGCAGCCATTGCCGCTGGCATTCCACTGCCCAAGCCGCTGCGCAAGTAGCACGGTGGCACACGCCGGGGGCATGCCGTTTGCCACGGATTTGCGGATGGGCGATTGCGACCGATTGTGGCCTACGTGGGTCAAGTTTCGCGTGGCTACAGGTCGCGTGCTCGATAAACCTTGGTGCTGACTGCGCAGCTGATTGCACATAGCGCGAGGGTAAGTGCGGCGATGCCTGCACACAGACAGCCCAGAACGGCGGGATCGGGATTCGCTCCGGCAATCGACATGAGCCAGTTGCTGATGGGGTTGGAGGAGCTCAGCGTGGCCATGGCAAGGCATCCGAGCATGGCAAACAGACCAACGGATAGGCGCAGCGCCTCCATGTGTCCAAAGCGAAAGAACAGCGGCTGCGCCAAAAACACCATCATGAGGGAGATGAGCATTGATGCTGCTGAGGCTATTGCAATCTCAAAGACAATCTGTCCCGTCAACGGGATACCCGCGCTGTTGAAGAGCGGGAAGGAGACGATGCTCAGAAGCGCGGCGGCGCACGCCGTGACAGCCGAGAAGACAATGATGCTCAGGTAGCGTGCGCAGATGATGTCTTTACGCGAGAGAGACAGCGTTGCGCGATAGCGCTCCCAACCGTTTTGATTGTCGAAGCCGGCCAGCGAGCTCATGACCATGATGGGTGACATGGCACTGACCGCGCAGGCGCCAGCGCTCATGCCGGAATCGCCGTCCGATGCGTTGGCAAGGGTCAGCACGACGAATATGAACAGGCCGACGCCCGCGATGCTCGGGACGAGCGTGCGAACGATAGCGAGCTCGGACATAAAGGCGCGTTTCATTTCGAAGCCCCTTTCAGCATGAGGCGCAGATAGTCGTCAATGGTTGCCCGATCGCAGGGAATCTCGGGGAAGGCCTCGAGCGTTTCGCGACGGTTGGGCACGAGCACGTCCACGCTATAGGCGTGGTGGGCGGCACGGGCACCTTCGACGCAAGCCATAAGCTCAGCGGCCTGTGCTTGGGTGCAGTGGGCGATGCCGGAGCGGTCGGTAATGTCCTCGCGCGGCAGATCAAACACAATCGAACCGTTATCGATGCAGATGATGCGGTCGGCGGCACGATCGAGGTCGGACGTAATGTGGCTCGAGAGCAGCACGCTGTGCTGGCCGTCGGCGACAAAGGCAAGCAGCTCATCGAGCAGCTCCTCGCGTGCCATGGGATCGAGGCCCGCGGTGGCTTCGTCCAAAACGAGCAGCTTGGCATTGTGGCTGAGTGCACAGGCAAGCTGCAGTTTCATGCCCATGCCGCGGGAGAGGTCCTTGACCTTTGTCTTGGGATCGAGGCCAAATCGGTTGATGAATCCGGCGAACGTTTCGCGGTCCCATGTGGGGTACGTCGGGCCTACGAGCGACTCGATCTGGCCCACCCTGAGCGTGGAGGGGAAGGGGCACGTGTCCAGGACAAGACCGACGCGGGAGCGTAGATGGCGTTGCGATTCATCGGGCGCGTCGGCGCCACAGCGCTGCCCAAACAGGTGCACCTCGCCGGCATCGAGCTTTATAAGCCCGAGCGCGGCGCGAATGGTCGTTGTCTTGCCGGCGCCGTTTGCGCCTACAAAGCCAACGATCTGGCCGGGCTCCACAGCGAGCGTGACGTCGCGTAGTGAAAAGCGGTCGCTCACACGGCGTGAGATGCCTTTGAGTTCTAAAAGGTTTTGCATGGTATAGCCTTTCTTTCAGATGGCTACTGCATGGTTTCGGGGGCTACCAGGTCGAGCATCTCGTGCAGTTTGTCGCGCGTGACGCCCAGGGTTTCGGCTTGGCTCGCCGCTTTCGCAAGTAGCTCTTCGATATGGCAGAGCTGGTTTTCGCGCAAGAGTTCCTGGTTGCCCTCGGCGACAAAGCAGCCCTTGCCCTGCACGGTGCAGATAAACCCGAGTTGCTCTAGGTCGGCGTAGGCGCGCTTGGTGGTGATGACGCTCACGCCAAGATCGCTCGCGAGCGCACGGATGCTGGGGAGTTTGGCTCCCGCAGTGAGCGTGCCCGAAAGGATTTGAGCTTTGACCTGCGAGGATATCTGTTCGTAGATGGGCTTATCGCTCGAATTGGATAGGATGATGTCCACAGCGGCTCCTTAGCTGTTGGGCTACACGTGTATATAACCGGTAAGCACAGTATATATACACTATGCACAGTTATGCAAGAGCTAAATGTGGAATAGACCATCGGCGCCGCGCTTGCTCCAAAACAATCTCAATCTGTAACATCTGGGTCCGTTTTTGGTCGCCAGCTGTTACAGATTGAGATGTTATTTTCCCGCCTGCCTATTTGTCTCAATCTGTAACAGTAAGAGTCGATTTGCGCGGCTAGATGTTACAGAACGAGACATTGGCTGCCTGCCTTTCCGTTTATCTCGATTTGTAACAGCTAGACCCAATTTGGGCGGTCAGGTGTTACAGATTGAGATTGTGCCGGCGGACAAGTTCGTTTGTCTCAATCTGTAACATCTGGGTCCGTTTTGAGTCGCCTGCTGTTACAGATTGAGACAGTCTGCTGCAGAATACTTTCGATAACTAGCCGTTCACGTTCTGACTGATGAATTTGTCCTGATAGGCGCCCTAGAGCGAGATTTCGCGGCTACAATAGTGCGGTTACAACGACGTAATGCACTCAATGCAAGAAAGGATCCGCATGGCAAGCCTGTCGGATGAAATCTCGTCGCGCCGCACATTCGCGATCATCAGCCACCCGGACGCCGGTAAGACCACG
>DBFOPE010000207.1:0-16425 GCA_048429085.1 Collinsella sp.
CTCTCAAGATGCAGCAGCTGGGCAACGACCAGGTTGGCGCTGACGGAGTTGATCTCCTCGCCCAAGAAGATGATGCGGTCGTTGAGCAGGCGCGAATAGATATCGTAGCTGCGCTCGCCGCGCGGCGTCTGCTCGATAACGTATGGCACGAGGGCGGAATCGAACTTAGCGATCATACGCATCTCCATTTCTCTCTTACGGACCAAATTGGTTCTAGATAAACGTACGGTGCCCGCATGCTATGCATTGGCTGGCACCGTACGAAGCAACCGGATAACCGGTGTATAACTTTACCCCATCACGGGCGCACGCATGCGCTCATGGGCAAGGTGGCGAGAATTACTCGGCGTCCTTGGCGGTCTCGTCGACCTCGGTCACCTTGGCGTTCTCGACCAGGTGGTCGACGGCCTTGGAGCGACGGATGGACTCGCGGACGGCAGGCATGCGGCCGTCGGCGATGAACTCGGCCTTAGAAGCCTCGACGTCCTTGACGCCGGCCTTCTCGAACTCGGCGTTGATGTCGTCCTCGGTGACCTCGATCTTGAGCTCACGGGCGAGGGCGTCGAGAGCCAGGGACTCACGGGCAACGTCGTTGGCCTGCTTGTGCAGGTCGCCGATGAACTGCTCCATGGTCAGGCCGGAAGCGGGCAGCCAGGTGTCCAGCGTCATGCCGCGGGCAGCGAGGTTGGACAGGAAGTTCTGGCCAAGCTCCTCAAAGACAGACTGCTCGTAGTCGGCGTCCATCTCCTCGAGCTGCAGGCGCTCGGCGAGAGCGGAGACGCAACGGTTCTCCTTCTCGGCCGGGAGGCGGGAAGCCTTGTCCTGCTCGATCTCGATCTTGATGGCGTCGCGCATGGCGTCGATGCTGTCAAAGCCAAAGTCGGACTTGACGAGCTCGTCGGTGAGCTCGGGGGTGTTGCGGACCTTGATGCCCTTGACGGTGACCTCGACGGTGTGGGTCTCGGCCTCCTCGCCCTCCTCGACCTCGTCGGTCCAGGTGACGGTCTTGACGTCGTCGACGTTAGCGCCGATCAGGGCCTCGTTGAACTCCTTGGGGTTGCTGTCGCTACCGGCGATGAGCATGCGGCCCTCGGCAGCGAAGTTGTCGGCGTTCTCGACGGCCTTGAGGTCGACGGTGACGTAGTCCTCGGCCTCGACGGCGCGGCCCTCGACGTCCTCGAAGGTGGCACGGTAGTTGAGGAGCATCTCAACCTGGTTGTTGATCTCGGACTCGGTGACCTCCGCAGGGGGCATCTCGATCTCGACAGCGTCGAAGGAGGAGAGCTCAGCGGCAGGACGCAGGGAGAACTCGACGGTGTAGGTGTAGTCCTCGTGATCCTTGGCGAGGTCGAGCTCCTTGTAGTCACCATTCTTGGTGGGGACGATGTCCAGCTCGTTGAGGACGGCGGGCTCGTTGGCGGCAATCAGGTCGTTGGTGGCCTGAGCGAGGGTAGCCTCGGCGCCAAGAGCAGAGTCGATGACCGGACGGGGGGCCTTACCGGCACGGAAGCCCGGGAAGCGGTACTTCTTGGCGGTGTCCTTGTAGGCCTTCTTGATCGCGGCGTCGACGTCGGCGGCCGGGATGGTGACCGTAGCGGTGAGCTTGGCGTCCTTGACGTCAGAAGCGGTGATGTTCAACACGTTCCTCCTCATACTGCCCAGCTTATCTGAGGTGCTGGTACCTTTATGCAACAAGCGTCGCGAGGGCATAAGCCGACGCGGGTGCGTTGGTGCGGGCGAAAGGACTCGAACCTTCACGGGAATCCCACCAGAACCTAAATCTGGCGCGTCTACCAATTCCGCCACGCCCGCATGAGCGCACAGATTAGGAATGATAGCAGATACGAGCGGCAAGCGCACGCACACCTTTTACAGGCTCACGACCTCACCACGAGTGCAAAAGGCGGGGCGAGTTGCCCCGCCCCGCCCATTACGACTTGTTCGCTGACCCGCTACTCCCCCAGCAGGGACTTCTCGGGCGTGATGGGCAGCGAGCGAACCTGATGGCCGGTGGCGTGTGCCACGGCCGAGGCCACGGCGGCGAGCGGCGTGTTGATGACGACCTCGCCGATCGACTTGGCGCCAAACGGGCCCGTCGGCTCGTAGCTCGGCTCAAAGGCCACGCGAATGCTGCCGATATCCAGGCGCGTGGGAAGCTTGTAGCTCATAAAGTTGCCGGTGCGCAGGCGGCCGCGTTCGTCGTGCTCGACGATCTCGTAGAGCGCGTGGCCAATGCCCTGGGCAATGCCGCCCTCGGCCTGGACGCGCGCGAGCGCCTCGTTGATCACGGTGCCGCAGTCCACAGCCGCCACATAGTCCACCACAGTCACCTTGCCGGTGGCCTTGTCGACCTCGACCTCGGCAATGCCGGCCATAAACGGCGGAGGCGAAACGGGCAGGCAGGCAGAGGCATGCGAGGTCAGCGCGTCGCCGCCCGCGATGTTCTTGACGCACAGGTTGGCAAAGTCGCGCAGCGTGAGGTAGCGGTTCTGCTCGCGCGCGGCACGCTCGTCGGACAGGCGCACGTACTGGCCATCAAAGACCACATCGGCGGCGTCTACGTCCCACATCTGGGCAGCCTTGGCGCAGATCTTCTCGCGCAGCTCGGTCGCGGCGTTCTTGGCGGCGAGGCCCGTCACGTACGTACCCGAGCTCGCGTACGAGCCGGCGTCGAACGGCGACACATCGGTGTCCACGCCTCGCACCACGATGAGCGAACTCTCCACGCCCAGCTCCTCGGCGGCAATCTGCGCCAGGATCGTATCGACGCCCATGCCGTTATCGGTGGCGCCGGTGCCGATGGAAATGAAGCCGTCCTCTTCCAGGCGCATGTCGATGCCGGCGATATCCACATTGGAGATACCCGAGCCCTGCATGGTGAGCGCACAGCCCAGGGCGCGCACGCGGTCGCCCAGGTCGACGGCTAGCGGCTTGTCGCGCCAGCCGATCATGTCCATCGCGCGCAGCAGGCAGCGGTCGAGCGCGCAGGCGTTGAGCTTCTCGTTGTAGTACTGCGGCATGGTCTCGCCCTCGCGCACAATGTTCTTAAGGCGCAGGTCGGCGGGGTCCATGTGCAGCATGTCGGCGAGCTCGTTGACGGCGCTCTCCACGGCAAACTGGCCCTGGGTGGCACCGTAGCCACGATACGCGCCGCCACGGTTGGTATTGGTGTAGACGGCGTCCCAGCTAAAGCGGCTCGCCTTCACATGGTTGTAGATGGGCAGACTTTTGTGACCCGAAAGGCCGATCGTCGTGGTGGCATGCTCGCCATAGGCGCCGGCGTTGGACAGCGTGTGCAGGTCGATGGCCGTGATAGTGCCGTCGTTCATGGCGCCCAGCTTGACGGTCATCTGCATCTGGTGGCGCGAGTTGCCCGCGGTGATGGTCTCCTCGCGGGTGTAGCAGCAGTAGCTCGGACGACCGGTCTGCTGGGTGACAAACGCCACGAAGATCTCACAGCAGCCCGTCTGCTTGGAGCCAAAGCCGCCGCCGATGCGCGGCTTAATGACTTGCACCTGCGACTGCGGAATGTCGAGCGACTGCGCGACCATGCGGCGCACGTGGAAGGGCACCTGCGTAGAGGTGGTCACCGAGATACGTCCAAACGCATCGGTCGTCGCGAAGGCGCGGAAGGTCTCCATGGGCGCGGTCTGCGTGGCCTGGCTCGTGTAGGTGCGCTCAAAGACGATGTCGCTCTGGGCGAAGGCCTCGTCGAGGTCGCCAAAATCGCTGGTACCGCTGCACACCAGGTTGCGAGCAACGTCGCCGCCCTGCGGGAACATAAAGGTTACGTCGCCCTCGGGGTGGACCACGATGTCGTTATCGAGCGCCTGGGTAAAGTCGAGCAGGGGCTCGAGCACCTCGTAGTCGACCTTGATGAGCTTGAGCGCCTTGTCGGCGGCCTCCTCAGTCTCGGCGGCGACGATCGCCACTTCCTCGTTTTGATAGCGCACGAGGTTCTCGAGAATCAGGCGGTCGTAGGGACTCGGCTGCGGATAGCTCTGGCCGGCAATGGTAAAGCGGCGCTTGGGCACGTCCTCGTAGGTGTAGACGCCCACCACGCCGGGCACCTTCAGGGCGCGCGACGTATCGATGGAGCGGATCTTGGCGCGGGCATACGGGCTGCGCTTGAGCTTGACGATCAGGGCGCCGGCGGGCACCAGGTCGCCCGTGTAGACGGGACGACCCTCGAGCAGCGCCTTCGAGTCCTTCTTGGGCTGCTTATGAGTAATCTGCTTGTACGCGACACCGTCGGAGCTGGTGTTATTGACCGGCAGCTCGGGCATCTCAAAGCCCACCTGCACGCCGGACTCGTTAAGGAAGCGCACGATGGCGCGCAGCTGGCTCTCGTAGCCGCTGCAGCGGCAGAGGTTGCCGGCGAGCTGGCGCGAGAGCTCCTCGCGCGTGACGACGAGGCTCGGGTCCTCCTTGGCGGCGCGGGCAAGCGCCAGCACGTTCATGATGAGGCCGGGGGCGCAAAAACCGCACTGCTCGGCACCTTCGGCAGCCATTGCGCGGGCGAGCGCCTCGGACTCGGTCTTGAGGCCCTCGAGCGTGGTGATGGATCGACCCTCAACACGGGCGGCAGGAACCGAGCAGCTCAGCACCGGGTCGCCATCGAGCCACACCGTGCACAGGCCGCAGTTGGTGGTTTCGCAGGCGCAGCGCACCGATGCGCAACCCTGCTCGCGCAAAAGCGCAAAGAGCATGGTATCGGGGGCAATCTGAACCTTGACCTTGCGGCCGTTGAGCGTAAAGGAAAGATCGATGAGTTTGGCAGCCATTAGCGCACCTCGCTAGAATCGACGCCGGGCACGCGGCGGCAGGAATACTCGTCCGTGGCAAACTTAGGCACTTGCACGGTCTCGAGCTCGTGGGCAAGCGCGGCCGAGAGCTCGATGCCGGCGGCGCGACGCACGGCCTGAATCGCCAGCGGGGCCGAGATGCGGCGGCGGTAGTCGGCCGAGCCCCACAGGTTGGTACCGTAGCTCAGCGTGCGTACGGAAGCGGCCAGGGCGCGCAGCTCGTCCTCGGAAGGCTGCTCGTTCACCAGACCGCACGCCTCGCCCTGCAGCAAGGTTGCGCGCAGCGGACGGGCACCCACGGTGACATGCCAGCTGTTGTCCCACCAGGCGGCAGTGACGTTTAAGGAGGGGAAGTCGGTCGCGGCCTTGCGCACGGCCTCATAGCTTGCGCGGTAATCGTGCTTAACGACCACAACGTGCTCGATCACGTCGCGCACGTAGCCCATGTCCACGAACTCGGCGAGCGGCACGCGGCCGGCGCCCGTCAACTCAACGTACGAATCGAGCGCCAAAAATGCCGAGAGCACGTCAGAGAAACCAAAGCGACCGTAAATGCTACCGCCCACCGTGGCGGTATTGCGCAGCTGCACGCCCACGATATCGTGGACGGCGAACTCAAAGACATGGTTGACAAGCGCGTTAAGCTCGGCATGGCGCTCGAGCTGGCGCAGGGTGCACATGGCGCCGATGCGAAACTCGGTCTCGGTATCCTCGATATGATCGAGTCCACAGGCCGAAAGGTCAATCGCCGTCGCCACGCGACGCGAACCCAAGCGCATCCAGATGCCGCCGCCCACAATCTTGTTGTTGCGGTTCTTCTGTAAGAGCTCATAGGCTTCGGCCGCGTTTCCAACACGGACGTAGGTACCGAACTTGAGCACGTTCTCCCCCATCTCTTCACTTGTCCAGTACCTCTAAGTGTACCAAACGAGAGCGCACGACCCTCACCGCCATAGAAAAAGGCTCCCAGCCGGAATGGCTGGGAGCCTTATCACATGCTATGTCGAGCGAAGACTTAGCAGACACCCTGGGCGAGCATGGCGTCGGCGACCTTCAGGAAGCCGGCGATGTTGGCGCCCATGACGAAGTTGCCCTCCTGGCCATACTCCTTGGCGGTGTCGTCCACGTTGTGGAACATGCCGCGCATGAGCTGCTCGAGCTTGCCGTCGACCTCCTCGAAGGTCCAGGACAGGTGCTCGGCGTTCTGGCTCATCTCCAGGCCGGACACGAGCACGCCGCCGGCGTTGGCAGCCTTACCGGGCATAAAGGCAACGCCGTTCTCCTGGAAGTAAGTCGTGGCCTCGATGGTCGTGGGCATGTTCGCGCCCTCGCCGACCACCTTGCAGCCGTTGGCGACGAGCGCCTGAGCGTCCTCGAGCAGCAGCGTGTTCTCACGAGCGCAGGGCAGCGCGATGTCGCAGGGCAGCTGCCACACGCCGCGGCCGTCGCCCTCGTGCCACACGGCGTTGGGCTTCTCGTCAACGTACATGGCGAGCGTAACGCCCTTGTCGTGGCCGGAGCGCTTCTTGTTGTAGACATGCTCGAGCACGGTGTAGTCGATACCGTCGGGATCCTCGACCCAGCCGTGGGTATCGGAGCAGGCCAGCACCTTGCCGCCGAGCTGGGAGACTTTCTGGACGGCGTAGATGGCAACGTTGCCGGAGCCATGAACGACGACGTTCTTGCCCTCGAAGGAGTCGCCGCGGCTCTTGAGGTACTCGTCCACAAAGTAGGCCAGGCCGTAGCCGGTGGCCTCGGTACGGGCGAGCGAGCCGCCAAAGGAGAGGCCCTTGCCGGTGAGAACGCCGGTCCACTCGTTGGTCAGGCGCTTGTACTGACCGAACAGGTAGGCAACCTCGCGGCCACCAACGCCCAGGTCGCCGGCGGGAACGTCGGTGTTGGGGCCGATGTGGCGATAGAGCTCGGTCATGAAGGACTGGCAGAAGTGCATGATCTCGTTGTTGGACTTGCCCTTGGGGTCAAAGTCGGAGCCGCCCTTGCCGCCGCCCATGGGAAGGGTGGTCAGGCTGTTCTTAAGGATCTGCTCCAGGCCCAGGAACTTGAGCATACCCAGGGTGACCGTCGGGTTAAAGCGCAGGCCGCCCTTGTAGGGTCCAATGGCTGAGTTGAACTCGACGCGATAGCCGCGGTTGACCTGAACCTTGCCCTGATCGTCGACCCAGGGAACACGGAACATGACGATGCGCTCGGGCTCGACGAGGCGCTCCAGCAGGGCGGCCTCCTCGTACTCGGGGTGGGCGTCGAGCGCCGGCTGGATGGTGCCGAGGATCTCGGTCGCGGCCTGGATGAACTCAGGCTGCTCGGGATAGCGGGCCTTGAGCTCTTCGAGAACTTTCTGCGTGTAGCTCATGCTTCCTCCAATGATGGGAAACGAAAAATGTTGGTCGCGGCACCCTATGCGCCGCGAACTTTATCGAGTATGGATAATATCGCACTGTTGCGGCAAAGTTTCGCATAAGCCGACGAGCGGATGTTTCGTTTTGATTACGATGCAGGTAGAAGCGTTTTTGAGTGTCTGACGTGCAAAACCCGTGTTTCAAACCTGTTTCGTCCACGTGTTCCAAACCACCACATTGGGGACAGGCACCTTTGTGGTGGTTTTGGTGGTTAGAGGACGAGCTGATGGTAGTCGGCGGGGGTTATGCAGCCCTCGGTGGCGGCGCGGAAGGCGGCGAGGGCATCGCCCGAGAACGGCATGGCCCAGCACAGTCCGCAGCCGGCGGTGATGGAGCCGGGCAGCGGCATGATGCGCCCGGGCACACCGGCGGCAAGACACAGCTGCTCGCATTCCATCACATCGAAGGTGCTGTCGAACGACACGATGATTTTGCGTTCGTGATCAGAGGCATCGCCGAACGAGGCCTCGCGGTGCGACTCGCGATACGCAGCCGCCGCTGCCTCTTCCTCGGCCGTATGTCCACAGCCGCCACAGCCGCAGGTACAGGGTTCGGACCCGTCGCAAGTGCAAGGTTCTCCCGTGTCGGGACAAATATCGTGAGACATGGCAACTCCAATCGTCTAGGCGAGTAACTCGGCCGCCGCAAACTCCTCGGGCGTATTGACGTTCTCGAAGCAGAGCGTCGAGTCGGCGACCGCGACAATCTGAGGCTCGTCCAAATACCCGGCGTTCACCCGGTCGATCAGGCAGCGGATTCGCTGACGGTCACCAGCGAGCAGCTCATGGGCAACCGGCGCACACGCGTCACGGCGCCAGACGGCGCAAAGCGGCTCAATGCCACGTTCCTCGTGCGGCACGCACACATCGAGCGCCTCGGCCTCAACACGATCGGCAAGCGCGCCGATGAGTTCCGGCGAGACAAACGGCATATCGCAGGCGACGATCGCCACGAGCGGCAATCGAGCCGCGGCCAGCGAGCTCGCGATGCCGCGCATGGCGCCCGCCGGCCCCTCAAGGTCCGACACTATTCGCGGCACCAGGCAGCCAAACGCGCGCTCCTCAAGGTAGGCAAGCTCGCTGGGACGCGACGTCGTCACGACCAACTCACCGGCAACTGGCGCCAACCGACCCAGCACGCGCTCGATGAGCGGCTCGCCGCAAAACGCCATGCGCGCCTTATCGCAGCCCATGCGCGAGGACAGCCCGCCCGCCTGGACGACACAAGAAAGATCGGTACGTCTTACGGTAGTCATACGGCAAAACACCTCCATCGGCATGCTCGAAACCCGGTGCACGATGCTAACTACAGCCGCCGAAATAGCGGCGCAACGAAAAACTCGTGCAGAAACAAAACAGCGCCTTTGCGGCACGCAGCAAGACCGCGAGCACAAAAGCGCTGGTAGCGTATGGCGGGAACGTATGTGAATCGAACACATCCAAGACGTTTTGCACGCCTCGCAACGGTTTTGAGGACCGCGGAGCCCACCGGAGCCCATCCGTTCCCAAGTGCGGCGGTATTTTACCAAACCGAAACGGCTCCATCCCAAAAAGACGAGCAAGAAGTTGCGGTGGAATAGTTCCTGTATTTGCTGCCAAAGCCTCCAAATAGGAACTATTTCACCGCAACTGAGGAGGTGGGGCGGGGCGGCCGATCTAGCGCAGGGACCTCAGGCCGCCGGCGTCTTTGTCGAGCACCGTAAAGCGCACAGCATCCAGGTGTTCCAAGATGCTGATGGCACGTTTGCGCGACACACCCAGGGCCTCGCGCAGCACGCTCGTGGTGGCAGCGCCGCCGGCTGCCTCAATGGCAGCGGCAACAAGCTCGCGCGCATGGGCCTCGGCGGCAGCGGACAGGGCAACGTCGCGCTCGACCTTAACGATCGAGCGGTTGAGCGAAAGCTCGCGCAGGGCACGCGTCATGGTGTCGCGATCGAGCTGCAGTTGCTCGCCCACCTCGGGCAACGTCGGTGCATCGAGGCCGGCTTCGTCCAGCAAGGCAACGATACGTTCGCAGGCTTCGCGAACCACGCGTGCCGCCGCGGCGGCCGAATGCGGATCGAATACCTCGGCGCCCTCGGCGGCGCACACGCCACGCGAGCAGCCCTCGGCAATCAGAGCCGCGGCAACGCCATCATCAGCGGCAGACCACGCAGCATGGGCAACGGCGCCGGGCGTAAAGCCCGTCTCCTTGGGGGCAGCCGCGTGCATGGCGGACAGGGTCGCTGCCAGTGCATCCATCGCGGCGTCGAGCACGGCGGCATTCACATACAGCGCATCGCCCGAGCCGGCAAGCTTGTAAACAACACCTCGCGCCACCAGCTCGTTCAGCGCGGCGTCGGCCTCAACGGAAACAAGATCTAGCGCTGCGGCAACGTCGGCAACCACGACCGGCAACGCCTGCAGCGCCAGCCACGCATCCACACCAGCGACGGCATCGCCGGCCTCAAGCGCCGCAAGCAGCGTGCGCTCCCCCACCGAAAGCTCGCGCGAGCGACGGCAGCACGAAAGCAGTACGCGCCCGCCGCCAATGAGCATAACGGGCGAATACGACAGCACCACGGCGTGGTCTCCAGCGCGCAGCGGCAGCGGCTCCTCCAAGCGCACCTGTACGGTACGGGTCTCGCCCACCGCCATGGGGGCCTCGCCCTCCAAAAGCATGATGCGGCCGACAACCTCGGCCGTGCCGGCCATCACATGCACGCGCGCGCCCGACTCGAGCACGCGCGGCTTGGCGCCCTCGCGACCCAGGTAGGTGAACGTCATCATAAAGCGCAACGTCTGACCAAAGCGGTCCGCCACGCCGAGCATCTCGCCACGGTCAAGTGCCGCGACACCGTCACCTACCAGGTTGAGCGCCACGCGTTGCCCAGGCAGCGCGCGCGGCGTATCGCCATGCACCTGAATCCCGCGCACACGACAGACCGTACGCGACGGTAAAGCCATCAGCTCGTCACCCACCGCAACGGGCGCATCGTGCAGCGTTCCCGTCACGACGGTGCCAACACCCTTGATCGTAAAGCAGCGGTCAATCGGCAGGCGAGGTGCGGCATCGCTCCGCTCGGAACGGTCACGACAGGCATCCCAGCAGGCACTTACCTGCTCGTCGAGCACCGCAAGCAGTCCGTCGATCCCATCGCCCGTCTTAGACGACACGGGCACAATGGGCGCGCCCGCAAACACGGTACCCGACAAAAAGTCATCGACATCGAGCTCGGCAAGCTCGGTCATCTCGGCATCGGCCAGGTCACACATCGTCAGCGCGACCACCATATGCGTAACGCCCAAAAGCTCCAGCACATGCACGTGCTCGCGGGTCTGCGGCATCACGCCCTCGACGGCCGAAACCACCAGCACGGCCACGTCGATGCCTGTCGCACCCTGCACCATGGCGCGCAGGTAATGGGCATGCCCCGGCACATCGACCAGGCCCACGATCTTGCCGCTCGGCAGCGCCAGTTCGCCAAAGCCCAGCTCCACCGTCATGCCGCGACGACGCTCGACCTCTAGGCGATCGGGGTTCTTGCCGGTCAGCGCCTCGATCAGCGCCGACTTACCGTGGTCGACGTGGCCCGCCGTACCAACGATAACGGGACACTCCACCAGCGCTTGAACCTCACTCATCGAGCAATCGCCTTCTTAACGCACGCGACGAGCGTCGACGCCGCCGTCTCGATATCGCGGTCACCCACGAGCGTGCGCACATCAAACAGAATGCGGTCGTGCGAGGTACGCGTGACGACCGGCGTGTCGAAATCTTGGACGAGCGAGCGCTTGAGCGCGTCGACGGACAGGCACCCGTCGACCGGGCAGACGGCCACGCACATGGTGGGCAGCTCCACGGTAGGCAGCGAGCCGCCACCGGGGGTCGACGATTCCTCGACGATCTCCACCTGAACGGCGCACGGGCAACCGGCCTTATCGAGCCCGGCGACCATACGATCGCGCAACTTACGTGCGCGACGCTCCAGATGAGCCTGCGGAAGCGTGAGCATGTTGAGCACCGGCACCTCGCGATGGGCCACATCCGCCCCGTCCATGTAGATGCGCAGTGTGGCCTCGAGCGCCGCCAGTGCGAGCTTGCCCGGGCGCAGGGCGCGCATAAGCGGATGCGACCCGCAGGCCTGGACCAGATCGCGACGGCCCATGATAATGCCCGCCTGTGCGGCACCGAGCAGTTTATCGCCCGAGCACGACACCAGATCGAGCCCTGCCGAAACCGAAGCCGGCGTGGTTTCTTCGCCGCCACGCACCAAGATGTCGTCGGGCAACAGCGCGCCCGAGCCCTGGTCCTCGTAGAACAGCAGGCCGTGCTTGTGAGCAAGCGCCGCAAGCTCCCGAGAACCCACCTCCTCGTGAAAACCCTCGATGCGATAATTAGAAGGATGGACCTTAAGGATCATTGCCGTATCGGGCGTAATGGCGCGCTCGTAGTCGCTCAAATGCGTGCGGTTGGTGGCCCCGACCTCAACGAGCTTGGCACCCGAGGCCTCCATAACATCAGGGATACGGAAGCTGCCGCCGATCTCGACAAGCTCGCCGCGGCTGACGATGACCTCCTTGCCTGCGGCATGGGTCGCCAGCACCAACAGCACGGCGGCTGCGTTATTGTTAACGACCAGCGCATCCTCGGCTCCGGTAAGCGAGCGGATGAGCTGCGCGGCATGCTCTTTGCGCGATCCGCGCGAGCAAGTGTCCACGCTGTACTCGAGCGTGCTGTAGCCGCGCGCGACCTCGGCCACGGCCTTGGCGGCCGACTCCGCAAGCGGGGCGCGGCCCAAGTTGGTATGGATGACCACGCCCGTAGCGTTGACGGCAGGGCGCAGGCTCGGCAGTGCGGAGCGATGCGCACGCCACTCGATCGCCGAGGCCAAGTCACGCTTAGAGCGTGGGGCGGCACCGGCGCGAATGGCTGCGCGCTCCTCGTCGAGCTCGGCCGTCACGGCGGCATGCACCACCGCGTCGCAGGTCTCCCCCGTCGCCTTCACAACCGGCCACTCGGAAAGCAGCTCGTTGACGGAAGGGATAGCGCGCAGGCGGGCGCGCACCTCATCGGACATGTTCTGGCTATCGCTCATGTGCGGCCTTTCAAAACCAAAGGTGAATCAATCATTCGAACGCCAAACTATCAGCCAATTCAATCGGCTGAGTCAATCAATCGCTATTATCCTCGCGCGCCGCGATCTTTTCCACGCGAACGGCGTTTTCCTGGGTGAGCGCGGCACCCGTCAACGGGTCCCAGCGCAACGGCGTGTGGTCGAGCGGGCCCACGCCCAAGGCTTGAGCGCCACCGGCATCGGCACCAAACGAACGCCCACCGGGAGTGGCCGAGGTGAAGATGCACGCCGGATGCAGATACGGCGTCGTCTCCACGCGCACGCGGTCGCGGCCCATATCGCTCACGAGTTCCACGACCTCGCCATTGGCGATGCCCATGCGTGCGGCAACATCGGCATTCATCTGCACGGCGTCCAAGTCGGAACCCGCCTCGGCGGCACCTGCCGCCGCGAGTCTGCGCGAGGTATGCGACTCAAAGGGACGGTTGCCGCTAATGAGGCGAAACATTCCTGGGCCGGGCTCAACCATGGGAGCGATCCAGTTGGGTACACGACCCAGGCCGGCTCGTTCCCATACGTCGCTTGCCAGCGCGATCTTACTGCCGTTCAAGGGAATCACCGGCTCGCCCGTGCGCATCGGCAGCGCCATGCCCGTATCGGCCCAGCCGCGCTCCTTGAGCTCGTCTAGTTCGATCCCAAAAGGCGCCACCTGGGCAGCCGCCAGATCGTCAGACGTAAACTGGAAATACTCGCCCACGCCACAGGCCTGCGCCAGACCGGCAAAGATCTCCCGCCCCGGTCTCGTGTCGTCATGCTGCACGGGCAGCACGGCGTTGCGGTAGAACACGCGCGCGTCGTTGCGGCCCACGACCGTACCCACGCCGCGGTCGGCCTCCAGATACGTCACGTCGGGCAGTACGAAGTCAGAAGCACGCGCCGTCTCGGACCAGCGGATATCAATCGTCACGAGCAAGTCGAGCCGCTGCAAAATACCCAACCAAGCCTGTGCATTGCCATAGCCCGCACCGGGGTTACTGGCATAGACGATGAGCCCACGCAAATCGCCGGCAAGAATCGACTGACCGATGGTCGTACACAGGCCGCGCACCGGATCGACCAGTGGATAGCGCTCGGACCCCAGCTTAGACATGCGCGGCACCGGCGGCGTCGCAAAGCGTGCGGGATCAAGGTCGCCCAGCGCAAGCGGTGTGGGTGGATTGAGCGCGCCGCCCGCATGTCCAATACAGCCCAGCAGCACGTCGACCATACAGATAACTCGCGCCGTCTGGGTACTATTGGCATACGCGATGCCGATGCCGCCATGAAAGCCAGCATCTACCACGGCGGCAGGCGCGGCGGCAGCGAGATCGCGCGCCGTGGCGACAATCTCTTCGGCCGGCACGTCGCACATCGACTCGGCCCACTCAGGCGTCCAAACAGCAGCCGCCTGCGCCAGCTCATCAAAACCCGTGGTATAGCGGGCAACAAACTCGTGGTCGTATAAGTCCTCGGCAATGAGCACATGCGCAATGCCCAGCAGCAGCGCCAGGTCGCAGCCCGGGCGTACGCGCAACCAGCGGTCGGCGAGCGCAGCCGAGCCGCTGCGCCGGGGGTCGACCACGATAATCTTCGCCCCACGGCGACGGGCATCGTTGAGCGCATCAACGGCCTCCATCGTCGAAGAATCGACGATGGAACGCCCCAGGTACATGATGCAATCGGTATGCGCCAGGTCGGAGGCGGGACTATAGCCCAAGCTGTGCTCCCAACCGGTAAGTCGGCTTACCTCGCAGGCACCGTCGGCACCGTACACGTTGGGCGAGCCAAGCGCATGCATAAAGCGATACGCCCAGTAGCGGTCGAACGAGGGCACGCCGAGCGTCATACCCAGCGCACGAGGCCCGCGCTCGTCAACAATGCCCAAAAGACGCTCGGCAATCTGCGCGAACGCCTCGTCCCACGAAATCGCATCGAACCCCGAACCATCAGCTCGTCGGCGCATGGGGTGCACAATGCGATCGCGCTCGTCAAACGGCATTGCCAGGCGATGCCGTCCGCGGGCGCATAGGGCACGCGCCGCACACGGATGCCCCGGCACCGGCAACTCGGCCACCACACGCCCACCCTCAACATGGGCCGCAAAGGCGCAATCGGCATAGCATCCCCCGCATGTGGTCACCACGGCGCGACCGTCACGCTCCACAGCAGATGCCATCTCGATTACCCCTTTCACCAGCCAAACACAACAGGCCAAAAGCCCGGCAACGAGCCCCAGACCAAAAAGCCTCCCGCACGGCAACGCCCCGCGGGAGGCCCAACGTCAAAGAGACAGTACCTTACGCCCCGGACTTCTTGGCGTAGATAAACCAGTAGCCGAGCGCGACCAGAACCGCGCCGCCCACGATGTTGCCCAGCGTGGCAGCGGACAGGTTAAACGCAATGCCCGCAGCGTTGAGCGCATCGGCGCCGGCGACGTCGGCGCCATAACCGCACGCGTGCATCACGGCGCCCATGGGCAAAAAGTACATGTTGGCGACGCAGTGCTCAAAACCGCAGGCCACAAAGGCGGCGATGGGCAGCAAAATGCCCACAACCTTATCGACCACGGTCTTGCCGGCGGTACCGATCCACACGGCCAGGCACACAAAGATGTTGCACAGGATGCCGCGGAAGAAAATCGTCACCCAGTCGATCGTCACCTTGCCGGCGGCGACGCTCACCATGGAATTGGCGACCGCCTCGCCGTTGAGCTTGTAAATGCCGGCCATGTACACCAAAAAGACGATGAACAGGGCACCGACAAAGTTACCAAGCCACACGACGAGCCATGCCTTGAGCATCTGGACCAGGGTGATTGTTTTGCTCTTGAGCGCGCAGACCATAAGCGAATTACCGGTAAACAGCTCGGCGCCACACACCAGCACCAGCACCAGGCCCAGGCAAAAGCACAGGCCGCCCACGACGCGCTGAGCGCCCCAGCCCAGCGTGCTATCGCTCAAGAACACGGTAAAGAACAGGCCGCCGAAGGCAATAAACGCACCGGCGAACATTGCCAACAGAAAGGCCTTTGCGACCGGCAGGTTGGCCTTGGTCACGCCGGCGACCTCGGTCTTGGCCTCGATCGCGGCGGGCGCCAGGCAATCGGGAGCGGGATATTCTGCCTTGGAATCTGCCATGTCAATCACTTCTTTCCTAATCAGCAGGGACAAGCGCTCCTATTGCTCTTGCCCCAAGCGGACAAAGTGGGAAAAGTCGTTGGCGGCCACGGCGTCGTACACGGCGTCGACGGCCTCAAAGACCTCCGGGGACATAGGGTTGTAGAACTCCGTGTCGCCCGGCTGAATCCCTATGAAGACGATATCTTCACACGATTGCTCGATTTCCTCGATCAGAATCGACAAGGGAAGCGAATGCGTGGTGAACATCGACTTGCGGGCCACATCGCGCTTGTCGAGCAAGCGGATGGACCCGACGGGCAGCGCCATGTCGGCGGCATCGACCAAGACCAGACGCGGCGGACGCTCGCGCTTGACCTCGATGATGTCATCCTCGGGCGTCTGACCGCCGTCGATGGTGTACCAACCGGCGATGGGTGCGTCCTCCATCTTTTTGGAGAGCACGGGGCCGGCGGCATCGTCGGCGCGCAGCACGCTTCCCGCCGTGAGAACAATACCGGCAAAGGGAGCACCGTTCACGCGGCCATCCACAACGCGACCCATTACTGTAACCTCCCCGTCAGATACACGCCCGACACATCGCGCACGCGCTCCACCAGATCGCGAAACTTCATCAGAAACGCGACCTGCTGGGCATGCAGGCCAAAGTCGTCATCGAACACCGAGATGCCGGCCTTGGCAGAACCGCGAAAACCGCGCTCGTCGAGCAGCGTGTCGCAGGCCTCGAGCAGCGACGGCACCGCCGCCTTGTCGAGCTGGCACTCGCCAAAGGAGCGGATGGCCTCGAACTTGGTCTTGGCCTCCCCCTCCGGCAACGCGTCGATGAGCGAATAGAACACGTTCACCGGCACCGACAGGCGCGGCTCAAAGCAATCGAGCACGCCGGTGTGGTGGCCCACGGCGAGCGTGTAGTACAGCACGTCGCAGGCCTCCTGGGGAACGTCTTCCTCGGTCTCCACAAACTTACGCGT
>DBFOPE010000208.1:0-5440 GCA_048429085.1 Collinsella sp.
CCAGATCGTACTGACCGCTGAGGGCCGCCAGAAGCTCGTCGAGGAGCTCGCTTGGCGTGAGGGCGATTACGCCAAGGAGATCGTCGAGGACATCAAGGAAGCCCGCGCGTTCGGCGACCTTTCGGAGAACTCCGAGTACGATGCCGCCAAGGACAAGCAGGCCCAGAATGCTGCTCGCATTGCCGAGATTCAGGCCATCCTCGCCAACGCTCAGGTTGCTGCCACCACGGGCGATCTGACCGTCTCCATCGGTTCCACCGTTTCTCTGATCGATCCCAACGGTGAGGTCATGGAAGTCACGCTCGTCGGTACCACCGAGACCAACTCGCTCGAGCACAAGATCTCCAACGAGTCTCCGGTCGGTCACGCCATCATCGGTCACGGCGAGGGCGACTCCGTTGAGGTCGTTACGCCTTCTGGCAAGACCCGCGTCTACACCATCGCCAAGATCGCACGCTAGACCACGGTCCCGCGTAAAGGTATGTTTTCGCTCCCTGGGACCGAATCCTGGGGAGCGTTTTAGTTTGAGGAGCTAACTTATGGCAGAGAACCAGAACGTCGCTGATCAGGCCTCGACGCTCAACGACGAGCGCGCCACGCGTCTGGCAAAGCGCGCCGCCCTGTTCGAGGCGGGCCAGAACCCCTATCCCGAGCACTCCGAGATCGAGGACTATGTCGTCGACATTGAGGCCAAATATGCCGATCTTGCCGATGGCGAGGATACTGAGGACGTCGTGAAGATCGGCGGCCGCGTGGTCGCCAAGCGTGGCCAGGGCAAGATCATGTTTATCGTCGTGCGCGACGCTACCGCCGAGATTCAGCTGTTCTGCCGTATTAACGACATGGACGAGGCGGCCTGGAGCACGCTTAAGGCCCTCGACTTGGGCGATATCCTGGGCGTGACCGGCGTGGTCGTGCGCACCAAGCGTGGCCAGCTTTCCGTCGCCCCCAAGAGCGCGACGCTGCTCTCCAAGGCCGTTCGCCCGCTGCCCGAGAAGTTCCATGGCCTCTCCGACAAGGAGACCCGCTATCGTCAGCGCTATGTCGACCTGATTGCCAACGACGATGTTCGCGAGACCTTCCGCAAGCGCTCTCAGATTCTCTCCACCTTCCGCCGCTTTATGGAGTCCGACGGCTACATGGAGGTTGAGACCCCCATTCTGCAGACTATCCAGGGTGGCGCTACGGCTAAGCCGTTCATCACGCACTTCAACGCGCTCGATCAAGAGTGCTACCTGCGCATTGCTACCGAGCTGCACCTCAAGCGCTGCATCGTCGGTGGCTTTGAGCGTGTCTTCGAGATTGGCCGCATCTTCCGTAACGAGGGCATGGACCTTACCCACAACCCCGAGTTCACCACGATGGAGGCCTACCGTGCCTTCTCCGACCTCGAGGGTATGAAGGCGCTCGCCCAGGGTGTCATCAAGGCTGCCAACAAGGCCATCGGCAACCCCGAGGTCATTGAGTACCAGGGTCAGACCATCGATCTTTCCGGTGAGTGGGCAAGCCGTCCCATGACCGACATCGTCTCCGACGTGCTCGGCAAGCAGGTCACCATCGACACGCCGGTCGAGGAGCTTGCCGCCGCCGCACGCGAGAAGGGCCTGGAGATTAAGCCCGAGTGGACTGCTGGCAAGATCATCGCCGAGATTTACGATGAGCTGGGCGAGGACACCATCGTCAACCCGACCTTCGTATGCGATTACCCCATCGAGGTCAGCCCGCTTGCCAAGCGTTTTGAGGACGATCCGCGCCTGACGCACCGCTTTGAGCTGGTCATCGCCGGCCACGAGTACGCCAACGCATTCTCCGAGCTCAACGACCCGGTCGACCAGGCCGAGCGCTTTGCTGCCCAGATGGCTGAGAAGGCCGGCGGCGACGACGAGGCTATGGAGTACGACGAGGACTACGTGCGCGCCCTCGAGTACGGTATGCCTCCCGCGGGCGGCATCGGCATCGGTATCGATCGCGTGGTCATGCTGCTCACCAACCAGGCTTCCATTCGCGACGTCCTGCTGTTCCCGCACATGAAGCCCGAAAAGGGTTTCCAGTCCGGTGCCGCCGCTGCCAAGGCTGCCGAGGCCGGCAACGCCGCAAGCCCGTTCGTCAAGCCGCTCAAGCCCACGCTCGATTACTCCAAGATCGCCGTTGAGCCGCTGTTCGAGGAATTCGTCGACTTTGATACCTTCTCCAAGAGCGATTTCCGCGCTGTGAAGGTCAAGGCATGCGAGGCCGTCAAGAAGTCCAAGAAGCTGCTGAACTTTACGCTCGACGACGGCACCGGCACCGACCGCACCATCCTCTCCGGCATCCATGGCTACTATGAGCCCGAGGACCTGGTCGGTAAGACGCTGCTCGCCATCACCAATCTGCCTCCGCGCAAGATGATGGGTATTCCCAGCTGCGGTATGCTGATCAGCGCCATCCACGAGGAGGAGGGCGAGGAGCGCCTCAACCTGATCCAACTCGACGCTTCCATCCCCGCCGGCGCAAAGATGTACTAACTAGTTACGCGGTTTTACCAAACCGCGTAACGGCTCGACGCTGCGCGGGCCGCATTTGGACAATCTGACGTTCAACTTCAAGGGCGCGACCAGAAGGTCAGCGCCCTTTCGTTTCACGTCACCTTGTCACAAATGCGGCCCGCTCGCTGACTTTTGCTCAACCTATGGTGTCATCTCGCCCCAAAAGGACCTTGCTCGCTCTGGCGGGCTTTCGCTGTCGTTGCCAGGGCATCGGCGTTGCCTTGGCCGTCAATAGTCATCGGGGGCATTCTTAAACGACTACTCAACGGCTATTGCGCACATGGCTCGCATGACAGTCGTCTCTTTTATGTTTCCTTTAGCCGTCGCTGCCTAGGATGGGAGTTAGTCGGCAGGAAGGGAGCGTCTATATGGACGACGCGAGCGAGCGTGCAATCGAAGAGGACATGCTCGATCAGTTCAACTACTTTGATGATGAGGACGAGGAGCTGATCGATCGTCGCGAGCCGGCGTCGCTCGATGCCTTCGACCTTGTTGGTGAAGAGCCCGACGAGGACGAGGCCGAATCAGCAGAGCCCCCACAGTCTTCGCGCCTGGACTCGCTGCTTTCGAGAGTCCCCATGCACCACGGCGCTCGTGCCGGCGCACTCCATATGAAAACTGACTGGCACCAGATCGTGACGGCAGGCAATGAACTTGCCGTCGATGCGCCGCTCACCGATAAGTCATCCATTATCTGCCGCACCGGCATGCTCATGCTGGCAAGCGGAACAGGTGCCTGGCGCGTGCGCGATACCATGAATCGTGTTGCTGCCGTACTCGGCGTCACGATTCACGTCGACCTGAGTCTTCTGTCGTTTGAGTGCACCTGCATCGAAGATGGCCACTGCTTTAACGAGGTCGTCAGCCTACCCACAACGGGGGTCAATACTCATCGCATTTGGATGATGGAGAGCTTCCTAAAGGAAATCGAGATTTACGGGCGCCGGTTTACCGTGCACGAGTACCACGAGATGCTCAAGACCGTTGAGAGCTCAAAGCCCGATTACGCTCCCTGGCAACAGGGCCTTGCGGCAGCCTGTGCTTGCGGCGCCTTCGTCTTTTTGCTCGGCGGCGGTCCTATCGAGATGGCCTGCGCGTTCGTGGGCGCCGGTGTCGGCAACTTTGCTCGCTCCCATATTCTCAAGCAGGGTCTTGGCCAGTTCAGCGCGCTGACGACTGGCGTTGCGCTCGCTTGCGTTTCGTATCTGCTGGCATTGCTCGGCCTTAGCCAGGTCATTCCAGGGGCAATGTCGCACCAAGAAGGCTATATCGGCGCCATGCTCTTTGTGATTCCCGGCTTTCCCCTCATTACGGCAGGCCTCGACATCGCTAAGCTTGACATGCGAAGCGGTATCGAGCGTCTTTCGTATGCTGTGTCGATTATTGTGATGGCGACCCTCGTAGGCTGGATGGTTGCCGAATGTGTGGGGCTGGCGCCGGATGACTTCGCCCCGCTCGGCCTCTCACCGTTGGCTCTTACGCTCTTGCGCATACTGATGAGCTTTATCGGCGTATTTGGATTTTCGGTTATGTTCAACAGCCCGGTAAAGATGGCAGCGGCGGCAGGGCTCATCGGCGCCGTGTCCAATACTTTGCGCCTTACGCTCGTCGATGCGCCGACGATGCTTCCTTTCCTGGGCCTGAGCGCAGGTATGCCTCCCGAGGCAGCAGCGTTTATCGGCGCGTTAGTATCGGGGCTGCTCGCGAGTTTAGCCGAAATCAAGCTCACCTACCCACGCATCGCCCTCACGGTGCCTTCGATTGTCATTATGGTGCCGGGCTTGTATCTGTATCGCTCGATGTATTACATGTGCACCTTCGACACGGTCAATATGCTCGGCTGGTTTGTGCGTGCGGTGCTCATCGTGGCGTTTTTGCCCGTTGGTCTGGGTGTGGCACGTACACTCACCGACCCTCGCTGGCGCCACACCAGCTAATTGGTACAAGGGGGATAGGTTACTTTGCACCAAATGAGTTGCGGTGAAATAGGGACTGAATTGCTGCTTAAAGGGTCAAAACAGTCCGTATTCCACCGCAACTTATGGGGTCGGGGGATTATTGATGCCCTGCATCTTCATAAACTCAACGCTTACGAAGCACGTGCTTTTCGTGCTAGGCTGATTCCACCACATAAGTAGTCGCAGACGCACGTATCACGGGCGGGCGAGATGAAGTCCCAACAGCTCCATCTCGCCCGCCCGTTTTTGTTGTGCGCCGCGGCGCAACACAGAAAGGACCATGCCCTTTATGCCTATCAACAAACGAGAGAGCCTGCTGTTCACCTTTATCATGTGCTTTTGCATGGTGCTCTGGATGAGCATCTACAACGTCGCCCTGCAGCATGGGGCCATCAGCGGCGAGGTCATTGCCGCTGCATGGCTCGGCTTCCCCGTTGCCTACGTCTTTGCCATGTGCTGCGACTGGTTTATCGCCAGCCCGCTTGCCAAGGGTTTCGCTTTTAAATACCTGGTCACGCCGGGCAAGAGCTCGCCGCTCGCTATGACGCTCGCTGTCAGCTCCTGCATGGTCGTTCCCATGGTCATCATCATGTCGCTGTACGGTGCCTGCGAGGGTCTGACGCACATGCCCGGCGGCATCCTTGCGAACCTGTATTCCGTGCCCGCGATCTGGATGATCAACATCCCGCGTAATTTTGTGATGGCGCTGCCGTGGAACCTTTTGGTAGCCGGTCCGATTTCCCACTTCGTCTTCCGTCGCGCCTTCCCTGTGGGGACGGTTTTCGAGGAGGAGCATGCCGAGCTCTTGGAGCAGGCTATGGCTCCTGAGTGCGAGTAGCTCGCTTAGGGATCTGCTGAGCGCGGGCGACTTGCTTGGTTGGAGCCCTAAGCGTGGATAGCTCTCTCGGCGACATCGCGGGCGTGAGCGGTGCGCATGACCGGAGGGCCCGTGCTGCT
>DBFOPE010000209.1:0-10035 GCA_048429085.1 Collinsella sp.
CATGGACTCGCCTGCCTGCTGGTGGGTATACAGGGCCGCCTGCTCGCGCTGACGCGGGGTGGCCGTTCCCTCATACCAGCCGCGTGCCGTTTCGTTGTCATGCGTTCCGACGTAGGCGACGGTGTTGGCAATGTAGTTGTGCGGCAGGTAGTACGAGTTGGTGCCCTCAAAGGCAAACTGCAGGATCTTCATGCCAGGGAAGCCCGTGGTGTCGCGCATGTCGATGACACCAGGGGTAAGAAAGCCCAGGTCTTCGGCAATGATGGGAAGCGTGCCGAGCTTTTCCTCGAGCGTCTTGAAGAACTTGAGGCCGGGACCCTGCGTCCACGAGCCGTAGGAAGAATCGGGAGAGGAGAACGGCACCTCCCAAAATGCCTCGAAACCGCGGAAGTGGTCCAGACGGATGATGTTGTACATGTCGAGGGCGGCTCGGATACGGCCTTCCCACCAGGAGAAGCCGTCTGCTTCCATGGCATCCCAGTCATAGATGGGGTTGCCCCAGTACTGGCCGGTGGCCGAGAACTGGTCGGGCGGCGTTCCCGCGACGCTGACGGGATTGCCGGCGGCGTCGATCTTAAAGAGCTCGGGCGTGGCCCACATCTCGACGGAGTCGCGCGAGACGTAGATGGGCAGGTCGCCGATGATCAGGATGTCGCGCTCGTTGGCATAGGCCTTGAGGCGGCTCCACTGGCGATCGAAGAAGTACTGCGTCATCTGGTGGTAAAGCATGCGCTCGGGATGGGCGGCGCAGATCTTGTTGGATGCCTCGCCGCGGCGGCGGAGCTCCTCGGGCCACTCCCAAAAGGCCTTGAGCCCGTACTCCTCCTTTACGGTCATAAACTCGCAGTAGGGAATGAGCCAGTCCTCGTTTGCCTGGATAAAGTCGTCGAAATCGGCCGGCTTGTCGGCAGCAAAGCGCTCAGCGGCGCGGTCGAGAATCTGACGGCGGCCGCCAAAGATAGCGCCGTAGTCGACATTGCTGGGGTCGGATCCCAGATACACGCCATCGATATCGCGCTGCTCCAGATACCCTGCCTCGATAAGCTCGGCAAAGTCGATAAAGTTGGGGTTGCCCGCGCGGGCCGAGAACGACTGATAGGGCGAATCGCCATAGCTGGTCGTCGTAAGGGGCAGAATCTGCCAGTAATGTTGTTTGCACGAGGCGAGAAAATCGACGAAGTCGTAGGCATTCCAGCCAAAGCCGCCGATTCCGTATGGTCCGGGCAGAGATGAGACGGGCATGAGGACGCCGCTTGCACGCTCCATGAATGCGCTCACCAACCTTCTTGTTGTGGGGTCGGCCTGCCGATGGATGTGCAGTCCGCCCCCGATGTTCTGATTCGATATGCCTATTGTAAAACATGTTGTTTAAACATGTACAGGCAAGATAAAAAAGTTGGTCGATTTTCGGCGAATGGTTACATGCCATGAAAAGGCCCCGACCTCACAACGTGAGATCGGGGCAAGAGTGGTATGTAGGTTTTTGCTACTCGGCGTCGGCGAAGCCGTTGGGGTTGTGGCTCTGCCAGTTCCAGCTATCGCGGCACATGTCCGCGATGTTGTACTGAGCCTTCCAGCCCATCATGCGCTCGGCCTTTGAGGCATCGCACCAGTTGGCGGCGATATCGCCGGCGCGGCGCTCGCGAATCACATAGGGCAGCTCCTTGCCGCAGGCCTTGGAGAAGGCGGCGACGACCTCGAGCACCGAGGTACCGGTGCCGGTGCCCAGGTTAAAGATCTCGACGCCGGTCTTGCCGTTCATCCAGTTGAGGGCGGCAACGTGGCCCGAGGCCAGATCGCACACATGGATGTAGTCGCGAACGCCGGTACCATCGGGCGTGGGGTAGTCGTTGCCAAAGACCTGAACGGCCTCGAGCTTGCCCACGGCAACCTGCGCGACATAGGGCACCAGGTTGTTGGGGATACCCTTGGGGTCCTCGCCGATCAGGCCCGACGGATGGGCGCCGATGGGGTTGAAGTAGCGGAGCAGCACAACGTCCCACTCGGGGTCGGCGGTGTGAACGTCCATAAGGATCTGCTCGATCATCCACTTGGTCCAGCCATAGGGGTTGGTTGCGGGCTTCTTGGGGTCTTCCTCGGTGACGGGCGGGTTGTCCGGGTCGCCGTAGACGGTCGAGGAGCTCGAGAAGATGATGGACTTGCAGCCATGGTTGCGCATGACGTCGATGAGCACCAGGGTGTTTTCGATGTTGTTGTGGTAGTACTCGACGGGCTTGCTCACCGACTCGCCGACGGCCTTAAAGCCGGCGAAGTGGATGACGCGGTCGATCTGATGGGTGTCGAAGATCTTGTTCATGGCCTCGCGGTCGAGCACGTTGGCCTCGTAGAAGGTGAGGTTCTTGGCAGCCTCTTCGCCCACGATGGTCTTGACGCGGTCGACGGCGACGGCACTGGAGTTGGAAAGGTCATCGACGATGACGACCTGGTAGCCGCCCTCGAGCAGCTGAACGACGGTGTGCGAGCCGATAAAACCGGCGCCACCGGTTACGAGGACGCAGGTGTCTTTGGGGTCGAGTGCTTTGGACATGTAGTCTCCTATCGAATCAGGAACACTTCTTGAGGGGAGTATAGCGCAGGCAGGGGCACCCAAAACGTGCAGGGCAGGAAAAGCAGATGAACATGCTAACGTACTCATGGAAATGTTTGGCGTGGGCATACCCTCGACCTTGACGTTTGCATATGAGCCGCCGACCATACGGTTTGCTGCCGTTCGTGGAAATCGTTGGGATGCGCCGGATGTACGCTAATATGTATGAGTTGAGCGACATATAAATAAACATGTAACGGAGTAGATATGTCACCAAACAGCGATTCCATCCTTTCCCAGGAGCTTTCGCGTCGCACTGCCCTCAAGGCCCTGTTCGGCGCAGCTTCTGTAGCCGTTCTTTTTGGTCTGCCCGCTCGCGCCCATGCTGCGGAGGCCACCAAGGAAACCACCGACAAGCTCAATGCGGCCCAGGCTCAGCTTGACGAGGTCCAGGCCCAGCTCGACAGCATCGCAAATGAATACGCGGCGCTGGCCAACAAGAACGCCCAGACCCTCAACGATATCGAGGGCGTACAGGGCCAGATTGACAGCACGCAGGCGCAGATTGACGAAAAGAAGGCCGAGCTCAAAAAGAAGCGCGGCGATCTTTCCGATCGCGTTTCCGCCAGCTATAAGTCGGGCGGCACCAACGTCCTGTCGCTGCTGCTCGCCTCGGGTTCGTTTGAGGAGCTCGTCGTCAATGCGCACTATGTTGAGAAGATCAACAAGAGCGACCGCGACGCCATCGAGGACATTCAGACCATCCAGGAAGAGCTCGATGCGCAAAAGACCGAGCTCGAGTCGCAGAAGGCCGACTTGGAGAAGCTCAAGGACCAGCAGACTGCCCAGATGCAGGATATGCAGGCCAAGCAGCAAGAGGTCCAGACCGTGCTGAGCGGTCTTTCCGACGACGTCAAGGAGCTCATGGCTCAGCGCGATTCAGAGATTCTTGCTGCCGCCCAGGCCGAGGAGGCTGCCAAGAAGGCCGCCGCCGCTGCCGCGGCCGCCGCGAACAAGAACAATTCCTACTCGGGTGGTTCGAGCTCGGGTGGTGGATCGTATGCGCCCGGAACTCCGCAGCAGAATGCCGGCTCGGGCAAGCAGCAGGCCGTCGTCAACGCGTGCTACTCCACGCCTTCGCCGGGTCAGAACTGGTGCGCGGCGTGGGTTACCAATGTCTTCCGTAACGCCGGCGTTGGCTACTTTGGCGGTAACGCGTGCGATATGTTTAACGCCTGGTGCTATAGCTCCGACCGCTCGGCGCTGCAGGTGGGCATGATTGTTGCCGACTCATCGCATAGCGGCACCGGCATACCGGGCCTGATCTATGGCCACGTGGGCATCTACGTTGGCGGCGGCATCGTTATGAGTAACGAGGGCGCCATCACGTCGAGGTCGCTTGACTCGTTCATTGGGTTCTACGGCACTGGCTCTGGCGTGCGCTGGGGCTGGCTTGGCGGTATTGCGCTGTCGTAGCTGCGGTTTGGTCCGGGACAGTCCGAGAGGCATAAGGTTGCCTGCTCGGGCAGTCCTGCTCGCACGGAGAGCACATTAAGTGCTCTCCGGCTCGTGCGGAACTCGCGATCAACCTTATGCCTCTCGGACTGTCCCGGCCCTCTCGGGTCCTGAGCGCGATACACCGGACTGGTTGTCTGATATAAAGATGGCGAAGGCCCCTTTCGGGGCCTTCTTTTTAAATAAAATTATCGACTCCGTGGACTTCGGTTTTGGAATTTGGAGCCGACGGCTCATCAAAGTGGAAAATGAAATATAACCTAGCTGCAATAATCGCCTTGTTGCGAACTCGAACTGATCATGTAGATCTAAAATAGTCGCAATATACAATTGTCGTGTGGTGCGTTGGGTCGGAGCTGCTGCGGGTCCTAGATGGATTGCGGTCTTGCGCCCCGATGTTCAAACAGGTTTCTCTCTAGACGGGAAGTTGCTCATGGACACCATATATGACGGAGACGACTGGGTCGATCATTATAGTTGGCGCCTGGTCGGCTCGGATGACAATGGGGATGTGGTGTTTGACGGACTATGTCCAAAGCATCTCCATCCTTTTGTCTCGTCGTTAATTGAGAGTTCCGCTCGTGTTGCCCCCTACAGCTCGGCGTCGCTTCATGATACGGACGTTTTGAAGACCATAAAGGAATCAATTGACGAGGGCACGATGAGTAGCTTGCTGTTTTCTCGCCTTGTGGGGCTAGATGAGATTGGCTCGAAACGACTGCTTGCGGGCGAAAAGGTGGAACTCACTTATCGGTCGATGATTTCAATCCTGCGGATGGCCGATGTTCTTCGCAAATAAATGAAAACGGGACAAGTGAGCTACATCACTTGTCCCGTTATTAATTAAAGTGGACCGCGGCGAGCGGGCTATAAAAATTCGCCTACTCGGTGGACTTCGGGTTCTAGGTCTACGTCGAATTGGTCTTTGACTTTGGCTTGGATGTCGCGGATGAGTTCGTCGACATCGGCGGCGGTGGCGTGGTCGGCGTTGACGATAAAGCCGCAGTGCTTCTCACTTACCTGCGCGCCGCCGACAGCATGGCCGCGCAGACCGGCGTCCATGATGAGCTTGCCGGCAAAGTGGCCCTCGGGGCGCTTGAAGGTGGAGCCGGCGCTCGGCATGTCGAGTGGCTGCTTGTCCTCGCGGCGCTGGCGGTAGTCGTCCATGTCGGCCTTGATCATCGCGGCGTTGCCCGGGGCGAGATTGAAAGTGGCCGAAAGCACGATGAAGCCGTCGTCGGCAATGCGGCTCTTGCGATAGCCCAGATTGAGCTCGTCGACATCGAACTCGATGATGCTGCCGCTGCCGCGGGTGCCGTCGTCGAGCATGCGGGCGGGCTTGTAGACGCGCACAGACCCCAGCACATCGGCCATGCAGGCACCGTAGGCACCGGCGTTCATGTAGCAGGCGCCGCCGACCGATCCGGGGATGCCCGAGATGGGCTCCATGCCGGTGAGACCGGCCTCGGCTGCTGCCGCGGCGACATCGGAAAGCAAGGCGCCGGCTGCTGCCGTGACGTGCGTGCCGTTGACCGTAATGTCGGAGAGGCCCTCGCCCAGTGCCACGACGACGCCGCGGATGCCCTTGTCACCGACGAGCAAGTCGGAGCCGTTGCCCACGATGGTGAGGGGCAGATCGCAGCGATAGCAGGTATCGAGCGTGGCGACGAGGCCCTGCTCGGTATCGGGCGTGACAAAGACGTCGGCCGGGCCGCCGATTTTAAACGTGGTGTGCTCGCGCATGGGCTCGCTCATCAGCACGTTGTCCTCGCCGGCAACGCCAGCAAGCGCGCACAGCAGGTCCTCGTTAAAAAAGTCGTTCTCGTGCATACGAATATCCGCCTTTTGGTGGTCGTTGTCATCAATCGATTGCAATATACCCCACCCGGACGGATTTGGTGCGCTGGCGGCGATAAAACAGCCGTCTACCGGATTGGTAAAGTGTTTATCATCGAGGTAGAGGGACGGTCGCTATACTTTCAAGAGATTGCGCGAATACTCGGAAGGAGCGAGATGGGTAACAAAGTTACTCTCAAGCAGATTGCCCAGGAGGTGGGGCTTTCCCCCTCGTCGGTCTCGCTTGTTCTCAATAATCGGCCCTGCCGCATCTCGGAAGAAAACCGCAAGCTCATCAAGGAGGTCGCGGCGCGCAACCACTATGTCCCTAACCAGATCGCGCGCAGCCTGGTCATGCGCGAGTCACGCACGCTGGGCCTTATCGTTCCCAATATCGAGAGCCGCTTTTTTGCCTCGCTCGCCGGCAGCTTGGAAAAGCGCTGCCGCGAGGACGGTTACGCGCTCTTTATTACCAGCTCGGGTGGAAGTGCCGACGACGATCTTGAGCTGCTGCGCCAGCTGGTGACGCGCGGCGTCGACGGCGTCTTTCTGGTGGTGGGTGACGAGTTCTCCGACGACCGCGCCCTGCGCGAAGAAGTCAGCCATCTGCCCATACCGGCGGTAATGGTCGACCGTGCCATTGAGGGGCTCGAGTGCGACAAGGTGATGTTCGACCACGAGATGGGTGGCTACATGGCCACCCGCTATCTGATCGAGCAGGGTCACTGTCGCATTGCCTGCTTGGTTAACGCGCGCCGTTCCAATACAGGTCGCAAGCGACTTGCCGGCTATGAGCGCGCGCTGCGTGAGGTTGGCCTGCCTATCGACGCACGTTTGGAGTTTGAGAGCGAGTACTACATTCCGAGTGCATACGAGGCCTCGGAGGCGGTACTCGCAACCGACGCCACCGCCGTGTTCGCAAGCTCGGACAACATTGCCCTCGGTTTGCTCAAGCGCTTGCACGAGATGGGGAAGAGCATCCCGGGCGATATCTCGGTGGTGAGTTATGACAACTCGGCGGCAGACGTCCTCTTTGAGCCGGCACTGACCGCCATTGAGCAGGATCCTGGCGTGCTCGCGGAGCATGCTTTTGGCTGCATGTCCAAGCGTCTTGCCGGTAGGGGCGGTAGGCGTGCCGAAGAGGTCGTCCTGGAGCCGGCACTTATCGTTAAGGGCAGCGTGCTCAAGCTTACTAAACACAACTAAACACGTTTATCAATTTGCAGAGACTGAATGTGGAGCACCTGTGACAGGCAATGCCGCAGGTGAATGTCGCGTTTTGTTGATCGATGCGATTGATAAGGATGATAAAACGTTTTTTCACCATGATAAAACGTTTTAGCAAATATACTAGTCCCAACGAATGGTTGCCGTATCGGAGGGTGACCGCACAGCGAAGGGACAGAAACAATGGCTAAAACACTGGGGACGCCGTGGAAAAAGCTAGGACACGAGGTGCCGGCTTCCGAGCTCGAGGGCGTCGATCTGTATTGGCGCGCATCGAACTATCTGTCCGTCGGTCAGATCTACCTTCGCTCTAACCCGCTGATGCGCACCGACTTTGTTGATGAGAAAACCGGTGAGGTGCGCGACTTTGGTCGTCCGGACGTTAAGCACCGTCTGGTCGGTCACTGGGGCACCACGCCCGGCATCAACTTCCTGTTCGGTCATGTCAACCGCCTCATCGCCGATCACAACCAGAACGCCATTTTCTTGATGGGCCCGGGTCACGGTGGCCCCGCCGGTACCGCCCAGTCGCTGCTCGATGGTACCTACCGTGAGATTCGCCCCGACATCACCAATGACGAGGCTGGCCTGCAGAAGTTCTTCCGCCAGTTCTCTTATCCCGGCGGCATCCCGAGCCACTTTGCGCCCGAGACGCCCGGCTCCATCCACGAGGGCGGCGAGCTCGGCTACACGCTCAGCCACGCCTACGGCGCCGTCATGGACAACCCGAGCCTGCTGGCCGTGGCCGTGGTGGGCGACGGCGAGTCCGAGACCGGTCCGCTTGCGACTTCTTGGCAGTCCAACAAACTCGTGAACCCGGCAACCGACGGAATCGTCCTGCCGATCCTGCACCTCAACGGCTACAAGATTGCCAATCCCACCATCCTTGCCCGCGTGTCCGACGAAGAGCTCACCAAGTTCTTTGAAGGCATGGGCTATAAGCCGCACTTCTTTGTCGCCGGTTTCGACGATGAGAGCCATGCAAGCATTCACGCGCGTTTTGCCGCCCTGTTCGAGCAGGTCTTCGATGAGATCTGCGACATCAAGGCCACCGCTATGGCTCAGGCCACTGCGGGCGAGACCGTGGTCCGTCCGGCCTATCCCATGATCGTGTTCCGTACGCCCAAGGGTTGGACCTGCCCCAAGCAGATTGATGGCAAGAAGACCGAGGACTCCTGGCGCGCCCATCAGGTGCCGCTGGCGAGTGCCAAGGACACCCACGAGCACTTCCGCGTGCTGCGCGAGTGGCTGCGCTCCTACAAGCCCGAGGAGCTCTTTACGCCCGAGGGTCAGGTGCGCCCCGAGGTGACGGCCTTTATGCCGACCGGTGAGCTGCGCATCGGCGCCAACCCCAATGCAAACGGCGGCAAGGTGCGCCGCGAGCTCGAGCTCCCCGATATTCATGCCCACGAGATCCCCGTCGCAAGCAAGGGCCACGGCTGGGGCTCCACCGAGGCCGCCCGCGTCTTTGGCGAGTACACTGCCGACGTTCTGGCCAAGAACATGGACGATTTCCGCATTTTCGGTCCCGACGAGACTGCGTCCAACCGCCTGCAGGCTGCCTACAAGGTGACCAAGAAGCAGTGGGATGCCGGCTTCTACGAGGACGATGCCAACGACGAGCTGCTGGCTGGTTCCGGTAAGGTTGTCGAGCAGCTGTCCGAGCACCAGTGCGAGGGCTTCCTCGAGGCATACGTGCTCACCGGCCGCTCGGGTGTGTGGAGCTCCTACGAGAGCTTTGTCCACGTGGTCGATTCCATGGTCAACCAGCACTGCAAATGGCTCGAGGCCACCAAGCGCGAGATTCCGTGGCGTGCTCCCATCAGCGGTCTCAACATTTTGCTGTCGAGCCATGTCTGGCGTCAGGACCACAACGGCTTCTCGCACCAGGACCCCGGCTTTATCGACCTGCTGCTTAACAAGGCCAACGACACGCATATCGTGAATGCCTACTATCCGGCCGACGCCAACATGGCCCTTGCTGTGGCGGAGCGCGTCTACCAGTCCACCGACTGCGTCAACGCCATCTTCTGTGGCAAGCAGCCCGCCCCCACCTTCCAGACGGTCGACGAGGCCAAGTCCGAGCTCGCTGAGGGCGTGGCGACCTGGGAGTGGGCATCGACTGCCAGCTCGCTCGCCGAGGCCGACGTCGTGGTCGCCACGTGCGGTGACGTGCCGACGCTCGAGGCCCTGGCTGCAACCGATATGCTGCGCAAACTGGGCATTAAGGTGTGGTTCGTCAACGTGGTCGATCTGCTCAAGATCCAGAACGTCTGCGAGAACGACCAAGCCATCAGCGATGAGCGCTGGGCTGAGCTGTTTGGTTGTGGCGAGAAGCCCGTGCTCTTCGCATTCCACGCCTATGCCGGCACGATCCGCCGTCTGATCTGGAACCGCCCCGGCCACGATGCCTTCCGCGTCCACGGCTACGAGGAGAAAGGCTCCACGACCACGCCGTTCGACATGTTGCGCCTGAACAACATGGACCGCTGGGCCCTGGCCGCCGACGTACTGCGTATGGTCGACGCCGATAAGTTTGCCGAGCAGATTGATGAGTGGGAGGCTTTCCGCACCGAGGCCTTTGAGTTCGCGTGCGACGAGGGCTTCGATCACCCGGCCTTCACCGACTGGGTCTGGCCCGACGCCGCAGCCGCAACTGCTGCCGACGGCGCGCTCTCCGCAACGCAGCTAACTGCCGGCGACAACGAATAGCATCCGGGACGGTCTCGCGCTGGGGCCTTGCCCGGCGGGGTTGCCTTGCTCCGGGAAGTGGGCTTCGCGAACTTCCCGGAGCAAGGCAACCCCGCCGGGCAAGGCCCCAGCGCGAGACCGTCCCGGATGCTATTCGTTGTCGCCGGCAGTTAGCTGCGTTGCGGAGAGCGCGCCGTCGGCAGCAGTTGCGGCTGCGG
>DBFOPE010000210.1:0-6342 GCA_048429085.1 Collinsella sp.
AAACGGCGACGCCATCAAGAGCATTGCATTCAACACCTTTGTTGACGGCAAGGTCAAGTGGTCTGAGACGCTGGATTCCGATGGCAACCTGGTTTCCTCCGCTGAGTAAAGTTTTTTAGTTTCCCCTAAATACCCTCTTCAGAGCAAAGGCGCAATGGTGCGCGCGGCAATGCAAGCAGCCGCGCGCACTTTTTTATTTTTTGGATTCCCCCGAATCAAACATTCACAAAAAATGATAGGAAAGGTGAATGGACCATGACTGCATCATTATTTGTTCAGGGCCTGATCAACGGCCTGAACCAGGGCGCTATTTATGCGCTGATCGCGTTGGGCTACACCATGGTTTACGGTATCGCCAAGATGCTGAACTTCGCTCACGGCGACGTCATCATGGTCGGTGCCTATGTCTCGTTCTGTGCCACGTCGTATCTCGGCCTCCCGGGCTGGGCATCTGTAGTTCTTTCTTGTGTGGTCTGTACCGTTCTCGGTGTTCTCATCGAGGGTCTGGCATACAAGCCGCTGCGTCAAGCGGGCCCGCTGGCCGTTCTGATCACGGCTATCGGCGTGTCCTACTTCCTGCAGAACGCCGCGCAGCTTCTTTGGGGCGCCACGCCCAAGAACTTCACTTCGCTCGTCACCTTCCAGGTGCCGGAGTTCTTGGCCAAGTTCAACGTAAGCGCCGTCTCGCTCGTCACCATTGTCGCCTGCCTGGTTATCATGGCCGGCCTGATGTTCTTTACAGGTAAGACCAAGATGGGCAAAGCCATGCGCGCCGTGTCCGAGGACAAGGCCGCCGCTCAGCTCATGGGCATCAACGTCAACCGCACCATCTCGATGACGTTTGCCATCGGCTCTGCCCTTGCCGCCATCGCCGGCGTGCTGCTGTGCTCCTACTCGCCGGTGCTGCAGCCCACGACGGGTGCCATGCCTGGCATCAAGGCTTTCGACGCCGCCGTCTTCGGTGGCATCGGCTCCATCCCTGGCGCTTTTGTCGGTGGCATTCTCATCGGCATCATCGAGGCGATGGCGCAGGCTTATATTTCCACGAGCCTTGCCAACTCCATCGTCTTTGGCGTTTTGATCATCGTCCTGCTCGTCAAGCCTGCCGGCCTCTTGGGCAAGTACGTCCCCGAGAAGGTGTAGGTGAGCGTTATGAAGTTTCTTAAAGACAAGCAGACGCGTCACGACTTTGTTACGTACGCCATGTGCCTTGTGGCGTTCGCCATCGTGTTCTTTATGCAGTCTAACCAAATGATTCCGCGCATGATCGCTGGTCAGCTGGTTCCAATCACGGCCTATATCGTCATGGCCATCTCCCTTAACCTCGTCGTCGGCATCGCGGGCGACTTGTCGCTGGGCCACGCGGGCTTTATGAGCGTCGGCGCCTATACGGGAATCGTTACCGCGGTCGCCCTGGAGAGCGCCGTTCCCTCCGATCCGGTGCGCCTTATCGTCAGCATCGTGGTCGGTGCCATCGCTGCCGCCATCCTGGGCTTCTTGATCGGAATCCCGGTCCTGCGCCTGAGCGGCGATTACCTGGCTATCGTGACGCTGGCCTTTGGCGAGATCATCAAAGAGATCGTCACCTGCCTCATTGTGGGCGTCGACTCCCGCGGCCTGCACGTGATCTTTAACATCACGGGCAACTCTACGATCGACGACCTGCATCTGCTCGAGGACGGCACCGCCATCATCAAGGGCGCCCAGGGCGCCTCGGGCGTGTCGACGTACTCGACCTTCCTCGCCGGTGCCATCCTGGTCATGGTCGCACTCGTGATCGTGCTCAACCTGGTTCGCAGCCGTACCGGCCGTGCCATTATGGCCGTGCGCGATAACAAGATTGCAGCCGAGTCCGTAGGCATCTCCGTCACCGAGTACCGCATGATCGCCTTCGTGGTTTCCGCTGCCCTCGCCGGTGCTGCCGGAGCTCTCTTCGGCGGTAACTTCTCGCAGCTCTCCGCCACCAAGTTCGACTTCAACACGTCCATCCTTATCCTGGTGTTCGTGGTCCTGGGTGGTCTGGGCAATATGCGCGGCTCCGTCATCGCGGCGGCGTTGCTCACGGTGCTTCCCGAGCTGCTCCGTCAGTTCTCGGACTACCGCATGCTCATCTACGCCATCGTGCTGATCCTGGTCATGATCTTTACCAACAACCCGCAGCTCAAGGCGTTCTTCGGTCGCGTCAAGGACCGCTTTGCTTCCAAGAAGGAGGTGGCAGCCGATGCCCAGTAAGTTTGAGTTCAACAAGGGCAAGATGGTCCCGTATCCTTCTGGCGCCATCGTTCCCGACCGCGATCTGGGCGAGCGCCCGGCGCTCGAGTGCATCCACCTGGGCATTGAGTTCGGTGGCCTTAAGGCAGTCGACGATTTTAGCCTGACCATCGGCAAGACCGAGATCGCCGGTCTCATCGGCCCCAACGGTGCCGGCAAGACCACGGTCTTCAACCTGCTCACCAAGGTGTACCAGCCCACGCACGGCACCATCCTGCTCGACGGTGAGGACACCTCGGGCAAGTCGGTCTATCAGGTCAACCGCATGGGTATTGCCCGTACGTTCCAGAACATTCGCCTGTTCAACACCATGACGGTGGAGGACAACGTTAAGGTCGGCCTGCACAACCAGGAGCGCTACTCCGGCTTTGAGGGCGTGCTGCGCCTGCCGACGTATTGGAAGCACGAGAAGGCTGCTCACGAGCGCGCCATGGAGCTGTTGTCCATCTTTGATATGGAGCATCTGGCAAACGAGCAGGCCGGATCGTTGCCTTACGGCGCTCAGCGCCGTCTGGAGATCGTCCGCGCGCTTGCCACCAACCCCAAGCTACTGCTGCTCGACGAGCCTGCCGCCGGCATGAACCCGTCCGAGACCGCGGAGCTCATGGAGAACATCGTCAAGATTCGCGACACCTTTGGCATTGCCATCATGCTTATCGAGCATGATATGTCGCTCGTTATGAACATCTGCGAGGGCATCTGCGTGCTCAACTTTGGTAAGGTCATCGCCAAGGGCACGGCAGAGGAAATCCAGAATAACGATGCCGTTATCGAGGCGTATCTGGGCAAGCAGGATAAGGGGGAGAACTAAATGGCAGAGCCGATGCTTTCCGTCTACAACATCAACGTCTGGTACGGCGCCATCCACGCCATCAAGGACATCTCCTTTAACGTCAACGAGGGCGAGATCGTGGCCCTGATCGGCGCGAACGGTGCCGGTAAGTCCACGACGCTCAAGACCGTCTCGGGCCTCCTGCGCTCCAAGACCGGCTCCATCAAGTTTATGGGCGAGGACATTACCCATACGCCTGCGGACAAGCTGGTGGGCAAGGGCCTGGCCCAGGTGCCCGAGGGCCGTCGCGCGTTTTTGCAGATGACGGTCGAGGAGAACCTGGAAATGGGTGCCTATACGCAGCCCAAGTCAACGGTGGCTCCGGGTCTCGAGCGCGTCTACGAGCAGTTCCCGCGTCTGAAGGAGCGTCGTCGCCAGGTCGCCGGCACCCTTTCGGGCGGCGAGCAGCAGATGCTCGTTATGGGCCGCGCCCTTATGAGCAACCCTAAGCTGCTCATGCTCGATGAGCCCTCCATGGGTCTGGCGCCGATTCTGATTGAGCAGATCTTCCAGATCGTCGAGGACCTGCATAAAGCCGGTACCACGGTGCTCCTGGTCGAGCAGAACGCGCAGATGGCGCTCTCGATCGCCACACGCGGCTACGTGCTCGAGACCGGCAAGATCACCATGACCGGCACCGGCCAAGAGCTGCTCCACGACGATAACGTGCGTAAGGCCTACCTGGGCGGCTAGATAGTTACGGCGTTTTGCCAAACGCCGTAACCAGCCGACGCTGCAAGCCCGCCAGAGCGGCAATCTGCCTTTCAACTTCGGCGGCATGACCAGAAGGTCAATGCCGCCTCGTTTCAAGGCACCTTGCTCGCCCTGACGGGCTTTCGCTGTCGTTGCCATAACATCGGCGTTGTGGCAGATGCCAAGAGGTAGTCGTTGGCCCAGTGATCCGTTTTCCTCCGTCCCCAAGGGATCATTGTGCGGGTTGGTATTTAAAGTGCGACAATGCCGTGTGGAAATAGAAATGTCATCTGGGGGTCTATCTATGCTGTACGAGTTTTGTGCCGAGAACTTTGAGCGGGTGCCGGCGGCCATTGCGGCGGGTGCGGGACGCATTGAGCTGTGCGATAACCTTGCCGTGGGTGGCACCACGCCTTCGGCCGGCGTTATCAGCGCTACGGTCAACTATGCCCGCGAGCACGATGCACGGGTGATGTGCATGATTCGCCCGCGTGGCGGCGACTTTCATTACAACCAAGACGAGCTGCGCATGATGGAGATGGACTTGGGTCTTGCCGTGAGCGCCGGCGCCGACGGCTTGGTCTTTGGCTGCTGCAAACCTTGTGCCGGCGGATGGGCGCTCGATGAACTTACACTCGGCGCCCTCGTGATGGCTGCGGGCTGCGCGACCGAGGAGTGCAAGCGCGAGCCCATCGACATCACCTTCCATATGGCCTTTGACCAGCTCTCGCTCGAGGCTCAGCTCGATGCCGTCGACACACTCGCCGACTGCGGCATCACGCGCATCCTGACACATGGTGGCGCTGCCGGAACGTCGATCGAGGACAACCTGGAGCACCTGTCGCGTCTTGTCGAGTATGCGGGCGATCGGCTGACCATTCTTCCCGGCGGCGGCATTTCCACGGCCAACCGCGATACCGTGGCTGCGGCACTGGGCGTCTCCGAGCTCCATGGTACCAAGATCGTGCCGCTGGAGGTATAACCCGTGGCGCTGGTATTTGACGTTCAGCAGGCGAACGGCAAGCCCGACGATAACCGGCGCCCTGGCACCGCGTGCCCCTTTTGCGATACCGAGGGACTCGCCAATATCATCCGGCGCGACGGCGACTGCATCTGGCTCGAGAATAAGTTCAAAACCCTGCGCGCCACCCGTCAAACCGTGCTGATCGAGTCAGCCGATCACGATGCCGACCTGGCGACCTATGAGCCGGATGAACTCCACCATGTGATGAGGTTTGCCCTGGATTGCTGGCAGCAGATGATCGATTCACAGCAGTATCGAAGCGTGCTCATGTACAAGAACAAGGGTCCTCTCTCGGGCGGTAGTCTCGTTCATCCGCACATGCAGATTGTGGGTTTGGAGCAGGAAGACGGCTATGCTTCGTTGACTTCCGCCAATTTCGAAGGCATCAATGTCTGGCAACAGGGGAGAATCGCGGTCAACATCTCAACCGAACCGATCATGGGGTTCTTTGAGGTCAACGTTTCAGCCCCGCAGGGAATCGCCGCCAGCGATGACACAAGAGACCAAGCCGAGGCGGATCTCTTCGCCGATGCGATCCAGGTGGCTCTGCGCTATATCCTGAACGAACACCACGGTGGTCGCGCAGAGTCGTACAACTTGTTCTTCTATCACCTGGGCGGTCGGACCATTGCCAAGGCGTTGCCGCGTTGGGTGGTTTCGCCCTACTTTGTCGGCTATCGTTTGGCCCAGGTCAATGCCGAGACAACGCTCGATATCGATGCTGAGCGCTTGCGTGCGCATCTGGAAACGCTCGTATAGCAAGATTAACACCCGCGTAATGCGGACAGTCTAACGCGCCATGGCGTCGCGGCCGGCCTCGACACGCTTGCGCTGGGCGGCGCGCTCCTCGCCGGTCAGACGCTCAAAGAGATGCCCGATAAACGAGGCGAGTATCTGCTGAAACAGCGTTCCGCACATGACGGGAAACACGACTTCGCCTGGAAAGTACTGTGTGGCGATGACGGCGCCCGAAGAGATGTTACGCATGCCGCAGGTAAAGCACATGGTAGTCGTCTCGCTATATGGCAGATGCAGCGCACGGGCGACCAGAAAACCGACGACAAAGCCGCTGATGGCGAAGGTCAAAATAAAGAGGGCGACTTCCAGACGCATCGCGTTCATGTGCAGGACGTACTCGCTCATGGCGGTGGAGTTGGAGGCGATAATGCCCATCATCATGAACTTGCAGGCGGGCGAGAGCGCGGGGGAGAGCTTCTCGTGTCCCCATCCACGTGTGAGCTCGTTGATCACGATGCCGAGCACGGCGGGGATGGCGATCATAAAGGCCATGTCCTGCATCATGCTCGGCACATCGATCGAGACGGTGGCACCCAGCAAGAGCTTCAGCGTGAGCGGAATCGTCACAGGCGAGATAACCGAAGACGTCAGGATGATGGTGAGCGCGAGCGGGCCGTTGCCGCCGAACATGCTAATCCACATAAAGGCAGTGACCGCCACGGGTACGCTGTACTCGAGCACGATGCCGCAGACAAGGTTGGGATTGGAGCCAAAGAACAGCGAT
>DBFOPE010000211.1:0-57638 GCA_048429085.1 Collinsella sp.
TGGAGCAAATCCACAAGTTCGCACAGGTATGGGGCTGACGAGTCGGCCCTCGTCGTCCTCGCATGCTTGATTCTGACGCTCGACATCGTAGGAGCAGATGGTCACGAGGTCTTGCATACCGGTGGAAACAATAGGTGCATCGACGCCCGGGGTCAAGCCCTGCAACAAAACATCAGCTGCGGAAAGCAAAATTTCCGGACGCATGGAGCCCTCGTTATCGGCATGGGTGTCGAGCATGAGCACCAGATGGTCCGGGCGCTCCCCTGCCGTAAGCTCGTAGCCCACCAGAGTGTGGTCAAGATCTAGGCGCTTGCTCTTCTTACCGCGTGCGTAGTCGATGCCGTGCCCCGCGCGCAGCGTGTCGATCGCAGCGCGCACCTCGTCGGCGCTCACGGGAGCCTCGGGGTCCAGATGCAAGTCGATGCGGTACGACAGACGCGTAAGCTGAGCCGTCAGCGCCGGCGTGCGCACGTCGATGTAGGCGGCCTCGATAGGCGCCAAATCGGCAGGGGACGCCGCGACCAGGCGCTCAAACGCCTCATCGAGTGCGACGAACTCGGTCATAAACAGGTCATACCACTCGCAGGACGACGACGTGCCCACCGGCAGCGCCGACGAAAAGCCCACGCGCATATGCGGAGAGAAGCCCTGCGTCACGGCGTAGGGCAGCCCCGCGCGACGCACGATGCGCTCAATGGTATGAATCACTTCGAGATGGCCCAGGTACTTAAGACGGTCGCGCTTGCCATAGCGAACGCGAAGCCTAAAGAGCGTGGAGTTGTCGGTCAAGCGCTCACTCATGCGCGATCACCCACCAATACGTTCTTGGCATGGAGCGTGGGGCAGATTCCACAGCCGGTGCACGACGTGCGGGTGCAGTCGGGCGTCGTGACACCCTCCAGCGAGCGGCGGTACTCGCGCTCGAGAAAGCCGCGCGAGCAGCCGGGGCTCACGTGCTCCCAGGGCAGGCGCCAGTCCAGTTCGTAGGGCAGGTGCACGAGCTCGTTGAGGTCGATGCCGTTTTTGGCCGCAGCCGACTTCCAGTTGTCGAGCGAAAAATGCTCCACCCAGGCGTCAAAACGCGAACCGGCACGCCAGGCATCGATGATGACAGGCGTCATGTCACGGCCGGCGCGGGACAGCGCGGCCTCGACGAGCGAGGTCTCGGCATCGTGGTAGTGAACGCGGACCGCACGGTTACGAACGCTCGTAATGAGCAGCTTTTGGCGACGCTTGACGTCATCGTAATCGAGCTGCGGGCACCATTGGAACGGCGTGGCGGCCTTGGGGATAAACACCGACACCGAGATGGACACCGAGATGGAGCCGCGACGCGCCTTGGGAACCACGGAGCGGCCGAGCTCGAGCACATGGTCGGCCAGGTTGGCGATGGCCACGATATCCTCGTCGCGCTCGCCGGGAAGGCCCATCATAAAGTAGAGCTTCATGCGGTTCCAACCAGCCTCGAAGGCCGCCTTGGCCGCACGGTCCAAGTCCTCCTCGGTCACGTTCTTGTTGATGATGTCGCGCATGCGCTGACTGCCGGCTTCGGGGGCAAACGTCAGGCCGCCCTTCTTTTCGCCGGCGACCGACTCGGCCATATCCACGCCAAACGAATCCAGGCGCTGCGAGGGAATGGACACGCGAATGCCCGTATCTTCCAGACGGCGGTTAAGGCGACCGAGCACATCGCGGATGCAGGAGTGATCGGTGGTCGAAAGCGAGGTAAGCGACACCTCGTCATAGCCGGTCTTTTCCAGGCCCTGGATCACCGAGGACACAATCTGGTCGGCCGAGCGCTCGCGCACCGGGCGATAGGTCATGCCGGCCTGGCAAAAACGGCAGCCGCGGGCACAACCGCGCAGAATCTCGATCGACAGGCGGTCGTGAACGAGCTGCGCGTAGGGCACGCACGACTGCGACAACGGATTGGTAGCGCCAAAGTCCTCAACGACGCGCTTGTAGACCACCGGTGGGACGTCCTTGCCTTCGCGCGGCACGGTGTAGCCATGCGGCGAGCAGGGCTCGTCATGGCGCACCTCGTAGAGCGACGGCACATAGGTGCCACCGACCGTCGCGAGCTGCTCGACAATCTGAGCGCGCGAGACGCCCTCGTCGCGCAAGCGGCGATGCAGCTGGCAAACCTCGAGCAGCGACTCCTCGCCCTCGCCAATGAGGATGGCATCGAAGAAGGCTGCATACGGCTCGGGGTTATAGACCGAGGGACCACCGGCAATGATGATGGGGTCGTCCTCGGTGCGGTCGGCCGCCAGCAGCGGAATGCCGGCTAGATCGAGGGCCTCGAGAAAGTTTGTCACGGCCATCTCATGCGGCACGTGCATGCCGACGATATCGAACGAGGCCACGGGTGCTGCGCCCTCGAGCGACAGCAGCGGGATACCAGCCTCGCGCATGGCATCGCCCATATCGGGCCACGGCACATAGCCGCGCTCGCAGGAAATGCCCTCGGCCTGATTGAGGATGTTGTACAGGATGGCAATACCCTGGTTGGGCAGGCCAACCTCGTACACATCCGGGTAAATCATGCAGCAACGATAGTCGGCATCGGCCTTGGAGAGCGTGCCCCACTCATGGTCGATATAGCGACTCGGCTTCTCGACCTTTGCGAGCAGGGGCTCAATCAAATGAAAACAGTCTTGGTACACAGCGCGCAAAAGAAACCCCTAAGCAGCGAGATCGGATGCGTCCTCAAAGGGACCCATGGGACGAGTAGCGCCGGCAACCGTGGTCACCAGGTCGCGAACGCGCGAGAACGTGGCGGCAGCCACCTCGTTGGCACGGCTGTAATCGATGTCGCGCTCATACAGCGAAACGAGCGCACGGCCCATACCATAGGTGCCCGCGGCGGCGGTCAGCGCCTTGACGACAAACCCGATATGCGGCGTCTGCTTTACCAGGGCGCGGGTGACGGCGCGGAGCACCAAGCCGCCGGCAAGCACGCCCGCGACCTCGTAGCCGCGCTCGGGCTTAATACCGCGTCCAAAGATGGCCGCGAGCTCAAAGAGCATGCCCACCTGCGCCAGCGCCATAACGGGATAATCGGCCCCCGGCAAAAACACCAGCGCACCCGTCGCCATATTGGTAAGCGCGCACGAGGTGATGATGCGGTTGGCGGCGGCGATACGCATAAAGGCAAAGTTCGCCGCAAAGGCTGTCTCCTTGTCCGTGCGGTCGAGAATCCAGCGAGCGAGCGTCTCGAGCAGATACGTCTTATCGGTAGCCGCCACCGCGCCGAGCATGGGCGTGGACTCCTGGATAAAAGGCACCTCGACAGCGGACTCGGCCAGCACGCACACGGGGGCGCCGGCAATCACGAGTTCCTGCACGGCGCTCTCAAGGCGGTCAGACCCGCACGAAAGCACCAGCACCACATCGGTATCGGTCTTGGGGACGATACGGTCCTCACCCAGGCGCTCAACGCGCACAATGCCCGACGTCGTCTGCGGCACGAAGGCATCGCGCACCGTCTCGACCAAAAAACGCGAGGCAGACGAATCGAGGTAGACGGACACGCGAACCGGCGTGTCGGAATCCTTCTTGGTGGTCGCGCCCATCTTAAAGACGCGGGTCAGCTTGTCCACGGGAATCTTCATAGCAAACCCCTCCAGCGGTTACGCGGCGCCCGAACGATGCCGCCATATGGATTGTACGATACCCACCGTCAGCAACTGAATCATCATCGAGGACGAACCAAAACTAATAAATGGCAGCGGAATACCGGTAATCGGCATCATGCCAATGCACATGCCGATGTTCTCGAAGGTCTGGAACGCCCACATGCCGACGATGCCCACGCACGATAGGCGCAAGAACAGCGACTCGCACTTAAAGGCAACGCGGATCGTCGAGAAAATCAGCAGCACGTAGAGGCACAGGAGCAAAAAGGAGCCGCAGAAGCCGAACGTCTCGGACAGGAAGGCGAAGACGAAGTCGGTGTGGAACTCGGGCAGAAAGCCACCGGCAGACTGCGTCGCATGGCCCAGCCCTTTACCGAAAAAGCCACCCGAGCCGACGGCAATGAGCGACTGCTGCAGGTTGTAGGCATCGTCCGAATCGGCATTATCGGGGTCGATAAAGACGGTCAGTCGGTTCATCTGGTACTGCTTGATCAAAACGTCATGGCCCAAAAGAGAATCGAGCACAGAATCGAGCGCCAGGATGAGCGCCACCAAACCCACGAGCAGAGCCAAGGTCGACAGCACCCATTCGCGGCGCGCACCGCTCATGCAGATCACAACGGCACCCGACACCAACACGACCAGGCCCGAACCCAGGTCGCCCATGGCGACGACGGCCAAAAACGGAACGGAAAGCATGCCGCAGAGCTTAATGTAGTCGCGGGCGGTATCGATGCGGCCGTTGTACTGCGAACCAAGCGTGGCGATAAAGAAGATCGTGATGAGCTTGGCGAGCTCGACCGGCTGAAAGGTAAGACCGATACCGGGAATCTTGATCCAGCCCGTCATGCCCAGACCGCCCGTATAGGACAGACCCGGAATCTTGGGCGAGAAAATCACAATGAGGTCGATGACGAGCAGCGCCGTCGAGAAGTTAGAGATGCCGCGCAGATCGGTACGCCAGACGAGCACCGCAAGCACCGTACCGATGCCGATGCCCAACAGGTGACGCGAGAATGAGGCGTCGGCCTTAAACTGCGAGGCCGACCAAATGATGATGGCGCCATAGGCTACGAGCGCCAAGGTTGCCAGCAGCACGCCGACGTGCACCTTCTGGCGAAACGTGCCGCGCGAGGCCGAAAGCTGCTTGTTGACACGGTCCAGGCTGCTGCGGGAACCGGTTTTAGTTGAGCGGAACAGGTCCGCCGGCGAAAAATCCATCGCAACCTCCTATCGAACCGAGGAATCGCCCGTGGCAGAAGATGTGTCAGGCTCATCATAGATGGCGCCGAGCACATCGCGCACGACGTGCAGCGCGGTATCGGAGCCACCACCGCCCTGTTCCAAGACAGTGACAATCACGTACTTGGGCTCATCGGCCGGCGCGTAGGCGCAAAACCACGCGTAATCGTCCTCGCCGCTCTTCTCGCCCGTGCCGGACTTGCCGTAGACCGTGGGGGTCAAGGAGTTAAAGTGCGCGGCAGTCGAAGTCGACGCCGAGTAAATCACATCGTGCATGCCGTTACGGACCAGCGCCAGGTCGGCATCGCTATTGATATGGGCCTCCAGGCGCTTCTTTTTGCCCTTGCCGTTGTACTTGTAGGCATCGCCGTCGCCATCACGCGACACCGCCGACAAGAAGACGTGGGGCACGTACTGTTTGCCGCCGTTGGCGAGGCCCATGTAGGCACACGCCATCTGCAGCGGCGTCACCAAAATGTCGCCCTGGCCGATAGCGATGTTAGTCATATCGCCGGCATTCCACTTGCGGTCCTCGGCCGAGGCGTCGGTAAAGTACGACTCTTTCCACTTGGCGTCAGGAATGCGGCCCGTTCCCTCGCTTGGCAGATCGATGCCGCAGGTCTTGCCCAGGCCCCAACGGCGAAAGACCTCCTGCAGGCCCTCGGGATGCTGGTCGTTGTAGAAAAACGCCTTGCCCATATCGTAGAACACGGGATCGCACGAGTTGGCGATACCGGACTGCAGCGTCATAGTGCCGTGACCGGAATGCAGCCAGCAGTACTTACCCCATGACTTGCCCAGGCCCGTCCAATAGCCCGTGCAGTTCGTGGTCTGGCCTGAGGTATAGGTTCCAAACTCAAGACCGGCCAGAGCCGAGAGCGGTTTGATGGTCGAAGCCGACATATACTGGCCGCTAATGGCGCGGTTGAGCAGCGGATGCGAACCCTTGTCGTCGTTGAGCTCGGTCCACACGTCGTTGGAAACGCCGCCGATGAACACCGACGGATCAAACTTGGGCTCGCTCGCCATACCCAGAATCTCACCATTGTTGGGATCGAGGCACACCACGGCGCCGTTGCCGGCATCGCTATGACCCGTGGTCTTGGCAAGCTCAATGGCATTCGCCAGAGCCGTCTCGCAGGCCTGTTGAATCTTAAGATCCAGCGTAAGCTTAATGTCAGAACCGGCCTTGGCGGGAACGGCGCCGGCTTGACCGGTCACGTTACCCGAGGCGTCAACTTTCACGGTCTGCTCACCACGAATGCCCTGCAGCAGATTTTCGTAGTAAATCTCTACGCCCGCCTGGCCCACAATATCGCCCGATTGATACGAGATCTGGCCAGCCGCGCTATCGCTGCCGTCCGACGACTTCTTGTTCTGCGCCTCGAGCTGCTCGGAGGTAATGGTGCCGGTATAGCCCAAGATATGGCAGGCGGTCTCGCCATACGGGTATTGGCGCTCGGTGCGCTCGGCGATCTTCACACCGGGAAACTCACCGGCGTGCTCCTGGATGTAGGCGACAGTAGAGCGGCGCACGTCAGTCGCGATCGTATGCAGGCTCTGCGCGCCTTCGGAATTGTCCTGGATATTGCGTAGCACCGCGATATACGGCATGCCGAGCACGTTGGCAAGATGACGCACCAGTACCTTGTCATCGGCAAGGTCACGATAGGCGACGACGGCGAGCGAAGGGCGATTTTGCACCAGCGCGACGCCGTTGCGGTCCAAGATGCGGCCACGCACGGCAGGCGTGGTAACGGTACGGGTCTGATTGCTCTTGGCCTGCTTGTCGTAGTAGTCCGACGAGACCATCTGCATGCCCCACAGCTTAACGGCAAGCGCGGCAAACATCGCACCCACGCCCGCGGTGAGGATGGAAAAGCGGCCCTTAAAGGCCGTAGCGGCCGTATTGCCCTCGCCCTCGGTGGCGCGCGGGGCCGTTCCGTGCTGCGTGTCGTAGGTAAAGCGGGAGTCGCCGCGGCGCATGATGACCAGCGCGACCACAATGGCCACGACCAGCACGATACCGGCGACAACAACCGTCAACTGGGAAGACATCTACAGGCCTCCCCTATTTGAGCTTACGGGTCTTGGGCTTAAAGCGCATACCCGACTGACGCCCACCGCGCGCGGAGAACCCATAGCCAGACTGCGGCGCGACGCCGGACATCAAAAACGGAACGGCGACCAGACCGGTCAGAATCGAGGACGGCAGGGCGTGTCCAAAGATCGCCACGACAAAACTCGATTCCAGTCCCATAAACAGCAAGATAATGCTGTAGATCACGTTAATGGCAAGCGCAAAGGCGCCCACCGTGATGCCGCGAGCGCTCGGGGTGCCGCCCGTCTGACCGGCGGCACTGTGTGTCAGGGCAAAGCTGCCCACTGTCAGCAACAGCGACATCACGCCCACCGGCACGGCTGCCGACAGGTCGTAGAACAGGCCGCTGCAAAAACCGCAGATGACGGCCCGCGTGGGATCGCCCGAAAACACACTCAGGCACACCAGGATAATCATAAAGTTGACGCGACCGCCCGCGATGGAGATCTGCGGCGCCAAGCCCGCCTGCAGCAGGACGCAGACAATGGCGGCAATCGCAAAAGTGCGGGAGCCAGTCCCCTGTTCGTGTAGATCCATGGACATGCCTCCCTATTCGCTCGAGCCCGAGTCAGTCGTGTCGAACGCATCGGAGCTTTCATCCGAGCTTTCGTCTTTGGACTTGGTGGCCGCATCGCGCGAGGTGCCCTGCGGCGTACTGTTGGCGCTGCTCACATCCTCGTCCGAAGCCGACTGCTCATCGGTCAGCGACGTAATGACCAGCACTTCCTCGTTGTTTTCGGCCGTTGTCTGGGCGCGCACGACGATGGTGTAGTACACATCGTTGGCAGACTTCTCCACCGACGAGACCGTACCGAGCGGCAGGCCCTTGGGGAATACGCCGCCGATGCCCGAGGTCACGATGATGTCGCCCACCTTCACGTCGGAATCGACACTCACGTGCTCCAGGCGCAGGGTACCGTCGGGCTGCCCCTGCAGCATACCCTGAGCGCGCGTATCCTGCACCATGGCGGACACGCCCGAGTTCTCATCACTAATCAGGCGGACGGTGGAGGTCTTGGCCGAAACCTCGATAATCTGACCGATGACACCGGCAGAACTCGTCACGGGCATGTTGATGGTAAGACCGTCGGCAGAGCCTTTGTCGATGGTAACGGTCGAGGTCCAGGCATCGCCCGACGCGCCGACAATGCGAGCCGCGGTGGACTTGAGGTTGTAGGTCGACTGAAGACCGACCAGGCTCTCGAGTCGCTCGGCGGTCTTTTGAGCCTCCGAGAGCTCGGCAACCTTTGACGTCAGGACCTCGTTTTGCTTCTTAAGCTCGTCGAGGGTGTCTTGCGAAGCCGTAAGGTTTGAGAACACGTTTCCGATTGCGTTAAAGGGCGCGGCCACAGCCGAGCCCACAAAACGCACCGGCGAGGTAATCGTCGTCACGCCAGAACGCACGGCATGAATCGGTCCCGCCTCGCCCTCGCGAATGTAAAACGTAAGCAGCAGCACCGAAATTACGCTGAAAACAATCAACGGGCGCATACCCGTTGATTGTCGCTTGGTATTCAGATTTGAAGAGAAACCCGAAGATCGTGCCAAATGGAATCCACCTTTTGGAAATTAAGCATTGGTCTGGACGAAGCCACCGTCAAACGCGTTGGCCTCGAGCACGCGGGCGCAGCCGTTGACGACGTTGTCGAGCGCCGTAGGGCTGACGTTGACCGAAACGCCGGTCTCGTCGCGCAGACGCACGTCGAGGCCGCGCAGCAGCGCACCGCCGCCGGTCAACAGGATGCCGTAGTACATAAGATCCGAGGCAAGATCGGGCGGCGTGGCGTCGAGGGCGTCCTTGACGGCCTTGGCCATCTCGTCGAGCGGCTTATTGAGCGCGCGACGAATCTCCTCGCTCTCGATGCGCACGGTCTTGGGCAGGCCCGTGATCACGTCGCGGCCGTTGACCTCGACGTCGAGCTCATCCTTGAGCGGCACGGCAGAACCGACCTTGATCTTGATGTCCTCGGCCGTGCGCTCGCCGATAGCCAGGTTATAGGCATCGCGAACATGGGTAAGGATAGCCTGGTCGAACTCGTCACCGGCAATGCGGATGGACTGCGATACAACGATACCGCCCATGGCGATAACGGCGACCTCGGTGGTACCGCCACCGATATCGATGACCATGGAGCCGGTGGGCTCCTCGACAGGCAAGTCGGCGCCGATGGCAGCAGCCATGGGCTCTTCGATCAGGTATGCCTGGCGGGCACCGGCCTGGATCGTAGCCTCAAAAACAGCGCGCTTCTCGACCGACGTGACGCCGGAGGGGACGCAGACGACAACGCGCGGACGCGGGGTCCACGGATAGCGCTTTTCGGACGCCTTGTCGATAAAATAGCGAAGCATGGCCTCGGTCACGTCAAAGTCGGCGATAACGCCGTCCTTAAGGGGACGAACGGCCACAATGTTACCGGGCGTACGGCCGAGCATGCGCTTTGCCTCGATACCGACAGCCAGGATGCGCTCATCGTTCTTGTCGATAGCGACAACGGAGGGCTCACGAATGACGATGCCCTTGCCGCGCACGGAGACAAGCGTGTTGGCGGTGCCGAGGTCGATGGCAAGATCGCCCGCATAGCTACCGAAGAACATATCCATCAAAGAAAACAACGCAACTCCTGATGTGTTGGATGATTGCTGGAAAACTACTAGCCCATCATACTAGCGCAAGCCCGGCACCTCACTTGCGGTGAAGCACCGGGCAGCGCCAAATCTCATAAGGTCACTACTGGTTGTCAGCGGCGGAGAGATCGATGTCGAGCGAGGAGACGGCCCAACCGATATGGTTGTCGGAGCGCACGAACTTGACGGTGTACTCCTGCTCGCCGCCCTTGGACAGCGACGCCTTGACCTTGGCGGTGGTCTCGGTCATAGACTGATCCATGCCCTCGATGGAGACGGTGGCGCCCTGCGGAATCGAGGAAACGATCATCGCCTTGGCGTCCTCGGACAGGCTGGAGGCCAGACAGGACTCGGCCTTGGCGGTATCGCCGTCACCGGCGGCCTGGAACAGGTCGGTGACAACAGACTCCTGCGAGGGGAAGCCCAGGCCGCGCGTGTAGGCAAAGCCAAGACCGCCCGCGGCAAGGACAATCAGCAGAAGCAGCACCAAGAAGACCTTGAGACCCGTGTGGCGATGGCGACGACGGACCTTGGCCTCCTTGCGGTCCTGCTGAACCATCTCTGACTCGGACAGAGTAAAGAAGCCGGTGTCCGAGGGGTCGGGCATAAACTGGCCGGTAGCACCCGTGGGGTCGAGCGGGTCGACGGCCGGAGCGTCCATCGCGGGCGCCGGAGCCGTGGCCATGGCCGTCTGGGCCGAAAGCGCAGCGAGGGAATCTTGCACGCGGGCAAGCTCATCGGCCTGCTCGGGCGTAAGCTGGTAGATGCCATCGGCGGTGGCGGCGTTAAAGGCATCGAGCGCGTCAGAGGGGCGACCGGCGGCAGAGAGCGCCTCGCCCATACCGGCGTTAAGCGCACGCGTGTCGTCGCGCGGACCGGCAAAGTCGATGGCCGTGCGGTAGGTCTCCACGGCGTCTGCCGGACGGCCGAGCTTAATGAAGCAGCGGCCAAGATCGCCAAGGGCGGCGGCAGGAGCCGGGTTGGCACCATCGATGGCGGCCTGACGGAAGGCGGTACCGGCGTTGGCATAATCGCCCGACTGGAACAGGGCGTTGCCCAGGCCCAGATACGCCTTAAACGGCGTGGCATAGGATGCATCCTGAGTTGCGGCGGAGAACGCCTGGGCTGCGGTCGCATAGTCACCCACGGCAGCAAGCGCCTTGCCGCGGTTGGTGAGCAGCGCGCCGCGCTTGCCATAGGTACCGTCGTTGAGGGCGGCGGCGTAGGCCTCGGCGGCCTCGGCATACATACCCAGGTGCATCAAGGCGTTGCCGCGCAGATGGTCGGCCTCGCCCATAATCTCGCTGGGGGTCTTTGCCGCACCGAGCATCTGGGCGGCAGCGGAATAATCACCCGCGCGATAAGCGGCGCGGCCCTGTTGGATCAGCTGGCTATTCAAGGAAGTCCCCTTTACTCGTGAACGATCTCGACGTGGACGATCTCGTCGCCGGCACGCAGCTGCGAAATCACATCGAGACCCTCGACCGTGGTGCCAAAGACGGTGTAGCCGGAGTCGAGGTTATGCTGGGCGCCCAGGCAAAAGTAGAACTGCGAACCTGCGGAATCGGGATCCATGGAACGTGCCATGGCAAGCGCGCCGTCGACGTGGCTGTTACGCGGGTTGGTAGCGAACTCGCCCTTGATGCAGTAGCCGGGGCCGCCGGTACCGGGCATGCCGTCGGGGCCCTCAAGGCCGGCGGCGACATCGGCGCCGGACATATCGCGCGTATTGGGGTCGCCGCCCTGGATCACAAAACCGGGCACATAGCGATGGAACTTAAGGCCGTCGTAAAAACCCATCGTGGAAAGCTCGCAGAAGTTCGCCACGTGGATGGGGGCGCCCTCGCCGTCAAACTTGACCTTGATGGTGCCCTTCGACGTCTCGATCACCGCGCACTCATCGCCGGCAAGCTGATACTCGGGCGTGTAGAGCTCTTTCTTAAAACCAAACATGTGGTTCCTTCCTCGTGCGTTTAAAGCATATTTGGTCAAATTGTAGCAATAAGCACGGGCTTCCATCAATTGCGCACGCAGGTTATGCCGCCGGAGGGCAACAAATTACGAACGTTGCTGCGGTCTCCATGCGCTCACGTTGGCGTCGTACTGGTTAAGCGCGCTGTTGCCGCCTTGTGCGATGGGCGCCAGGATCTCGCTCTGACGGGCGCTCAGCGACTCGCCGTCGGGAATGGACAGCGAGATATCCCAGCTCTGGCAGATCACGTCGACACGCTCGTACATCCACTGGGCAAGCTGCTTTAGATGATCGATGTCCTCCGCATAGACGGTGTCGTCCTGAACCTTGAGGTTATTGAGCTCATCCTGGGTCTTTTTAATCTGATCGCGCAGGGCATAAGCGCTCTGCGACAACTCCTGGCGGGTGGAGAGCGGCGTACGCAGATAGCCGTTATTAAACGAATCGATGACCTCGCCGATCTGATCATCGTCGCTGTACGACACGATGGTCTGGTACAGGCCATCGAGCCTGGCGTAGAGCTGGTCGTCGGTTAAGACGGTCTCCTCCTGAACGACCTCGGACGCATCCTCTTGCTTGGACTCTTTCTCGGTGGCCTCGCCCTTTTGGCGCGACGGGAAGGTGGTCTTGGCGGCCCGGCCAAACTGTTCGTAGAAGCCGGGCATGACGCCCATAGGATCGGCAGTCACAAACCAATACGCACCACCGCACACGGCGGCGAGCACCGCGATGACGATAAGCGGTTTGGGGATATGGCGCTTGTGCTTGTGATAGGCATCCTCGTCGGGATGGACCTTGCGCTTGGCCTTTTGCTTTTTGGGCTGGACATCATCGCGCAGGGACACCGGTGTGGGGATATCGACCTTGGGGATGCCAAAGTCCTTATCGAAGGCAGGCAGCACGCAGGTCTCGTTGGGGTCGGCGGCATCCGAGAGCACCGCGGCGGCAGAGGCCGGCGCATGGGGCACCTCGGTATCGATCTGCTCCTGCGTCAAGCGCGGAAAGCCGGCCGTGCGGCCTGCTGCCAGATCGGATGCAGCCGCGTCTTTGGAAAGGATGCCCGGGGCGGGGCGCCCGCACTTGGGACAGGTGCGATCATGCGGGGACAGGCGTGCGCCACAACCATCGCAGAATACGAACTCGGTATGCTCGGGACCGTCGCCCGGACCAACGTATGCGTTGCAATAGGGGCAGAACGAGGAGCCGTCCTCTATGGTCTTAAGGCAATGCGGGCAGATCACGGCTTCCTCTTTTCGGAGCAATTCATACAGTCGAAGTAAGAGCATAGCATCGCCACGCCCCCACAGGGGCAAGGCACCAATTCAACATCGCCAGGGTAGTCTTTTTGGGGGGATGATTTTTCTGGGACGGGGATTAAAAAATCATTGTGTACCTAATGATTTTTTAATCCCGTCCCAGAAAAATCATCCCCGGGGCAACTGGGGCTAGGCCTTCTTTGCAGGCTTTTTCTTTTTGCTCGGCATCGAGACCTTAATGCCCTGGGCGGACTTGGTCACCTGCGAACGTTTGGTGCCCGCACCTTTCTTTTTCTTGGGCTGGGCCTTTTCCACACCCTCGAGCGTGCGAACCTCGGCCTCGCGAGCGGTGCGCTCCTCACGGCGCTGCGCCATATCGGCGGCGACGCGCTTGGCAAAACGCTGGGCCGTCGAGCCCGTCGAGCTCACCTTGCCGCCACCGCGACCCAGACGGACGCGAACGCCACGGCCAAAGCCAGTGGCAGCATGGCGACGGCGCGGCTTAAGCGAATCCATCATCGTGGCGAGCTTAAAGAACACCGTGCAGGTAAAGACGACGATCGCCAGCAAGATAACGGCCTCGCCCGTCGAAAGATTAGCGATGGACAGCAGCTCCGGGAATCCGATAACACCCGCCAAGATGCCGACGACGACAAATACAAAGAGCACCACGCGCAAGGGAGTGAGCGGCTGTGAGATGCGCCAGATCAGGCTCACGCTCGCCGCACACGACGTAAGCAGGCACATGGTCGAAAGCGTGAGCTGGTTAAAGCCAAACACGCGCGCCACAAAGATATCGAGCGCCGCAGCCATAATAACCGCCAGCGACGCCGGCAGCGCACGCTTGAGCACGTTGGTCAAGAATGACCCCTTCACGCGGGCGTTGTTGGGCTCCAAACCCAGCACAAAGCCCGGCGCGCCGATGCAGAAGAAATTGATGAGCGTCATCTGGATCGGCTCGAAGGGATACGGCGGAAACGCGATACACAGTGCCGCCAAGCCCATCGAGAACAGCGTCTTGGTCAGAAACAGCGCCGCAGAGCGCTGCAGGTTGTTGATGGAGCGACGGCCCTCGGCCACCACGGCGGGCATCGAGGCAAAATCGTTGTCGACCAGCACGATTTCGGCCACGTTGCGCGCGGCATCGGAACCGGCGGCCATGGCCACGGAACAGTCGGCTTCCTTGAGCGCCAGCACGTCGTTGACGCCGTCGCCCGTCATGGCAACGGTATGGTCGCGACGCTTGAGCGCCTGCACGAGTTCGCGCTTCTGTTGCGGGGTCACGCGACCAAAGACGTGATAGCGGTCAACCGCCGCATCAATCTTGGACGGCGTATCGAGCGTCGTGGCGTCGACGTAGGCATCGGCCCCCGGAACGCCCACCACGCGCGCAATCGACGACACCGTGCGTGGGTCGTCGCCGCTGATCACGTTGAGGGTCACGCCCTGCTCGTTAAAGTAGCCGATGGTCTCGGCGGCCGAGGAGCGGATCTCATCGCGAATGGTCACAAAGCCCACAGGCTCTGCCTCGCCCAACATATCGCCGTCGGGCGTAAAGCCATCCACACGGGCCACCACAAGCACGCGGCAGGTATCGGCGAGCTCGGCCACACGGTTCTCGACCTGCGCAAAGGCGCGCTCCGAAAGCACAAATTGCGCCGCGCCCATCACATAGGAGCCCTGCGAAAACGACGCACCGCTCCACTTTTTGGACGACGAGAACGGAATGACAGACAGCGGCTCGGAAACCTCGACCGGGCGGTCAGCGTAATAGTTGAGCAGCGCCTGACAGGTCTCGTTGGCGTCTGCCGAGGTGGCACGCGCCACGTTGGCAAGCGCAAAATCGAGGACCGTGGTCTCGACGGGGACAGCTGCCTCGTCCGAGTCCGCGCCAAAGCCAACGCCCTCAACAGGCAGCGGGTAGGTACCCTCGACCTCCATACGGCCCGAGGTAATGGTGCCCGTCTTGTCCAGGCACAGCACGTCGACGCGCGCGAGCGTCTCGATACAGTAGAGCTGCTGCGCGAGTACCTTGCGGCGCGCCAGACGCACCGTGGCGATGGCAAGCACCGACGAAGTCAGCAGCACCAGGCCCTGCGGAATCATGCCCAAAAGAGCGCCCACCGTAGACAGCAGCGCCGACGAAGGCACGCGACCGGCAAGCAGCTCGGAAAAACACCACGAAAGCGCGCTATCGCCCGGCGTACCGGCGGCATCCCACAGCTCGCTCACACTCGAGGCAAAGAGCGGCAGGCCGAGCGGAATCATAATGAGGCTCGCAAAGCGCACGATGGCGTTGAGCGCATTCATGATCTCGGAATTGACCTTTTTGACGTACTTGGCCTCGTTGTTGATCTTGGCCACGTAGTTGTCGGCGCCAACATGGATCACGCGGGCGCGCAGCAGGCCCGAGTCGATAAAGCTGCCGCTCATGAGCTCGGAGCCGGGCTGCTTTTTGATGAGATCGCTCTCGCCCGTCAGCAGGCTCTCGTTCACGAGTGCCTCACCCGACACCACCACGGCGTCGGCGGGAATCTGGTCGCCGCGCCCCAGGCGAATGATATCGTCGAGCACGATCTGGTCCAGGTCGAGCTCTACCTCGGCGCCGTCGCGCACCGCGATGGCCTTCTTAGAGGTGAGCAGCGTAAGCTTATCGACCATCCGCTTGGAGCGCATGGACTGGATGACGCCAATTGCCGTGTTCAAGAACACCACGAACAGGAACGTCAGGTTCTTAAACGAACCGGTCAGCAACACCAAAATCGCCATAACCACGTTGATCAAGTTAAACAGCGTGCAGAGGTTCTCGATGATGAGCTCGCGGACCGACTTGGTCTTGAGTTCCATGTTGCGGTTGATCTTACCGGCGGCGATGCGCTCCTCGACCTCGGCGGTCGAGAGTCCGTGCTCGATATCCGTTGCTGCCATACCTTGTCCCATCACGTCGCGTCGGTATAAGAAAACCGCCCGGACCATGCGAGGTTCGGACGGTCTTACGTTCGAGGGTGCCCCGTCTGCCTAGATTCTAGAACCGAGATCTGTGCCGTTGGGACCGTCGTGCTGCTCAGGATACCACGGGCGGCGTAGCAACACCTTTTCTCGAGAAAAAACCCGCCCGGGATAACCCGAGCGGGCCGCGGCTAGCGCCCGTTGATGCTCACGAGGCACAGGCCGATTGTCGCCACGGTGCCGCCGAAGAGCGCGCCGAGGACGAAAGCCAGCGCGATCATGCTAGTACGGGTTGCCGTCGGTGACGCAGACTTGGAGTCGGTCGAGCGGCTCGCCGTAGAAACCGGCGTAGTCGTCGCCGCCGTAGGTGGAGCCGTCGTCGCACACGGTGTCGAGCCATCCGGCGCGCGCGGTGGTCTGCGAGCGATACCACGCCTGCTTGTACTCCTCGCCGCCCGGGGTCACGTAGTACATGCGCACGCCGTCGATGGTGTGGCCGGCGATGCCGGCGCAACCGTTCACGGTATCGTTGCGGTCGCCCTTGGAAACATAGTCAAGCCAGCCGTCCTCGATGGTGTGGACCTGATACTTGAGCGTGCCGCGATCGACTCGGGCGCAAAGGAGGTCGTGCTGTCGGCACGGGTAGCCCGCGAAGCCGTTGTCCCCGGCGCCGAAGTCGGTCACCTCGTCCAGCCAGCCGCCGCCCTTGAGGTGGAGGGAGTAGTGGACGGGGATGCGCTTGCCAGATGCCTTCGTGAAGCCGCCGGATGCCGCCTGAGAGGGCTTTGCCGCGGCAGGCTTAGCGGCGGTGGAGGGGGCGGGTGCCTTGCCGCCCTTCATCGCGTCATACCACGCCTGAGCGCGCTGCATGTAATGGTCGCGCTGGGAGCCCGCAAGCTCGCCGGGGCAGGCCGTGGCGCTCCAGTAGCGGTGCGGGAACACGTTCTTGCACCACTCGGGGCGACCGAGGCCGTAGTACAGGCACAGGGCCGCGACAAGGTGAGCGCCGCTCTCGATTGCCTTCTCGTGGACGGTCCACGGGTTGCTGCCGCTGTTGGCGTGCTCAATCGAGATGGTCGTGTCGTTACCGCGTCCGGTGCCGATCCCGTCGCCGCAGGCGTAGGCGCGGTCGGTGTCGTTGACGTGCTGCACGATGTGGCCGTTGCGGTCGACCGAGTAGTGGGCAGAACAGCCGTTGACACCCCAGATGCCGTTGCACTGGCCGGCGTTGAGGTCGCCGGCCATGTGGTGGATGGTCACGCCCTTGATGCCGAACGGGCGGCCTGCGGAGAAGTTGCGCCCCAGAAGCTTGTACTCGTCCGGCTGGACGTTCGCGAAGTCTGCCATGTTAGTCCTCCTTGATGTCGCCGAGCGCCAGCAGGGCGTCCAGCCATTTGTCCGTGATGCCGACCGATTTGAAGGCCGCGTAGGCCACCTGCACGCCGCCGACAGCGGCGAAGATGGACGTGACCCACGCCGAGGGTTCGGTCGGGACGCCGCCCGACATGGCCGTGAGGGCGCCGCATCCCGCCGAGACGGCGATGGCCGTCCAGCGGGCGACGTTGCCCGTCATCGCCTTCGTCTTGATGGCCTGCACGATGTACGGCACGACCAGGACCGTGCACACCGTGAGGCCCGCCTGGATCTCATTCATTCGATTGCTCCTATCTGTCGGATTCCTTGCTGTAGATAAGGTCGACGCGGTCGCAGATGTGGTCGACCTTCTCGGCCATCCCCTGGCTCCTCGCCTGGCTGTGCGCCAAGTCCGCGTGCAAGACCTCGTTGGACGCCACGACGGACTCCATGAGCGTCTTCATCGCCTCCATGAGCGAGTTGCTGCGTTCCATTTGCGCGGCGATGCGGCCCTCCATCTGCGAGCGTTCGCGGTCCCGCTGCGCGCGCTCGTCGACCTCGGCCTGCTTGCGCTCCTCGCGCTTCATGTCGATGCCGGCCTTGCGTTCGTTCTGCCTTTTGTATTCATCCAAAAACTGACGGCCGAAGTAGAACGCTATGAGGCCGAGAAGGACGCCACCGAGCCATCCCGGTCCGTAAGGCGCAAAAAGTTTGAGCGCTTCCATCCCGAGCGCCCTCCTTCCGCCTATTCGGCCGCGTACTCCTCGCCGGTGATCTCCTTGTACTCGTCGGCGGTGATCCACTTGCACTCGACGGCCTTATGTACTCGCGCCTTTGTCCAAAGAGATCGGTCGTAGTACTTCTTGACGAGCGCGAAGTGCTTGGAATGCCCGTCGGTCTTCTTCGTCGGCATTACTGGTCACCTCCGACCGTCATGAGCAGGTAGTCGATGTTCGCCGTGTTCTGCTCGGTCTGCGTCGGCTTCGACGCCTGCTCGCGCATCTGGCCGAGCAGCGCCGATACGTCGGGCGTCTCGCCTCTGTCGTAGGCGGCGAGCGCCGCGGTGTAGGCGAGCTTTCGCGCCTTCCGCTCAGCGTACTCGTCATCGTCGATAACGCCCGCGTCGTACGCCGCGTCGGGGTCGCCGATCTGCGACAGCAGATCGCGCAGGGCGTTGACCTCGGCCATGGTGCCATCTTGAAGCTCGTTGGGGCGCGGCGTGTCTTCCTCAGTGTCCATGCGGACTCCTTTCTTGTCGGGGAATGTGCCGCCATCGTATTAGCGCCGTGAGATTGCCGAGCCGCTTTGATGGGCGCAAAGGAAGAAGGCGCGCCGCAGCACGCCTTCGATGCTTCTGTTATTTCGCAGCCGCTTCGCTTAGGCCGCTGCTTTGAGTTGCCGGTTCTCCGCTATTGCGAGGGCTTGCTTCCGCTTGAATCGTCCCTCTGTTTGGCCTGCATTGAGCACCCCCCCCCTGCGCGAGATTTCCGAACAGGCTGCGGTACAGCGCGTCCATGGCCCGCACGCTGCGGTGCGCGTCTAGCCGCTTCATGCCTCCGCGCCAGCTCTGGTAGCTCTGCTCCACCTGCTCGGGGGTCATGATGCCATCGGCGACCATGCGGGCCATCTTCTTGAGCTTGCGGCGCTCCCGCGTTATGGAGTCTCGGCACGGCTTCACGACTATGCGGCCCGTCTCCGTGTAGAAGATGCGCTTCTTCAGCCACGTGAACCCGCGCGTGAGCTTCACCACGCGCGTCTTGCGCTGGTTCAGCTCGATGCCCAGCTCGGCGCATTTGCCCTCTATCAGCAGCAGGCACACCTGCAAGTAGTCCTTGGACTCGTGTATCAGGTAGAAGTCGTCCATATATCGACCGTAGGCCTCGGGGCGCAGCATCTCGGTCACAAAGTGGTCGATGCGGTTGGGGTGGGCCACGGCGCATATCTGGTTCGGCTCGCTGCCCAGCCCCAGGCCCACATCGCCCTGCGCGTCTATCAGGCGGTGCTCCAAGGCGACCACGCGCGGATCTAGCAGCGCGGAGGCCACCTGGTCTTTGACGGGTTGGTGCGCTATGCGCGCGAAGTAGTCGGAGAAGTCGCCCAGGAGGATGTAGCCCTCGCGGCCGCGCCGCCTCCAGTGGTCGGCCAGGTGGCGCTTGAGCAGCTTCAGGGCGTAGTCGGTGCCGCGCCCCTTTATGTTCGCGGAGTTGGCGGCTATGAGGGTGGGCACGATCGCGGGCACGAGCGCGTTTTGTGCCAGGGACTTCTGTACCACGCGCTCGGGGAAGTGCACGGCACTGATATGGCGCAGCTTTCCGCGCTCCCACAGGTCGAACCGTATGAAGCCCCGGCATATGTCGCGCCCCTCCAAAAGGTCGCGGCGGGACAGGACGGCGTTGCGCAGGTAGCTTCTCATGTATCGCTGCGTGGATGCCTTCCACATCACGCCGCGCGCGGCCTGCTTCGATGCCTTGCACAGGCTGTTGAGGTCGGCCACGGTATCAAGCGTGCACGCCTTGACGCGCTCGGCATTGGCCTGCGCGCGCTTCTCCTCGCGGCGCTTGCGGCGCGCCGCCCGCCTTTGCTCGGAGTTCACAGGAGGCACCCCGCGCGGCTTGCAATGTGGCTCTGGCAGCCGCTTGAGGTATGGCCATGAAACGCGGCGAAGCCACGGAGCGCCGCGCCATGCAAGCAGCGTCCGGCCACCCTCGCGGGGTGCGTATTTACGGGCGCATGCCCGACGGTCGCGCCTTCCTTCCTCTTCGCGCTCTGCTTTCGGCTCTGGGGCCTACTCGGTCTGGCAATAAGGGAATCCGGGGCGGGGGCGAACCCAGACGTTCGTCGCCGAGTTGTAGTTGGCATTGCCGTTGTTGTTGACATAGCACACGTTGGACGCGGAGCCCGACGCAACGGAACGCAGCCACCAATTGTACCGATAAACAAGGCGCGACCGCCGTCCATTATAGCGAACGCAGGCGCTCTAGCTCGGCCTCGGCCTCGGCTATGCGCTCCTCGGTGGACTTCTTGCCGGTGACGCGCACGTTCTTGCGCGCGCCCTTCAGCAGCCTGATCTCCTCCTCGACCATGGCCGCCAGCCCCTCGAAGCGGTTGGCGTTCACGGGCAGGCCGATATCCATGAGGCACTGCATGTCCAGCATAAGCTGCTCGCAGTCCGCTATGGCCAGCGTCAGGTAGCGTTTCCTCTCCAGCGCGTTGAACGAGCTGTTAGGGTAGAAACAGTCGGCGCGGTTGACGTTGTACACGATGCTGCGCGCCGTCTCCACGGTCGGCACCGCGTTCAGCAGCCTGTAGGCCTTGGGCACTACTGAGGAGGACGCCATCAGCTTATTAACCTCCACGCGGATGGCGATGGCCTGTGTGAAGAACTTGTACTCGGACACCTCGCGGTTGCGCTGGTAGACGCCGCTCACGTGCACCTCCTGGGGAAACTGGCGAAAAAAACGGCCCGCTTCGCGGGCAGGAGGCGACCGCGCAAGGCGGTCGCCTAAAAGCAGAGTATAGAGCACTCGGCTGGCTAGCCGACGAGGAAGCCGGGGCGGGGGCGAACCCAGACGTGCGTCGCCGAGGTGCAGTAGGCATAGCCGTTGCTGTTGACATAGCACACGTAGGACGCGGAGCCCGACGCAACGGAACGCAGCCACCAACCGCACCGATTTCCGTTGACTCGGTGCGCCGTGTCTCGGAACAGGTCAAACTGGCAGTCGAAGCCCACGCTGTAGCCTTTCGTCCCCCACGCGGGGCAGCCGTACACCTCCATCTCCGACAGCGAGAACACCTTGCCGATATCCTGCCAGCTCCACGAGTTGGAGTCGTTGAGCGCGCCGCTGGCGCTGTACCGCTCCTCAAGCAGCACGCGCTGGGTAAGCAGGTACTTGGTCAGCCCCTCGGGCAGGCACGCCTCGAAGGCCGTCTCCCACGCCTTGAGGTTGCTGTTGAGGTAGGGGCATTTCTGGTCGGCGGTGCCCTGGTTCGTGTTGGTGGTGTTCCACATCAGGAAGCTGTCGTTTGCCACGCCGGTCACGGTCTTGGCCACGGCGATGGGCGCGGAGGCCACGAAGGCGATGTGGTGGCCTTTGGAGCTGTCGCCGCAGCAGTAGTACGGGTCGAAGTGCGCCAGGAGGAAGCGCACGGACTGCTGGGCCGCCACGCCCGACGCGCTTACCAGCGGCACGTCGATGTAGTCTCCCACGCGCAGGCCCGCGAAGTTGCCGTTGGCGGCTCGCTTGTGCAGCGCGTCGTACACGCTGCCGTTGCCGATCTCTCCCGCCAGGATGGTGGCGATGTTCTGCCCGCCGTACTTGCCGATTTGGCCCTGGCGGTTGTACTCGGCGTTGTTGAGCGCCGTCTGCGCGTTGCTGCGCGCGGTATCGTCGATGACGTTGAGCGGCTGGCCGCCTACGACCAGCGTCTTTGCATTTGCCATTTATCCTCCTTAGGAAAGGGTTACCGTGCTGCCCGATACCGAGCACGTGCTGCCGAACGTCACCGTGTCCCCGGATACCGACGCCTTGCCGGCAGGGCAGTAGACCGTGCCGTCCATGTAGATGAACTTGTCTGTCGCGTCGGCGAGCATCGTCGCGAGCTGGCCGTTCTGGCGGCGCAGCTCGGCGATGTCGGACTCGCCGGCGGCGCCCTGCGCCGCCGCGTTCGCGATCTGCAATGCCGCGCTTGCCGCCGCATCGGCCCTCGACGCCGCACCGCTAGCGGCGGATGCCGCATCGAACGCGGATTGACCGAGCCGAGATAGCTCAGTGCTCCACTTCCTATAGAGCTCGTCGAGCTCCTGGTCGTAGCTGACGGCAGGCCCTGTTGTCCCGTCCACATTTCCCAGGATGACGAGCGCGAAGTCCTCGGTCGTCTCGGAGGCCCCGTTGGCGCTGTAGAACTCGAAGTATGCCAGCCTGCACCTGCCGGTGCCGTTGACGGCCTCCGGCGCCAGCGTGGCGCTCACCGATACCGTGCCGACGGTGGCGGCGCAGCGAGCCCACGTGCCGTCGGCATGGAGCACGCACAGGCGCGCTGACTGGTAGGTCGGCGTGTAGGCGGCGCCGTCCGTGGTGAGTGTCGCGGTCACCCGCTGGGTCTGGGTCTCGCCCCGGCGCACGGTGACGCGCTGCGGGATGGTGCCCGGGCGCTTACGCATGTCGAGTGATATGGCGTGGTTGATCATTCCTTGGCCTCCAGCGCCCTGAGCGCGGCGAGCGCGGCCTTGAAGGCCTCGACCGGGTCGACGGCCTCGGCCCCCTCCCCCGTCTCGTCGGCCGTGGCCGGCTGCGGGTCGACGATGGCCGAGAGCGCGTCGAAGCACGCCACGGTGGCAGCCGTGCGCTTGTCGACGTACCCGGCGGTCGCCAGCGGGATGCCGTTGACCGTGGGGTCTGGCTTGCGGACGTCCGCGGCCTTGACGACCTCGCGCGAGCCGTCGTCATACTGGGCGACAAATATGAGTCCGGCGTCCTCGGCGCGCTGGAGCACGTCCGGGTCGTACTCCGTCAGGCACTGCTCGTTATTGCCGATGATGTCGTGGACCGCGTAGCCCACGACGATTTTCTTGCTTGCTTCCATTCCTTCTTGTCCTTTCATCTCTTATCCGCTCCACCCGGACGGCATGGTCGACACGCCGATCAGCAGGCCGTTCCTGAACTCGAGCACCGACGATGTCTGGGACTGGTCGTTGAAATATTTCTTGCCGTTCTCCGTGTAAAGCGGGTGGTATGCCGCTCCGACCTTGGTCGTCAGGCCTGACCACGTCGTGACGCTCGTGTCGGCGCTGCCGCTCACGCTGAGCCTCGGGGTCGAGACTCGCACGACGCCCTGTCCCTGCAGCTGCAGTCCGTGGTAGATAATCGACGGATTGTCGATGTCATGTGACGTTGAGGAGCATTCGATGTATCCGTACTGCGTGCCGTCCTTGAACCCAGCCAGCTTCCCGCTCGAGTCGAGTTCCATGGCGTACCCGCTGCTGCGGTTTCCACCGGTGAAGCTTCCGGTCGCCGTGATGTTCTTCGCCGTCATGTAGTTGGTCGTCAGCACGCCTTCCTTGAGGTTCCACGAGTTGCGCCCCTTTGCGTCCGCGAGAGTCCCGGTTGCGATGTATGTCGCGTTGACGTAGACCCTGTTGTTGCTCATGTAGAGCCCCTGGTCGGCACCGTTGTTGGTCAGGCGGTCGAAGATGGCCTTCTGGTCCATCTGCTCGTCGTAGGCGCTCAGGATGCCGTCGGCGTAGTCCGACGCGTTCTTCTGCTCGATGGCGTGGCGCGCCCCGGTCGCGGCATCGGCGTAGTCCTTGACCGCGCTCGAGTAGGCTCCGAATGCGGCGTCGTACTCGTGCATGGCAGCCTTGAGCTCCTCGGCGGTCTTGCATATGAGCACCTTGCTGACCTTGTCGGCATAGGAGCCGTACATGCCGCCCTCATCGGTCGTGCCGAAGGCCTTGGTGTAGCGGGGGCCGAGGACGGACGAGAGGAACTGGGCGCTGAGGGCCTTGTTCGACTTCAGCGCGTTGTACTGGCTCGTGAGCTCCTCGCGCTCTTTGTCCACGTCCTGCTTGGCCTTCTTGACCGCCGCCCTCTCCGCCTCGGTCACCACACCGTCTTTGGCGAGGTCCTGCACCGTCGTGTCGAGGCCGTTGAGCGAGCCCGTCAGGTCGTGCGCGCTCTGATAGGCCTTGTTGTACGCGGCTTCCAGCACCGGCGCCGTGTGGGTGACGCTGCCGTCGCCGTAGGTGACGCGCTCCATCGACCAGACGAAGTATCCGTTCGACCATTGCGGGAGGTCCTCGGACCATCCCAGCTCTGGGTTCTGCGCATTAATTGGCGGCACGCTGTCCGACTGGTTCCTCGCGTACAGCTTCACGCGCGAGACGATGGCACTGCCGGCCATCTGGTTTGATCCGTTGATGGCCTTGGCGAGGCACGGCGCGGTGTACGTGACCGAGCCGTCCGTCCACGTGATCTTGCTCCTCGTCCAGATGTACTTGCCCTTCGCCCACGCGGGCTGGGCCTCCGACCAGCTGCCGCCGGACTGCGCCGTGGAGCTCGTGGAGAGGTAGTGCTGCTCGACGATGCCGCGCACGCCGGTACCGGTCGAGCCCTTGTCGCCCTTGGCGCCGTCGATGCCGCTGATGCACACGGGCTCGCTGTACTCGATGTCGCCGGACTGCATGGTGGTCTTGGTGCGCGTCCAGATGTACTTGCCCGACACCCATTGCGGCGCCGTGGTCTGCCATCCGCCCTGCGGCTCGGTGACGCGCGACGTTCCCTGGGCGTACTCGACGTCCACCGACGCTATCACGGCATCGGCGACGGCGATGTCCTTGTCGCCGAGCTTCGCGCCGGGGCCTAGATGGACCTCGCTCTCGTCGAGGTTCCAGTAGTTCTTGCCACTCCTGTCTTGGATGGTTCCGGCCTTGATCAGGTCGCCCATGAGCGTGCCGACCGTGATGAGGTCGGCGGTGAAGCCCGCGCCGGTGCCGAAGGTGCGCCAGTCCCACGAGCCGTCGGCCTTGCAGCCGGAGGCGATGCGGAAGCCCTGCGAGCACAGCTGCATGGCGCTGCCCTTGCCCGTGGTCGAGCGGCCGTTTGCGTCCATGGGTACGGATGCGTAGATTGTCCCCTGCTCGAAGCTGGTGAAGGTGTAGCTGCTGCCGGACATGTTGAACTGTGTGTTCATCGCGTCCACGACCTGCTGGAGGTACGACGGCGGCGTCGATGCCGCCACGTCCCAGCTGGACGAGCGCTTGGACAGGCTGGACACTTTCTGCTGCTGCGCCAGCAACATGTCCGCAATTGTCTCGGTCACGTTGCCGAGCGTCACGCGGACGGTGCCGCCGAGCTCATCGGTGACAAGCTTGGTCACGCGGCCCTCGCAGCGCAGCGCCGGGCTGAATGCCGTATCGACGATCTGGACGTCGTCGCCCACGGCGACGCCCTCCCACTCGCGTCCGAACTGCACAAGGTCGACGGCGTCGGCCTCGTAAGTCACTCCCGGCTCTTTGCGGGAGCCGAAGTACGCGCGGGTCTCGGCGAGCAGCGTCGCCGCGTCATCGCAATTTGGATTTTCATATTGCCCGAACACGTGCGCGCGCCCGCCCCTGCCGTCGGGTCGACCGTAGAGCTTGAGCGCGGTCGCGTCCTCCACGTAGTTCTTGCCGTTGTTGATGTCGCCGAAGGTCAGCTTGCGGCCGTATCCGCCCGTGTCGGTCTCGATACCCTTGCCGTAGCCGTAGCAGGCAGTGATCGCCCCGTAGTGCTCGGTGCGTGATACCGATGTCAGGTCCTTGGTGTAGGTGAACCGGCGGTGGCCGCCCTTCGCGCCTCGATGCGAGCGGATGCCCACCCTGCGAGAGGCCACCCTGCCGCCGGATACGGTGATTTCAGTCTCAAGCTCGCCACCGCATTTCAAGATTGACTGGAGCGCCTCGCGCGACGAGGTGTGGTAGAAGGTCAGGCCCTTGTCGACGGTGCCGGTCTGGTCGACCGTTCCGGCGGTCCAGCGCGTCGGCGCAAGGCAGACGTTCAGTGCCTGGAGGAAGCCGTAGCCGTAGGGGCGCTTGTCCTCGATATAGTCGCCGTACGTCTCGCAGATTGAGTTGATCGCCGTGTCCGTGTAGACCGTATCGCCTCCTGCGTGGAGGCCCTTGGGGTCTTGGCAGACGTGCTCGTGGACCTTGCCGAGGCGGTCGGCCCACACGAGGCGGTAGCCCTGCTTGAGCGCGAAGGTCGTGGCGATGTCCACGCTGTCCTCGCCGTTGAGCTCGTCGGTATGGGTGAGGGCGAGCAGCTCCTCGGGGCCGATTGTCGATACGTAGGCGTCCTGCCACGTGTATACGTCAATTCGCACCTAGAGCCACCTCTCCTCCCATTCGAGCGTCGCGGTGCCGCCGCTCGTCTTGATCTGCTGCACGCCGTCGAGCGAGAAGAAGTCGCTCGCGACGGTCACGGGCCAGTCCGCGCCGTTGACGGTGCAGCGCTCGGCGCGCATGTCCAGCACGACGGTCTGCGCGCCCGTGAACGACGCCTCGACGCGGGCGAACCGCCCGGTCGAGACGTTGGTGATTGTCCAGCTCGAGCCTGCCGGGGGCCTGCACGTGACCGTAGGGTAGGCTCTGTAGTTGCCCCCGGCGGCGACGGCGCGCTGGGATGCCGACACCTGCTCGGAGCGCCGCTGCCCGTAGGCGGCGGGGTCTGCACAGTAGAACCCGAGCGTGAGATTCGGCATGTGTGCGTTGCGCCCCTGCTCCGCCCCTCCCCTGTAGCGCGCGAGCATGTAGCGCTCGGGGGCGTCGTCGAGCACGAGGGCCTTCTCGCCACCGGACAGCGCCGAGGCGAGCACGGCCCTTGCCTCGGCGACCTCGTCGAGGGAGCCGCCGACGATGTTGCAGTCGACCGCTATCTCGACGGGCTCGAGGCCCGTGGCGCGGACGTGTGTGCCGTCCATGCCGGGGACCTCGGTCTCATCGAGCCGCACCTTGGGGACAATCGGTCTCGTGACCTTGGTCACCAGCAGGTACGGCGTTAGGTCGATTCCGCCGAATATCATGCGAACCCCCTTGCGGCGAGCGTGTGCCTGCCGCGCATCGCGATGGCGGAGGAGACGCGCTCCGAGTCGATGTACAGGTTTCCGTCCTTGTCCCGGATCTGCTCGAGGACGGACAGGATGCCGGCGAGGGCGTCGTCGGAATCCTCCTCGGGACGCGCCGGGGTGTAGACAGCGGACGGCGCGACGGTCAGGCCCGTCGAGAGCATCCCCTGCGCGGTGTCCATGGCGCCGCTGATGGCGAAGACCACGGTGCCGGTGCCGGAGCCGATGCCCTGCGCCCAGCCCTGCATGAGGGCCTTGCCCGAGAAGGTCGTGTAGCCGTGCCCGGAGAAGGGGCCGACCTTTGCCGGCGAAAACGGGAAGAAGGAGCGGATTCTGGAGACTGCGCCGGAGACCGCCGAGGTCACGGAGCCGATAGCGGACATGATGCCGTCCTTCAGGCCGTTGAGTATCGACTTGCCGGAGTTGAAGAGCCAGTTTCTCGCACCCGAGAAGAACCCGGTGATCTTGCCCTTTATGCTCGTGACGGTCCTGTAGACGGAGTTGATTCCGTTTGACGCTGCGCTCTTGATGCCCTCCCAGATGGACGAGCAGGCGCTCTTGATGCTCCCCCACATGCTCGACCACGTGGAGCTGATGCTGTTGAGCACGGAGCTGATCACGCCGTTGACCTGATTTATCGCCGAGTTGACGGAGAACTTGATGCGTCCCCATACGACCTCGGCGAAGTCGCGGACGGTGTCCCACACGCTCGACCAAACCGAGCTGATTCCGTTGAGCGCGGACGTTATCACGGACTCGACGACCCCGATGGCCGCCCGCACGGCGAACTCAATCTGAGACCAGACGAGCTCGGCTACCGACTTGATGGTGTTCCAGACCGTATCCCAGTCGCCGCTTATCGCGGCGGTGACCGTGGAGATGACTGTCTGCACCACGGCCATCGCGACCTGGACGGCAGTGGAGATTGCGCCCATCACGCCAGTCAGGACAGCGGAGATCGCGGGCCAGACCGCGTTCCAGACGGCGGAGATGATGCCCATCGCCACCTGAATCGCGCCCTGGATGAGCGGCATCGCCGCCAGCACGGCGGACAGCACGGACTGCACGGCGGGCATGGCGATGGCGACGAGCTGCGAGACGGTCGTCATTACGTCCGCGATGACACCGACCAGGAAGCCGATGACCGGCGACAGCGCCTGCACGATGCCGAGCACCACCTGTATGCCGGTGGAGAGCACCGGCAGCACGGCCTGCGCGATGTTGAGCAGCGCCGTGCCGATTGGCGCGGTGAGCGGCGCGATGAACCCGATTGCCGCCTTGATGCCGTTACCGACGGATGTGGCCACGCCAAGGATGGCCTGAAGCGCCGAGCAGATCTGCGAGGAGTCCAGCTTCGGCAGCTTGATACCGATGCCGGCGAGCGCCCCGACGGCGATGTTCCACGCCGTGGCGAGCGCCTCGGACACGATGGGCGTGAGCACCGACGCGATGCCGGAGAGCGCCGCGGGGAGCGCCTTGATGATGCCCTGCCCGATCTGTGCGACGCGCGGCGCGATGTTCTTGGCGACCGCGCCGACGGACGTGAGCAGCTGCTCGGTGAGCTGCGAGAAGTCCACGTCGTCTCGGCCCAGACCGGTGAGGAAGTTCTCCCACGATGCCTTGGCCATGCCGATGGAGCCGGAGATGGTCGTCGCGGCCTCCTTGGAGGTCGTGCCGGTGATGCCCATCTCGGACTGCACGGTGTGGATCGCCTCGACCACGTCGGCGTAGCTGTCGATGGTGAGGTCGGCGGTCTTGCCCTGCGCCGCGCGCAGCTTGTTGGCGTCCGCGATGAGTCGCTCCATCTCGGACTTCGTGCCGCCGTAGCCCAGCTTCAGGTTGTCCAGCATCGTATAGTTTTGCTTGGCAAAGCCTTGGTAGGCGTTCTGGACGTCGGCCATGTCCGAGCCCATCTTGTTGACGTTGTCCGCCATGTCGCCCATCGCCGTGTTGGCGGACTCGGCGGCCTTCGCCACGTCGCCGCCGCACGAGCTCACGAGCGATGCGGCGAAGCTGGTCGCCTGGGTCATGTATTGGTTGGCGCTCATGCCGCACGTCTTGTACGCTTCCGCGGCGTATCCCTGCAGTTTGCCGGACGCGGAGCCGAAGAGCGTGTCGACGCCGCCGACCAGCTGCTCGTAGTCGGCGTATGCGGATACCGCAGCGCCGCCGATTGCGGTCACCGCCGTGGTGAGCGCGCCCATGCCAGCCGCGGCGACGGTGCCCACGCCCCTGGCGACGGTGCCGAGCCCGCTCAGCAGCCCGCTGGAGCGCTTGACCCCGCCGTCCACGCCGGAGGTCATCGAGTCGCCGAATGACTTTCCGGCCTTGGAGCCCGTGTCGCCGAACTCCGAGCAGATGCTGCCGGCGAAGCCCTTCATGGACGGCATGAGCGTGATGCATGCCGAGCCTACGCTAGTCGCCATCCCGTCCTCCTAATCCTAGAATCTCGTCGATTTCCGCCCTGTTCGCGAGGGCGTTGCGCTGGTGCCTCTTGAGCTCTGCGAGCTGCCCGGGCGTCTTGAGCGGCTGCGGCTCCTGCGGCGGCCGGTGCTTCTTGTCGCTCAGCCCCCACGCGAGGCTCCTGAGCTGGTGCTCGATGCGCCAGAGCATGTACGTCTCCTCGCTCCACTTGAGCTCCGGGTACATGCGGCGCGCGCACCTCGACTCCTTCGGCAACTGCTCCCACAGGAGGGCGGCGCGCCGGAGGTCGTTCGGTCCGCCCTCGAGCGGGAGGTCGTTGCCGTAGTACTGGCGGAAGTCCGCTACGACTTCTGAGCGGTGCTCTTCGAGCTCGAGGACGAATCCTGGGAGTTTTTTGCCTTCGCCGCCTCGAATGCGGCCTGCATGAGCACGCCCGTGGACTCGACGGAGCCGCCGAGGCGCTCCATGTACTCCTCGTCGCGGCCCGCGAAGACGCGCTCGAAGGCCTCGAACATCCCGGCGGGCTCGGTCTCGCTCTTGGCGAACTGCTTGTTCGTCTTGTAGCTGAGCAGCTCGTCGAGGTCGACGGTGAACTCACCGTCGATGCCGGGGATGGTGAATGTGAGCTCGGTCATTACTTGCCCTCCGCGGTCTCAGCGGCCTTGGCGGTCGCGGTCTCGGTGGACTGGATGTAGTCGTAGCAGGTGTTGCCGGCATCGTCGGTGAGGTACTTGACCGTGAGGGCGCGCGCGGCGAGCTCGCCCACGGCGAGGGTGAGGTCGTCCAGCTCGGAGGACTGGGCGAGCGGCACGACCTTGCGCCAGCGGCGGCCGTCCTTGAGCACGAGCTCTAGCACGGCGGGCCACGTCTCGGTGGAGTCGCCGTTGTGCTTGACGGTGATCATGCCGGCCTCGTCCTTGACGTTGCCGGAGCCGTACATGACCTTGAGGGTCGCGGCCTTGATCTCGGCGAGCGTGAGCTGCGCGCTCTCGACGCGAGAGGTCTGCGGCGACGCCATGAGGTCGCCGTTCATGTCCTTGATGTCCTCGGAGTCGGTGTCGAGCGTCTCGACGTAGCCGTCCTCGCTGATGTAGCCGAGGCACTTCCACGCCTCGGGCAGCGCGGTCGTGTAGTCGGTCGGCAGCGCCGTTCCGACGGGAGCGGTGAAGATGTAGCCGCCCTTGACTCCCTTGGCGCTGGAGACGTTGGCGACGTTGTTTTTGTTGCTTTCTGCCATGATTGCTCCTTATTCGCAGATGGTCAGGTTGATGTTCGTCTGGTATCTGGGAGTCCCCGTGTCGGGGTCGTCCCATCGGTAGGTGCCGTCGGGCACGGCGGAGAACACGTTCGGCTCGTCCTCGATGGCGGAGCACGCCCGCTCGACGGCCTCGGCGATCTCGCGTGCGCGCCTGCGGGTCTTCGCCCACGACGTGGCGAGCACGCGCGGCGACTGGATGAACCGTGTAGCGCTCGTGGCGGCGAGGGTGACCTGGACGAACTCATCGGGTCTCTCGCGCGGCACGTCGGGCACGCACTTGATGCCGGTCGCGTGCATAAGGCGCTGGGCCACTACCCTCTCGATGTCCATCAGTCACCCCCGAAGACGGATTGCAGGCGGTTGTGCTTGCGCTCGCTCACGTTGGCGTGCTTGCTATCCGTGTAGACGACGCGGCCCCTCGCAAGCGAACCGCCTGCGACCGCGGTGCTGTAGCCGTTCTCGCCGTACTTCGGCGTGAACGTGGAGTTGCATGCGGCCGCGGCGGCGTTGGCCTTCTCGGTGAGCATGGCCTGCACGCCCCCGCCGTTCATGACCTCGGCGTATCCGCCGCGGTTCCAGCCCTTCCACTTGATCTTGACCTCGCACTTCGCCTTAGCCATCGGTTCGGGTCACCTCGCAGGTGAGGTCCCAGGGGCCGGGCGTGTTGGCCGCGGTGTATCGCTTGGGGTCGCCGACCACCTTGTAGTCGGTGCCGCGCACCGTGACCGTCGCGTCCTTGAGGTCAACGTCCGCGCCCTTCGGGAAGCAGAGCGTGTAGGCGACCGTCACGCCATTGGGGCGCGTCGAGTCGAGGTCGGCGGTCGCGCCGGGGCAGACCACGACGTTTTCGACCGCCGTCTCGGTCACCGTCTCGCCGGTCGGCTCTCCCAGCTCGTCGAACGACTGGGCCGCACTGCGCACGGTCACGGTCTCGCCGGAGATGAGGCACGTCATTCGGCCACCCCTCCCCTCTCCAGAGGCGTGAGCGCCCCGAGCGCCTGACCGGTGAGGCCGAGACGCCTGAGGTCGCTCTTCCCGAGGTACATCTCGCCGAGCGCCGAGCCGTAGGTCACCGATGCCGTGTATCCGCCCGCCCCCTGGCTGTACTGGGTGGCCCCTGCCATGGCGGCGGGGGCGGAGAGCACGCGGTTGACGAGCAGGCAGCACACGGCGGGCGCGGCGCGGTCGAACGCCGGGCACGCCCCCTCGGTGTACTCGCCGATTCGGTCCTCGAATGCCGCGAGCATCAGGTCCGATGCGTCCTGCAGCAGCACCCCGGTGCGGGCCTCGTCCGCGGGCTCGCCGTAGCGGGCCTTGTAGTCGTCCACGCTGGCGAGCGCGGCCATGGCTACTCGGCCTCCATGATCCCGGCGTCGACGAGGGCCTGAACGACCTTCGCGACGGTCGGGCTGGCGCCGGGGTTGGCGACCTTCTTGGGCAGCACGAGCGGCTTGCCGTCGGGCGAGACGAGCGCAACGTGCTGCGGGAGGATGCTGGACGCCTTGCCAACGTCCTCCACGATGAACTTCTGGACTAGATGAGCCATCTCGGTACCCCCTAGGCGCTCTTGAGGACGGCGAAGGCCTTCGGGTCGAGTACCGCGTATGCGAGGACGGCCTCGGTGCGGTAGGCGATCTGGTTGTAGCCCTTCAGGTCCTGACCGGTGTTGTCGGGGTCGCCGTACTCGATGACCTCGGCGGTGATGTCGCGGACCATGCCCCACTTGATGGCGGAGAAGTCGCCCATGATCGCGGAGACCTTGGTCGGGGTCTTGGCGAGACGGCCGTTCACGGTGCCGGACACGGAGGCGGGGATGCCGTCGAGGTTGCCCACGTTGAGGGACAGCGGCACCTCGGGGTACAGGCGCTGCCCGGTGGCGGGCACGCGCAGCTTACGCAGCTCGGAGGCGAACTGGCGGCTCATGGCGATGCCGTTGATGCCGTAGTCGAGCAGGGCGTCGGAGAGGGAGTCAATGTCGTCGACCGGGGAGTCGGTCTTGGCGACGCTGTGGACGTCCTTGTCAGCGGTCAGGGCGGTGTAGCCCGTGAGGCCGAGGCCGGTCTTGGGGTTGATGGCGTGGTAGACGATGTAGTCGAGCGCGCGGCCCGCGGCGGCGGTCTGGTCGGCGATGATGTTGGAGATGATCTCCAGCTGGTTGTCCTCGTCGGCCCACTTCAGCTCGTCGGAGACGCGCGTGGTCGTGACGATCTTGGCGCGCTTTGCGACCACGGGGTCGGTGGAGATCTCGGAGCCGGACTTCTTGCCGCCCTCGGCGACGACCTCGGCCTCTGCGGTCGGGTTGAACACGAGATAGGTCGTGTCGGCGAACTTCTTCGGCGTGCTGGGGCTCAGCGTGGCGATGGTGGAGGTGTCCTTCACCTTGCCGATGATGGTGGAGACCACGCTGGACGGCAGCTTGATTTTCTGGGTGTCGTTTGCAGCCATTTCTGTGCCTTTCTTCGGGTTTGGCTTACTTCAGGAGGCGCTTGGCGAAGTCTCGCAGCGCCTCGTCCCCGCCCTTGCCGCCCTTGTCGAAGCTGCCGGGCTTCTCCACTCGCGGCGCGGGCTTTGTCTTGAATGCGGCGAGCATCTTGTCGCACCATGCGGCCATGCTCTCCTCGTCCTCGCCGACGATGAGCTCGGCGGGGACTCCCTTCTCCTGCGCGACCTTGGCGGCGGTCTTGGCTCGCGCCTCGGCCTTCTCCTTGGCGTCGAGTCGCTTCTCGAGCTCCGCGACCTTCTCGTCGGCGGTCTTCTTCGCCTGGTTGGCCTCGTCGAGTGCGCTTGCCGCGCTCTTGTTGGCCTTGGCCTGCTTCTCCCACTTGCGGGAGTGCGCCTTCTCGGCCTCGTAGAGCGCCTTGTAGTCGGGCTCCTCGCCACCGGTCGGCTCCGTACCGCCCGTGGGCTCCGTGTTGGTCTCTGCTGCCATGTCGCGTCCTTTCCCGGACCGTGCGGCCCGTCGGGCCAGCCGTGCGGCCGAGCCCCTTAGATGTGCGTTTCGGGCCGTGCGGCCCTGTCGCGCGGCAGTGTCCTACGGGCGTGAGATTTGGCCTGTTTGGCGTTTTTCGGCATGAAAAAAGCCGCCCGTGGGCGGCCATGCGGTATGATGGGGTTAGGCGGAAGCTGTTTGACTCACCTATTGAGACATGCAGCTCCCGCCTATTTTTTTATCGTTTGGAGCGACCCGTCGTGCCCCAGCATCCGCACCTCAGAGATTCCGTACCTCTTCATGTACTTGCGTATCCACGCTTCGGCTTGGCTGTCGGTGACCGACTTGTTCTCGCTGACGTCGAAGACGGAGAACCGCACCCCGCTCTTGTTGGCCACGGACTTCATGTGCGACTTGAACGTGTTCTCCGATTTCGACGTGTACACGGTCTTGATTTCGATGCCCGTGGACAGGTCGGCGCGGCTTACGGTCGTTTTTCCCTGCGCGTTCTCGCTCTTCAGGTGCACCTCGTCTTCCCAGAACTCGGTCTTGTAGCCCAGTGCCGCCAGCTTCTCTGCGGTTCTCCTCTCTCCGGGGTCTACCCTCCACCTCTTTACCTTGTCGCGCCTCACCGCATCGTCCGTGAACGTTATGCCCTTATGCTCGCCGCCCGCGTACCAGGACGGGTCGCGTAGCTCTATCTCGGATGCGACGCGGTTGTTGAGGTAGGCGGTGTACGCCTTCCCCTCCTTGTTGCCGTGGCGCCTCACGAGCGCTTTGCGTTCGTCCTCCGGCATTGCGTACCAGTCGGAGGCGATGCCGTCGCGGCCTCCGAGCGCGGCCAGGCAGTCGTTATACCTCTCGTACATCCCGTCAGGGTCGTATCCCTTGACTGTGGTCACCCCGTCGAAGCCGGGAACGATTCGGCAGTCGCAGTGCGCGTGCGAGTGTTCGGCCGCCTCCTCGGTCTTGGCGTAGAAGCCGAACGACGCGAGCATGAGGCAGAACCCGCACGTCTCGCCACGGGGAACGCGGGCGTACCACGGCTTTGCCGGGTCTTTGCGCGCGTTGTGGGCGACGCACCTGTTGGCGGCGCGCCTGATCTCCTCGTCGACCCTCGTGACGCACCGCGAGACAAAGACCTCGGGGGCGCCCTCGACGACCTTGCCGATGAAATATCTAACCGCGCCGAGCGTGGCATCCGGGTCTCGCATGGACTCGGCGACCGCCCGATACTTCCCAGGGAAGCCCTGCGACGCCCTGACCGCGTCGTAGTATTCTGCGGCCCTCGCGGCGGCGCACGTGTCGGCGTAGTACCCGAGCACCGTCTCGATCGTCTCGTAGGCCCTCTCGCGGAGAGAGGCGACATCGCCGCCACCTCCGCGCTCCCAGCTCGACAGCAGGGACTCGAGCGCCGGCCTCACCTTCGCCTGGGCGTCTGCCGACAGCGCGTTCACCTCATCGGTCAGCTCGTCCAGCAGGCTAGTCGGCACCGCCGCCATTCTCGCCCTCCTTCGGCTCGAACAGCGATGCGATAGCCGCGCCCGCCTGCGCCTTCTTGGCATCCGACTCGATGCGCTGGATCTGCTCGTCCGTGTAGTCGAGCATCTCGTAGGCCACCGTGGAGTTGGCGAGCTTCGGGAGCGCCTGCACCTGCTTGAGCAGCGCGTCGGACAGGCTCACCGTGGACGGGTACGCCGGGGACAGGAATCGCGGGTTGATCTCATGCCCCGCGTCGCGCTCGGTGGCGAAATCGGTGCCGTTCGCCACGGCGAGCGCCATGTAGGCCACGTTGCGCAGCGCCGTGCCGTTGTCGCGGTTGAGGTTCTTGGCGTCGATGACCAAGGGCTCCAGGGACGCAGCGATGGCGTCCGAGGAGGACGGGTTGTCGTTGGACACGCCGAAGAAGCTCACCGGCACGTTGGTCACGGCCGACATCTGGCAGGCGAGCTGGCGCAGGTACTCCGTGAGCGGTGCCATCTGGAGCTGCGCGGACTGCCAGACCGTGGGCTTGTCGCCGTCCGGGTCTTTCGTGATCTCGTTGACCGCGCCCATCGAGGCGTCGTACTTGTTGCCGTCGTTGAGCATCTTCTTGTAGGTGCCCAGTAGCCAAGTCTGCGGCAGGGTCGCGGCCTCGGCGGCGACCTCCATTCGGGCGCGCTGCCGGATGGCGTCGTCGGTGATGCTCATCACGGAGCGGCTTATGCGCGAGGTGCCGAAGGGGCGCTCGAGTGTCGCGCCGTGTGCCATCGGCTCCATGAGGCAGCGCCCCATCGAGTGCTCGCGGTACTCGGCTACCCACGAGCCGCCGTCGCGCGTGAGCACCACGAGGCTGTCGTCGGTGAGCAGGTGCACCACGGTCGGCACGCGCTCGGTGTCGCCGGGCATCTTCTTGGACTCAGCCACGACGATGCCCGCCCTGATGGCCTTGCGAGCGTCGTCCCACAGGGCCGCCGCCGCGGTGGCGGGGTATGCCGAGATGACCGGGTAGCCGCCGCCGTCCGTCACGGTCCAGAAGCCGCAGCAGTGCTTCAGCTCGCCGATGAGGTTCTTGCGGTAGAGGCGCTCCAGCTGGTTCGACTCGCAGATGGCGCGGAGGGCCTTGCTCGTCTGCTCGTCCGCGCACGTGTAACCGTTGAAGATGGAGCGGTCCGCCAGGGCGTGCACGGCCTTGCGGGGCCAGTCGACGCGCGGGTTGATCTTCTTGGCGAGGCTCGCCGGCATGGCGATGCCGAGGTCCTTCACCGACATGTGTCCGAGGTAGTAGTCCTCGCGCTCGAGATTGCTGGCGCGGTGCTCGCGCCAGACGGTCATGAGCTCGCGGACGAGCGCCGCGTCGCCCGGCTCCAAGCCTGCGGCGGATGCTACCTGCCCCGCCAGTTCCATGTTCACTGCTGCCATCAGAAGCTGGCCTCCTGTTCCCTTCGCGGGTCTCGTTTCGTTGTTCTCGCCGCCCAGAGGGCGAGCGATGCGGACTCGATGGGGGCGGCGATGGAGTCGGGACCGTCCTCGAAGCCCCACCCGTCCCTGCCGATGTCGCGCTTGAGCGACTTGCGCGCCGAGTCGTCGAGCGCCGGCGACTCGATGTGCGAGAGCGTGCCCGAGTCGACCTCGTCCTTGAGCATCGACGCCGCAGCCTGCACGATTGCCGGGGTTCCCATCTCGAGTGCGCACTTGCTGAAGCCGCCGTCGAGCATCCGCCGCTTGAGCGCGTCCGCTCCGGACTTGCCGTCGATGCAGACGCACGCGATCTCGTCTCGGTTGCGCAGGAGCATGTCCGAGATCGCGACCGTTCCGCCCGAAGCGCCCATCACGTCGTACAGCTCGACGTAGGACGGTCCGTCCCTGTCGGCGAGCGCCCAGGACACCGCGGCGCGGGAGCCGTCCACGGAGAACTTCACGCCGAAGGCGAGCTTTCCGCCGGTGGGCGCTGAGTCGCGCCGGCACCCGTCCCACTTCTTGGAGGACAGGGCGTAGAGGAGCGAGCCTCCCGTCTTCGCCCACCATCCGAGACGCTCGCGCGCGAACACGTCGGGCTGCATCTGCTCGGACTCGCCCTTGACGGCCTCGTAGTTGAGCACGGTGCCCATGGACGGGTTGAACTCGTACCATCTCGACTCGTCGTGGACGTCGCCTATCTCGTCCGCGCCCCACTCGATCCACGCCATCTCGGACTCGCCGTCGTGCACGTCGTCGTGGAGGTCGCGGAACACCGTGCCGACGTTGTCGGGGCCTGGCGGCGTTCCGAGGTAGATGGTCTGCGGGTTGTGCATCGCGCTCGCCGAGATTGCAGGCAGGGACGCCGCCTGCTGCGTGTCCGTGAGCTCCTGCGCCTCGTCGTAGATGAGCACGTCGTAGGTCTTGCCTCGCGCCAGCGAGTTGGTGCGGGTGGTGAAGCGAATGAGTCCGCCGTTCTTGAGGCTGATGGCCTGCTGCCCGTTCGTCTTGCGCACGGCGAGCAGGAGGTCGTGCAGCTCGGTCTCGTCCTCGTCCTCGAATGGCTGGGACAGCTCCTTGAACATCTGGTCGGAGGTGTCGCCGTGCTGGCAGGTGTACAGGATCTTCTCGCCGTTGAGCGCGCCGTAGAAGCACCTGGCGCGCACGACCCAGCTCTTTCCGTTCTGGCGCGGGATGGAGATGCCCAGCGTGCGCAGCAGGTACTTGTCGCGCGCGTCGCGGGCCAGCATCGCGTCGAGCAGGTGCGGCTGCCACGGCAGCGGGTCGCCGAAGTAGGCGGTCGCGAGCTCGCAGGCCATCCCGCCGTCGCCGCTGAGGTCCTCCGGGACGTTGGCCTCGTATGTCGGCGTCTGCCTGGGCTCCATCAGGCGCCCGCCGCCTTGGCCTTGCGCTCGCGGTCGGCGAACATGAGGCTCAGCACCCTAGCGCCGTCGCTCTGCGGACGCGCCTGCTGCACCTGGATGGGCACCGCCTTGCGCGACAGCCCGAGCAGCTCGTTGAGCGCGCGTATCTCGGCTGTCGCCTGCTTGAGCACGGACACGGCGGGGTGCGGGCGCTCCATGATGGCGTGCCGCCCGTTCTTCGCCTTGACGGGCTTGTAGCCGACGGGGTCGAGCACCTTCACGGACTTGCCCCTGCTCATCGCGTCCTCCGCGGCCTTCGCCACGGCGTGCCAGTAGCACAGCAGCGCGAGGTTCGGCGCGTCCTCGTCGGAGAAGCGCCCCGATGCGGTTACGCTCGCCCAGATATGCGATTGATAGTCGTCGGATGCGACCGATTCCGGCATCTCCGGCATCCCGGCCTCCTTTCTCGTGCCCGCATTGTGCGATGCGGGTGAGATTCGCGGCCTACCCCGCCCTGGGGTCATGGGGCGGGGGGAAATCGGCACTGGCAGCGATGGGTGTCCGTGCACCCCCGGGGAGGGGCGATGCCCCCGCCATCGACGGCTAGGCGCCCCAAAAAGCAGTGAGGCGCAGCCGTGCCGACGACCGCGCCTCCAGTTAGACCTTTCAGTCCCGCCTATTCAGTTGTCCATAACGTTTAGAACAGCCTCGTGCGCCTTATCTCGACGGGCCTCGCGTCGCCCGGCATGTGCTTGCCCTTCCTCTGGTTGCAGATGCGGTGCGCCGCGTCGAGGTTCGAGTAGTCCAGCACCGCGCCGCCCCTCGCCCTCGGCACCACGTGGTCGGCCTCGAAGCTCCACGGCGTGCCTGGCGGCAGGCTGTAGTCTATGGGCTGGCCGCATATGTGGCACGGCCTGCCCTCGGCGCGGAGCCTCGCCTTGAGCTTGCGCTCGGCGTTGCCGTTGGAGCTCCACGTCATGCGAGGTGCTTCCTCGCGAGGTAGTCCTTCTTCACCGATATGGTTGGCAGCTCGTCGGCGCTTCCTATCTTGATGGTGATAGTGATGGGCGGCAGTATGAACCTCTCGTCGATGTCCCCCGCCACGTAGTCCGCCATGGACTCCAGCAGGGCCGTGGCGTCGCGGAGCTGCTGTGCCACCTTCTCGCCTTCACTCATGCGACCAGCCCCACGACCAGCTGCATGCACCGCAGCACGGCGGCAATGCAAAGCAGCACGAGCGCGGCAATGATGAGGCACCCGATGAGCTTGCCGATCAGCCTTCCGATCTCGTCCATTCAATCCTCCAATCTCACCCGCACGCCATGCGCACGAGAACGGTCAAAACCACGGCGAGCGCCCATGCGGACCTCGCCGCCCACGCCAGCAGCGCCGAGAGCGCCGCCAGCGACATCAGCCACAGAACATGTCGCACGCCGCCTCCTGCATGTCCCTCATGTGGTCCGCTATCCATGGGAGCGCCCAGTAGGCGACGTCGCTCGGCTCCGCGTCCGCCCCGTCGAACTTCTCCCAGAAGGCGTCGTCGAACTCCACCTCGCAGATGCCGTAGTCGCAGCAGCACTCATACATCTTGGCGCACTCGGCGCAGGTCGGGCCGCGCTCCCCGAAGCGCCTGTCGATTGCCGCGTCGGTGCATCCGTCCGGGAGGTTGTAGCCCGGATCACAGCTTGCCCCCAAGGCGGATCACCTCCTCGCGGTACAACTCGTACCGTTCGATGAACCTGTGCGGGTTCTCCGCGATGGCGTCGAGAACATCGGTGAGCGTCATCTCGCCCAGGGGGCGCTCGCCGTCCGTGAGTTCGCTATCCGGCACGTCGATGATGTGGCGCTCGATTATCTCGAATCTCATTTTGCCTCCCGGCTCGTAAGCGCTTTGGGTTTCACGATGTCCCGCGGGTCTTCGCCCATCGCCTCCGCCAGATTGAGCAGCAGGTTCATCTTCACTTCCCTGCCGTCGCGGATGGCGTGGCTCAGGCTGCTGAGGTTCACACCGGCCTCACGCGCCAGCTGCTTGAGCGGCACGTGGTTGTCGATTCTCCAGTGGGCGATCTTCTCGGCGTCCAAGACGTATTCGGTCGCCATCGCGTCACGCCCTCTCGAATCGGTTTTGGTCGAGCCACCAGCTCGGGCACTGCTCGAGGCCCTTCCACACGCGGTAGTGCATCCAGTCCTTCTGGCGGTCGGCGTTGGCGCACCCGTTGAAGCGGTAGTACAGGCATGTCGTGCAGTCCTCGGGCACGTCCTTCTTCTCGATTACGAGCATCGCGTTACCACCTTTTCACCGCACGCGGAGCGCCCAGAACCGTTCTTGCGTGAAGGAAGGGCGTCCTCGTCGTAGACGTTCCGGCAGAACCCGATTTCGGCTCCCGTTTTCTCGCGTGCGTCGGCGAGCGTCTGCGCGACAAGGCCGATGCGCTCAATCGCCTGGTCCGGCGTGTGGCCGTCCCACTCGGGGGCTCGTTCTAGCTCACGGCACCGGAACATATCCCAGTACTTATCGACGTCGTAGTGGTACGTCGCCTGCCCCCAGTTCGTCTCAATTCCGACGATGAACATGCCGTCGTACATGGTTCCGTCGCTGTGCCGCTTGGACTTCCACGACGCACTCGGGAAACACGCCACGATGAGCGAGAAAAGGACCGCCCTGTGGTGGTAGAGCTCGTCGAACGTATGGAATCCGTCCGATGTGTCCCCGGTGACGGGCTTCGGCTCGATGAGCTCCGCGAGCCTGTGCATGACGCCGCGCCTGGTCGCCTCCTTTGCGCGGGTCAGCCTCGCCAGCATGGCGCAGAAGCTGTTTCCCTTCCAGGCGATCCCGTTCGCCGCGTCTCGCAGACGCCGCGCGGCGTTGCGCCGCTCGTTGTTGCTTACTTTCGCGTAGCTCATCGGCTCTCACTCCTTAGCTTGCGGATGCGGTCGAGGATGTCAGCAAAAGATTCGTTCACGCGGGCGCAGCAGCCTTCGCCTCTCAAGAACCGGCATTTGCTGCACAAGAATTCTTCGCCATTCGCGTATTTGCACATTGGGTAGCTCTCCGCGTCCGCACCTCTGCGCAAGTCATCTTCCAGCTTCTCCCAGCTGTCGGGCGGCTCGGGTGGGTTTAGGAACATCGCTGAGGCGAACCTTTCGAATCCGCCCACAAGCACGACACTCCAGCCGCTGGAGTAACTTCGCGGCGTATATGCGAAGATCGAGACTTCCTTCGGATTGCCTTCCTTGTCGTACAGCAATTTGGTGTCCAGCGGAATCTCGCGCCCCTCGGCATCTTTTGGTAACTCGATATTCGCCATTGCTATCACCTATCTAGCCCCAGCAGTACAAAGGACATGTCGCGGCAGATGAGGATGCTGCCGGGCTTCCTCACGGTCACTAGCTCCCCGTCCTTGCACATCCTGTAGACGGTCCTCAGGCTCACGTTGAAAGCCTCGGCCCATTCGTTGGGCGTTGCATACTCGGGGATCGTGAATGGGGTCACGCCCTTGGGCATTTCGATAATTGCCATCATCCCTCCCTCGATATGCTAAAGGCGACGTACTTCTGCGCGAGGCCCTCGAAGTTGTTGAGCACGTAGTCGATCCTGTAGACAATCCCGTTGAGCGGGTGCGCCGCCTCGGCTCCTGCGTAGCTGCCTTTGTCGATGAGGACCTTGAACACGATTTCGTCGCCGACCATAAAGTTGCGGTCGTTCTTCCTCACCTCGAACGACTTCTTGCCGTTCAGGATGGCATTGGCGTACTTAAAATCGACCTTCAGCACGTGTCTCGTCATTCCGCCGCCTCCCAGTAGTCGCAGTGGTCGTTGTCGCCGGTGATGAAGTGCTTGCCGTCATGCGTGCAGTAGCAGCACGTGCCCTCGGTCGGCCCAGCGAGTTCGCTGCCGTCCTTGGCGATGCGCTCGACCTCGACGACCTCGTGCTCGTGGTGGGCGCAGTTCCCGCACCGGTGCGCGGGAGGCGTCCAGTCCTCGTGGATGTCCGGGTTAAACACGTATTTGTCGGTCATTCCTGCTCCTCGTCCGCCCATTTCCATCGGTACCCGCCAGCCCTGCACCCGGTTCGTATGGATCTTCTGATGTTCGATTCGAAGCCAAACGAGCCGTAGGCCGACAGGCTGGCCTCACCGATGCCGTCGAACCTCGTGCCGTCTTCGCGGATGACCGGGCGCTTGGGATGCCCCTTTCCTTGTTTTCGTGGCTTATTCATCGGCACCTCCCGATGCTCTTCAGGTACAGGTTGTTGCGGCGCGAGCGGGCGAGTGCGCGACGGCGGCGGCGCTGCCACTTCGGGTCGAGCGCCTTCGCGAGCTTCCTCATGAGACGGCGGGCGTCTCTGAACACGCGTGTGATGCTCTCCCACAGCATCTCGGCGACGGCCTTCGCGGCCTCTCCGATTGCCTCCAGCAACCGCGTCGCCGCCCAGCTAAGCGTCCCGGGGTATGGCGTCTCGGACGTCTCGCCAGTCTTCTTCTCGTCGGTCATCGGTATTCCTTCCATTCGGTTCCTATTCGCATTCATAGACGTCGCAGGCCATCGCCTCCGCGAGCGCGCGCATGTCGGTCACCTCGGCGCACTCCGCGCCGAAGAACATGCCCAGCTCGCCCCTCTTGTGCCTGTCGCACCGGTAGGCGCGGCAGATCTCGGGCCGCGCGGCGTAGACCGCGCACTCGCGCCCGTCCGTGAGGTAGGGGCACAACAGGTCGTACTCCGCCCTGGGCTCGACGGGCTCGATTCCGTTCCGGCGCACGTACGCCTCGAGGCGCACCCGGTCGAACGGGCTCACGGGCAGGAACCGCGAGCAGCACTCGCCGCAGCCCCTGCAGTCGCCCGTGTACAGGTCGGTCACGTCATCGCTCAGGAGCCCGGCGTGGATGGCCGCGGCGACGGCCTTCTCGTCATTCATCTGCCTGACCTGCCGCTCCTGTCGGGCGCGGCGGCCTCTCCTTGGCACACTCGGCCACCTTCTCGTCGTAGATCTTCTTGAGGTCCCGGCGCATGAACCGGGTGAACTCCTCCTCGCCGATGCCGTCCGACAGCACCACATATCGCATCGCATCGTGGCACCATTCGTCGAAGCCGATCAGCTTTCCGCTGAACGCGCTCCTGACGTCAGTGATCTCGGCGTAGGTGAAGCGGGTCAGCATCTCCTTGCGCATGACCCTGTCCGCGAGAGCCTCGATGGGTGTCTTGTCGCGGTTGATGATCCGTCTGTAGCCGTTCGCCCTCTTTGTCATGGCGTCGAGCTGCTTGGCCAGCTTGTCGTTCTCGGCCACGAGGCGCTCGTTGCGGCGCTGCTCGCAGTCAAGCTCGGCGAGCACGTACTGCTCGCAGTTGGTGATCTCCATCGTCATTTCACCTCTCGGATGATCTCGTTTCCGTATCGGGCGGTGATGGCCCAGTAGCCGAACATGTAGAGGTCGGGGCTGTGCGGCGGGTACTCCCTGAGCAGCGTGCCCGACCACCATGCCTCCTCGGCCGCCCCGGTGCGCCAGACCCACTCGGCCCTGAGCCCGCCGTCGTGGAACTTCCCGTGGCACCCGGTCGTGCCGGAGCCGCACAGGGCGAACAGCGGGCTGCGCAGCTCCCACACCCCGTTGGGCGTGACGAGCCTGAACGTCTTCCCCCACGACCTGCGGGCCACGTGGTGGCAGTTGGAGGCGCGCCTGCCGCACACCGCGCACCTGGGCTGGGTCGGCTCGTAGGCCGCCCCGTGCGTGTACCTCGCCCCGAGGTGCGGCTTGCCGTACAGCTCGGCGCGCTCCTTCGGCCATCCCCTCAGCAGGCCCGCGTCGAGGATCATGAGAGCCTCCTCTCGCACGCGGCGCGTGCGGCCAGCAGCCTCTGCGCGTCCTGGTACAGCCCGAACTCCGCCCTGCCCGCGGTCGTTCCCCGCGGGGCCTCGACCTTGGCCGGGTCGATGCCCGGGTGCTCGGACGCCCACCGGCACTCCTGCTCGGCCAGCGCCTCCTCGGGCGTCCTAGTCGGCCTGAACGTCGCGGCCTCGACCTCCGAGGAGGTTGGCTTGCCGCGGCTCCGGGCCTCGGCGTCGAGCTCGCGCTGGCGGCGGTGCCACTGCCGGGCCTGCGGCTGCCAGTCCAAGATCGGCATGCCGTTGGACTTGCGCCAGCCCTGCGACGCGTAGAAGTCGAAGAACGCCTGCGGGTCGCCGTTCAGGCAGTTGGCCCCGAAGTACGCGGCGACCTCCTCGGCGGTCGGCGGCTCGAAGCCCTCGGGCGCTGCGCACGCGTCCGCACTGCCCTGCACTGGGATGGCCTGGCTTGGTATGGACTGGTATGGATTGGTATATAAGGAGGGGTTTTCAGGTTCCGAAACCCCCGTTTCGGTAGTTTCCGAAACCCCGAAACCCCCGTTTCCGTTTTCCGAAACCCCCGTTTCCGAGGTTTCCATATCATCCGAAACCCCCGTTTCGGCCTTGGAGTCCTTGCGCGGCCTGCCGCCCTTGTTCTTGTTGCGGGCGGCGAGGCTGTTGTCGATGTCCTCGCGGAGGCTCTCGAACACGGCGCTGAGCGCCCAGTCGGCGAACTCCGGCTCGATGCCGTTGGTGCCGTACTGGATGATGGCCCAGCACAGCTCCCCGCGCGGCCCCTCCGGCACGCGCTCGAGGGCGGCGGTGAGCTTCGGGAACCACGTGAACTTGCTCGCCATCAGAACCACCCCCAGAGAAGCGAAGAGAAGAACAGGAAACCCGCGGTGAAGGAGGCGGCGAACAGGGCCGCCTCCCAGTGGTAGCGGATGATGTCGGGTACGCGCCACATCAGAACGGGGTGTCCTCGTCGTACACGTCCAGCTGCTGCTGGGCGGGTGCCGGCTGCGGCGCTGCCTGCTGGGGCCGCTGCGGAGCCGCCTGCGGTGCCTGCTGGTAGGCCTGCTGGGCGTTCCATTGCGGCGCGGGCTGCTGGGGCGCGCACTGCTGCCGGTATCCCTGCGGCGCGTACTGCTGCGGGGCCTGCTGGCCGTTGGGGTTCTGGCTCATGAGGACGACCTCGTCGGGGATGATCTCGACCTTCGAGCGCCTGCCGCCCCCGTTCTTGTCCTCCCAGGAGCTGTAGCGCAGCTTCCCCTCGATTGCGACCTTCATACCCTTGCGCAGGATGCGCGAGAGTGCCTCGGCACGGTTGCCGAACATGGTGCAGTCGATGAAGTTGGGGTAGTCCTCCCACTCCCCCGTCTGCTGGTTGCGGCGGCGGTCGTTGACCGCGATGCCGAAGCCCAGCACCTGCGTGCCGCCCGGCGTGGCGCGCAGCTCGGGGTCGCGAGTCAGATTGCCGGACACGACCACTCTGTTGATGCTCATCTGTATGTCTCCTCTCCGCCGCTCGTCCATGTCCTCTGGATGTCGGCGTCCACTGTCTTGATGCGTAACTTGAGGGCCATGATCGCCTCGGAGGATGCCTTGTAGAGGGCTTCGGCGCAGTCGCGCAGCTGCTTCTTCTCGGCTATCTCCTCGCGCCCCCGGCACAGGTCGCCGATGATGGTCACCGGCGTGCCCTTGGAGCGCTCCTCGAGGATGGCGATGCGCAGCGCCATGCGGTAGTCCGCCTCGTTCTCGGCGTACTGCTGGCCCGTCCGCCTGAGCGTGTCCAGCTCCGCCATGAGTCGCCCGAACAGCTCCTCGCGCTGCGCGTACATGTCCTGCATGGCCTACAGGACGCGCCACGTCGGCGTGGCGCAGCAGCCGGGGTGCTTTTTGAACTCCTCGTACTGCTCTTTCGACTCGAAGGCGTAGGCCGTGCCGCAGGCCTTGCACTTCGCCGTGAACCCGCCGCTCTCGGGCGGCTCCTTCTCGGGCCTGTCCGAGAGCGCGTCCGGGTCGCTCTGCCCGTCGATGGCGAACAGGCCGCACAGCGCGTACTTGCGCGCGTAGCTCGACGCCATCCCGGTCACCTGCGCGTCGTCGGAGCCGCTCTTGTGCTCCGCCTCGCGGGCGTAGGCCTTGAACTCCTTCTTCTCGCCGTGCCCGTCCACAAAGAACAGGGTGCACGTGGCCTCGACGTAGTAACGCTCGCCCACCTTGCAGATGTTGTCGTGGAGCGTGAACGCCACGCCGGCCTCCTTGCATGGCTCCTTGAGCGCGGCGACGATGTCCTCGAATGAGCGGTAGTTGAACTTCGCGAAGGCGTTGTAGCGCGCCTTGGGGACGGTCACGGAGCGCTGCACCTTGGCTATCGCCTGGGAGAGCGTCATTTTCTCGTCGTCCATCTAGCACACCCCCTTGCACTTGATGGTGCCGGTGATGCCGCGCTCGCGCAGCGCCGCGGCGAGCAGCTCCATCTGCGAGCGGGTCGCGGACGGGATCTCGACCGTCCACGCGCAGGACAGCTCGGGACGCGCCGCGGCGGCGGGTTCCGCCTGGCGCCTCGATGCGGGGCGCGGCGCCGGCTCGGACTCGACCGCCTCTCGCATGGCTGCGATGCGGGCGTCCTCCTCGTCGGCGGCGCGGGCGGTGTTGAGCGCCGAGCCCAGGTCGAGCGTGCGGAACAGCTCGCGCTCGGCGACCTCGTAGTGGGCCATGGAGTCGCGCTGGGCCTTGAGCGTGTCCCAGTCGCCCGCGAGCTTCGAGACCTTGGCCTCGAGCGCCTTCTTCGCCTTGACCTCGCCGAAGCTCTTGTTGAGCCACTGCTTCTCGTGGAGGCGCTCATACGGCACGACCGGCGCGAGGAGCTCCGCGAACGTCTCGTAGTGCTCCTTGAGCTTGGCCATTGCGCGGGACTTGCGGTCCTCCTCGGCCCGGTCGAGCTGCGCCTTGATGCCGTCCGATGCGCCGTCGATGATGGACGTGATCTCCTTGCAGCGCTTCTCGAAGGCGGCGAGCGGCTTGTTGTACTCGCGCTTCACGGCCTTTCGGCGCTCCTCTATCTCGTTCTTCAGGCCGTTGAGGTAGAGGCGGTCGTTCTTGGCCTCCTTGATGGACTCGTCCTTGGTAAGGTCGTACTTGGCGCCCTCGTAGTCCGCGACCTTCGCGCGGATGCCGTCCTCCATCGCGTCGAAGTTGGCGCTGATGACGGACGGCGAGTATGTGACGACGAGGTCGGGCGCCCCCTGCTCCTCGATGACCTCGGCCACGACCTTCTCGGCCCCGTTCTCCCCAGCCATTACCTGACCTCCTCGTTGAGCATCCGGTTGTACTTCCTCTCGGTTAGCGCCTCGTCGATGACGGCGGCGTGCTCGACGATCCACTTGGCGAGCCTCTCGCGCGCGTCTATGAACTTGTCGAACGCCTCGTCGGACTTCGTTATGACCGAGATGGTGAACATCGCCTGCTCCTCCGTGGCGAGCTCGGCCAGCTCGGCGAGCATCCCCTTGTAGTCGGCCATCACTCGGTCACCTCCCCGTCGTGGCTCACGAACAGGATCTGGGGCTGCTTGCTCTGGATGGACAGCCACACCTCCTCGACGCTCTTGCGGATGGCGTCGAACGCCGCGCTGTCCTCAGTGTCGACCTCGAACTGCAGGACGGCGACGCCGCCCTTCACGGTGGCCTGCTTGAACTTGGCCTCGATCTCCACCGGTATGTTTGTGCTCTCCATTGCTATTCCTCCCTGCCTGCGCCCGCGAGCATCGCCGCGAACGTCTCCAATGTCATGGTCACGAACTGCTCGCCGGGGATGGCGGTCCCGCGGCGCTTCCAGACGACCACGCCGTAGTCGGCCCCGCGGTTCCTGCGCTCGGTCTCCGCCTCGCGCAGCCACTTGGGCAGCTCGTGCCTGCCCTGGTAGTCCTTGCACTCGATTGCGATGCCCCGACCGGCCATCGACACGCCGCGGATGTCGCCCGTGTCGTGCGAGCCGGTCTTGACCTGCCTGTCGATGTCGGCCCCCAGCCTCCCGGCGAGGTAGTCGGCGACCAGTCGCTCGAACCTCGTGCCCGCGTCCCTCGCGGTCCTCCTGCTCCTACTCATCGACGAAGCCGTCCGATTTCGAGCGGTGCTTGTTGAATGCGTGCCTCAGGTGCGGGTAGCGCGCCTCCATGATGCGGGCGAGGCTCGGCGCGAGTCCGTTCTTCACGCCGACGTGCAGCTCGTTGCGCACCATGTGGATGAGGTAGTTGATCGAGACGTAGCCCTTGCGGTTGAGGCGAGTGGCCTGCTCGACCATGAAGCCCCACGCCCGCGGGTGCTCGCCTATCCAAGCGCGCGCGTCCGCCATGTCCTGCTCGCCGTCCGCGCCGAGGCCGAATATCTCGAGCTGGTTGCTCATCGGCTTCTGGCGGTATCTCTCGTCGTTACGCATTGACGGCCCCCGCAGCGCATGCGGCCTTGGCGGCCTGGACCGCGCCGTCCATCGTCGGGAGGACGAAGACGGTCAGGACCGCCGCGAACAGGACCGCGGCGGCGATGAAGCCGACCATGGCCCCCGCCCTGAACGCATCGGAGTCGAGCTGCTCGCGGGCGGTCGGTCGGTATGACTTGGGTGCTATGATGGTCTGAGCCTCATGTCTGGGGCTGTTTCGGCGAGTGCTCACAAGTTGGTAGCTGGGGGCGCTCGCTTCTTTGTATGTGTACATCTTGTGTTCCCTTCTGATGTTTACGCAGGTAGATGCAGGTGTGGCTTTTAGGGTGGCTATTTTGGGACTTTTTTGGCGCGGCTCTTGGCGCTGTAGCACCTCTGCCGCTCCCTGTCGTTCCGCTTTGCCCTCGCCGCCTCCTCGCGCATCGCGCTGGCCTGCTCCCTGAGGTCTGCCACGTGGCTCTCCTTAGTGCACTCCGCGCACCAGCCGTTTGCCCTGTTCAGCGGCTTGAACGTCGTGCGCCCGCACTTCGGGCACATCCAGCGCTGGCGGAGCGATATTCCGCATCTGCGCGCCTGCCACTTGACCGCGTCGGTGCTGCGGCCCAGCGCCTTGGCTATCTCCTTGGCTCCGTCGCCGGCGTGCTCCCTCAGGTACCGGATCTCACGTGTCGACCATGGCCTCACTGTCTCTTGCTCCCCTCCTTCCTCTCCCATTCCCGGTACGCCGCCCGAAGCGTCGAGCACATGGTGTCGAGCGCTATCTCGCGCGGGGTCTTGGGCTTACTTTCGTGCTCCTTGGCGTCCATCTAGGCGACCATGCCTTTTGATGTGCGTTCATCCACGAGGCCAGCAAGATAGTCAACAGAGCATCCGTAGAGCTTTGCCAGATTGATGGCGTCTGGCACGAGGGATGGGGAGCTTTCGCCTCGTTCCCATTTGCCGATTACGTACTCGGAGCGATGAATTTTCTCGCCAACTTCTTCTCTAGTCAGACCCGCCCGCTTACGCTCGGACACAAGATTGTTGAGCATCATTTCCTCCTTCACACTAGTTTCTTGTGCCTGACTGGCACTATATACAAATTTCTTGTATCTGTAAACCCTGAAAGTTTGCCATTTGTACAAGTTTCTTGTATGCTGCAACTATCCTAAGTTAGGGGTGAGAAATGAGTCTTAAAGACCTTCGGCAGCGTTCTGGGTTGACGCAAAAAGAGGCCGCAAACGTGTTCGGCCTCAAATACCGGACCTATCAAAACTATGAGCTTGGAAACACTAGCCCCGACATGGACACGGCGGCTGAGTTTGCTCGTTATTTCAAATGCACCATCGGAGAACTGTTTGACCTTGAAGAAGGTGACGGTGAACAAATTGGCGGACCTGATCGCGAACTTTTGAATCTATTTAACTCAATGAATAAAGACGGCCAAAAGGCCTTAATGGCCACTGCAAAAGGCCTCGCCGAGACTTTTCCATTAGAAAAAGAGAGCGGGATGCGTTAAATGCAGACCAGATTGAAGGAAGTTAGGAAGCTCACTTGAGAGAAAACTGCTGAAGGAATAGGGATAGCCACGACATGGAATACCGCTACGTACTTGCCCATTACTTAGATAAGGCAGGGATGTCACAGGCTGAGCTAGCTGCCAAAATCGGCTCACCGCGCTCAACGGTCTCTGCGCTCCTCAGCGGAAGGGCCAAGGAACCAACGTTGGGGAAAGCAAAGGCCATAGCTGACGCATTGGGCGTATCTCTCGATGAAATGGCAAGGAAAACGCTTGGAGAGTGATAGCCACGATGGCCGCAAGGTTAAGGCTGAGAGAAGCCAGACTGAAGTACGGAGCTAAGCAGGCGGAAGTCGCATCGATACTGGGCGTTTCCGTATCCAGCTATTCAATGATGGAGAGCGGCACGCGCACGACAAGTGGCGACAAGATTGCCAAGCTCGCAAGGTTCTATGGATGCTCGGCGGACGAGCTGCTAGGAACTGGCGCGTGGGAAGCTCACGACATGCAGCTGGCGCGCGCACTGAATGAATACATTGCTGAGCTCGGCATGCGACAGGTCGACGTTTGCCGAAAATCGGGCCTATCAGACGCCCACGTCTCACAGCTTTTCAGCGGAAAGATAAGAGACCCAAAGGTTAGTGTCGTGAGAAAGGTTGCTCAAGCCATGGGAATATCCGTGGACGACCTACTCGATAGAGCAGAGTCGTACCGCGAGTAAACACAAAAGAGCCCCGTCGGCAGCGCTGGTACCGCTTTAGCCGACGGGGCATCCAACCAGTGCACCCATGCAAACTCAACTTGAAGGAAGGGTGACATACACATTATGCCAAAGAGGGCAGTGATATACGCGAGATTCTCGTGCAACAGGCAGCGCGAGGCGTCCATCGAGGACCAGCTGCGCGTCTGCCGCGAGTGGTGCGCGCGCGAGGGCTACGAGGTCGCGGCGGAGTACTGCGACCGCGCCGTGTCGGGGCGCACCGACGACCGCCCCGAGTTCCAGCGGATGATAGCCAACGCCGGCGAGAGCGAGATCGTCCTCGTCTACATGATGGACCGCTTCAGCCGCGGCGAGTACGACGCGCCGATATACAAGCGCGAGCTCGCCACGCACGGCGTCAAGCTGGTCTCGGCGCTCGAGCAGATACCCGACAGCCCGGAGGGCATCATCTACGAGAAGCTGCTCGAGGGGCTTGCCGCCTGCGAGTCGAGGAAGACCGCCATCAGGACCAAGCGCGGAATGGAGGGCAACGCCCTCAAGTGCAAGACCAACGGCGTGCGCATATTCGGCTACCGCAGGAACGGGGACGACGAGTACGAGGTCGACGAGGCGCAGGCGGCGTGGGTGCGCGAGGCCTTCGCGCTGAGGCTGGAGCGCATGTCCATGAACGCGATAGCGCGCGAGTTCGCTCGGCGCGGCCTCAGGACGCGCAAGGGCAACCCGTGCGGCCAGGCGATGGTGCAGCAGATGCTGCGCGACCGAAGGTACACGGGCAGGTACGAGTGGGGAGGCATCGTCCGCGAGGGCGGGATGCCGGCGATAGTGGACGAGGTGACGTTCATGGAGGTCCAGGGGATCAAGTGCCGCAAGCAGCGCTCGAGCGAGAACTGGGGCGACTTCGCCCTCGCGGGGGCGGCGCTGTGCGCGGAATGCGGCAGGAACCTGCAGGGCGTGAGCGGCAGGGGCCGCAACAACGTGAAGTACGAGTACTACAGCTGCCCGGGGTCGTGCGTCCGCAACATCAGGCGCGAGGAGCTCGAGGGCTCCATAGCCTCGGCGCTGCGCGGGCTGCTGGGCGACCGCGGAGAGGCGCTGCAGATAGCCAACATGGTAGCGGAGCGCGCGGACACGGCCGAGGTGCGGGCGCGCCGCAGGCAGGCCGAGGACTCGCTCAGGGCCGCGGAGAGGGGCCTGAGGAACATCCTCAACGCCATCGAGCAGGGCGTGATAGCGCCGGGCGTGAACGAGCGCATAGCCGAACTCGAGGAGCAGCAGGCGCGCGCGAGGTACGACCTCGAGGCCATCACGGACGAGCGGATAGACCCGGAGCGCTTCGCCGACTTCCTGCAGTGCGGGACGGCGCTCGACGACGCGACGCTGCTGAAGGCGTTCGTCTGGCAGGCGGTCGTCTCGGAGGACGAGATACTGGTCACGCTGAACTACGACAAGAAGGGCGAACCCGCCAGATTGGACATCCAGCGGGTTCGAGCAAAATTGGAATGGTGCCCCATGTTGGATTCGAACCAACGGCCTTCTGCTCCGGAGGCAGACGCTCTAATCCCCTGAGCTAATAGGGCGAACGGTTGGCATTATACCCAAGTGCGCCACGGGCTAACAAAAGAATAGAAAAAGCTTTGCAATTACGTGGGAGACACGGCGCAGAGGCTCACCTTAGAACGCAAAAGTGAAACAATTAGTATAAACTCTCATGCACATATATAACGGCTCGCGATGCGGGCCGTTTTTGCAAGAGCTATCCATCGAGGTGAGAGGCACACCATGATTGCGATTTTAAAGCAGAGCGCCAGCGACGAGGCCGTCGGCCATATCGTCAGCTGGATTGAGAAGAAGGGTCTCAAGACCGACGTCTCGCGCGGCGAGAACGAGACCATCATCGGCCTGGTGGGCGATACGACCAAGATCGACCCGTTCTTGCTCGAGTCCATGGATGTCGTCGAGCGCGTGCAGCGCGTCTCCGAGCCCTTTAAGCGTGCCAACCGCAAGTTCCACCCTGAGGACTCCGTCATCGACTGCGGCCACGGCGTCAAGATCGGCGGCGACCAGTTCCAGGTCATCGCCGGACCCTGCTCCGTCGAGGGCGAAAACCTCATTCGCATCGCACGCCGCGTAAAGGCCGCCGGCGCCACGATGCTGCGCGGTGGCGCCTACAAGCCCCGCACCTCCCCTTACGCCTACCAGGGCATGGGTCCCGCCGGCCTGGACCTGCTATGCGAGGCATCCGCCGAGCTCGACATGCCGATCGTCACCGAGATCATGGACCCGCGCGACGTGCAGGTCTTCTTGGATAAGAAGATCGACGTCATGCAGATCGGCGCCCGCAACGCGCAGAACTTCCCCCTGCTCAAGGAGGTCGGCAAGACCAAGACCCCGGTCCTGCTCAAGCGCGGCATGTCCGGCACCGTCGACGAGTTGCTCATGGCTACCGAGTACATCATGAGCGAGGGCAACGACAACGTCATCCTGTGCGAGCGCGGCATTCGCACCTTCGAGACCCGCACCCGCAACACCTTCGACCTCAACGCCGTGCCGGTGCTGCACCACCTATCGCACCTGCCCGTCGTCGCCGACCCCAGCCACGCCACCGGCTACACCCGCTATGTCGAGCCCATGGCGCTCGCCGCGACTGCCTGCGGCGCCAACGGTCTGGAGATCGAGGTCCACGACGACCCGAGCCACGCTTGGTCCGACGGTGCTCAGGCCCTCACGCCCGACCAGTTCGACGACACCATGCGCCGCATCCGCGCCATCCGCGAGGTCGTCTGTCAAGAGACCGTTCAGGAGTAGCCCATGGGTACGGTGAGAAACGCACGCGTCAACCAGGGAGGCCCCAAGTGCGCCGGCATCGTGGGCCTGGGCCTCATCGGCGGCAGCTTTGCCCGCGGCTATGCGCAGGCGGGCGTTCGCGTGCTTGCCTGGGACCCCGACGATGACGTGATGACGGCCGCCAGCATGGGTACCGTCGCCGGCGAGCTCAACGACGAGACGCTCGGCGAGTGCGACATCATCGTCCTTGCCTGCTATCCCGAAGCATGCATCGAGTGGCTCGAGACGCACGCCCAGGCGCTCGCCGACGCCACCGACACCGATGCCATCATGGGTCCCGTGGTGATCGACACCGTGGGCGTCAAGGGCATTGTGTGTGAGCGGGCCTTTGAACTCGCACGAGAGCACGGCTTTTACTTTGTGGGCGCACACCCCATGGCGGGCACCCAGTTCTCGGGCTACGCGCACTCCCGCGCCGACCTGTTCCAGGGCGCGCCGCTCGTGCTCGTTCCGCCCGCGGTAGTCGATGCCCTTAAGCTGGAGCTCTTGGGCCAGGTGCGCGAGATGGTGCGTCCCTTGGGGTTTGGCAAGTTCAGCGTGACCACCGCCGCCGAACACGACCGCGTGATCGCCTTTACGAGCCAGCTCGCACACGTGGTGTCCAACGCCTACGTAAAGAGCCCCACCGCCCAGGTCCACCACGGCTTTTCGGCCGGTAGCTACCGCGACCTTACGCGCGTGGCCCACCTCAACCCGCAAATGTGGTCCGAGCTCATGATCGACGACGCCGACGCGCTTGCCTTCGAGATCGACCATCTGATCGATTCGCTCGGCGCCTACAGCCGCGCGCTCAAAGACCGCGACCAGCGTTATCTTGAGAACCTTCTTGCCGAGGGCGATCGCATCAAGCGCGCGCTCGACGACGAGAGCGCCCACTAGACCACCCATCACGCCAGGTCGAAAGGACCATAGCTTATGGCGATTACCATCGATATCGACACCGCACGCCCCTACCAGGTACACGTGGGCACCTTTTTGCTGGAACAGGCAGGGCCGCTCATTCGCGCCACCGCCGGAGGCACTCGCGCCGTCATCGTGACGGACACCAACGTGGGCCCGCTCTACCAGATGCCCGTTAAGCAGAGCCTCGAATCCGCAGGCTACGAGGTGAGCATATGCACCTTCGAGGCCGGCGAGGCCCATAAGCGTGCCGAGACCTACGTTGCCATTTTGGAGTTTGTTGCCGAGCACGAGCTTTCGCGCTCCGACGTGATCGTGGCTCTCGGCGGCGGCGTCGTGGGCGACGTGGCCGGCTTTGTGGCGGCCACCTACATGCGTGGCTGCAAGTTTGTGCAGATCCCCACGAGTCTGCTCGCCATGGTTGACTCGTCGGTGGGCGGCAAGACGGCCATCGACCTGGCCGCCGGCAAAAATCTCGCCGGTGCCTTTTGGCAGCCGAGCGTAGTTATCGCCGACGTGGGATGCCTTGCCACCCTCACGCCCGAGCAGTTCGCCGACGGCTGCGGCGAGGTCGTCAAGCACGCCGTGATTGCCGATCCGGAGCTTTTCGCCGAGCTGGAGAAGACCCCGCTCACGCTTGAGCTGCTGAACCGCGACGTGGCCCGCGTGGCGCTCATCATCGCCCGCAATATCGACATTAAGCGCGCTGTGGTCGTTGCCGACGAGCGCGAGACCAACCAGCGCAAACTCCTCAACTTTGGACACAGCGCCGGACATGCCGTCGAGGCCTGCGAGCACTTTGAGCTGGGACACGGCAACTGCGTGTCGATCGGCATGGGTATCATCACGCGCGCCGCGGCCCTGCACGGCATTTGCGATGCCGAGCTGCCTGGTCGCATCGAGGAGCTCTGCGCCCGCCACGGCCTCAAGACCCGCTGTGAGCTTTCCGCCGACACCGTCTTTGCCGAGGCGTTGCACGACAAAAAACGCGCCGGTGACACCATCGATCTGGTGATTCCGCACGGTATTGGCCGCTGCAGCATCGACCGCACGCCGCTATCCACCTTCCATGACTTAATTGCCGAGGGCCTCGGCCAGAAGGGAGACGCATCCGCATGCTAGCCCGCATCACCCCCTCCCCGCTCAAGGGCACCGTCCCCGCCATCGCATCCAAATCGATGGCGCACCGCTTGATTATCTGCGCTGCGCTCGCCAACGGAGAAACGCATGTGACCTGCAACACCACCTGCGCCGATATTGAGGCCACGGTGCGCTGCCTCACGTCGCTGGGCGCCCGCATCGAGACCGTCGAGGATGGCTTCCAGGTCCATCCCACCATGAAGAGTATTGAGTTCGGCCTGCTCAAGGCACTTGCGGGCGGCACGCTCGACTGCGGCGAGAGCGGCTCCACGCTCCGCTTTATGCTGCCCGTCGCCTGCGCGCTGGGGGCAGAGGCAACCTTTGTGGGCCAGGGTCGTCTGGGCGCACGCCCCCTCTCTCCGCTCTCCGACGAGATCATTGCCGCCGGCTGCGACCTGCAGGGCCTGGGCGGCTTTCCGCTCAAGACAAGCGGCCGCATGCGCCCGGGCACCTTTATCCTGCCGGGCAACGTGAGCTCGCAGTACATCTCCGGCCTGCTGCTGGCGGCCCCGCTGCTGGCCCAGCCCTCCTGCGTGCAGGTGACCGGCCTTATCGAGAGCCGCCCCTATATCAACCTGACCATCCAGGCCATGAAGGCCTTCGGCGTCGAGGTCAACGTCGAGCGTATCCCCGCCAAGGACGGCCAACCCGAGATCACGAACTTCCGCGTGAGCAGCGGCTCGTACCGCACGCCTGGCAACGTGGCTGTCGAGGGCGACTGGTCCAACGCCGCCTTTTGGCTGTGTGCCGGCGCCATCGGCTCCGACCCCATCACTGTCGAGGGCGTGTCGCTCAGCTCCGCGCAGGGTGATCGCAACGTGCTTGCCGCGCTCTCGCGCTTTGGCGCCCGCATCGTGCGCTCCACCAACGCCGCCACTGTGCAGTCCGACAAGCTCGCCGGCTTTGAAATGAGCGCGCACGACATTCCGGACCTGGTGCCCGTTATCTCTGCCGTGGCATCGTTGGCGCAAGGCCGCACGTTCATCCGCGACTGCGCCCGCCTGCGCATCAAGGAATCCGACCGTCTGGCCACCACCACCCGCGAGCTCACCGCACTGGGCGCACAGGTGCGCATTGCCGGCGACGACCTCATCATCAAGGGTGTCGACGCCTTTACCGGCGGCGAGGTCGATTCGCACAACGACCACCGCATCGCCATGATGGCCGCCATCGCTGCGAGCCGCGCCACTGGCGAGGTCGTGATCCACGGCGCCGAGGCCGTCAACAAGTCCTATCCCGATTTCTTCGACCACTACCGCCTGCTGGGCGGCAAGGTCACGCTCGAGGAGGAATAGCATGTCCTCGACCTTTGGCAACGTTTTGCATCTGAGCATCTTTGGCCAGTCGCACTCCCCTGCTATCGGCTGCTCACTCGATGGCATTCCCGCCGGTATCGCCGTTGACCAGGAGCAGCTGCAGGCCTTTTTGGACCGTCGCGCCCCCGGCCGCGACGAGACCGCGACCAAGCGCCGTGAGGCCGACGCCGCGCATATCATTGCCGGTGTGGTCGATGGACACACTACCGGCGCACCCATCGCCGCGATCATTGAGAACACCAACACACGCTCCAAGGACTATTCCGAGCTGCGCTGCAAACCCCGCCCCGGGCACGCAGACTTTCCGGCGCGCGTGAAGTACCACAACATGCACGACGTCGCCGGCGGTGGGCATTTCTCCGGCCGCCTGACGGCCCCCTTGTGCATCGCTGGCGGCATCGCGCTGCAGGCACTCGAGGCCCGCGGCATCAAGGTCATGGCGCACGTCGCGCAGATCGGCGGCATCTCCGACCTGCCCATGGACGACATGGTCTATCGCGAGGCCGACCGCAAGGCGATTCTCACGAACGATCTGCCCTGCATTGACGCCGCCGCAGCCGACCGCATGCGCGAGGAAATTCTGGCCGCGCGCGACGAGCTCGACAGTATCGGCGGCATCGTGGAGTGCGGCATCTACGGGCTTCCCGCGGGCATCGGTGACCCCATGTTCGACGGCATCGAGAACCGCATCGCACAAATCGCCTTTGGTATTCCCGCCGTAAAGGGCGTGGAGTTTGGCATGGGCTTTGCCGTGGCCGCCATGCGCGGAAGCGAGAACAACGATCCATACCGCGTTGATGCCGAGACCGGCGAGATTGCGGTCGAGTCCAACAACGCCGGCGGCATCCTGGGCGGCATCTCCACCGGCGCGCCCGTCATGTGGCGCATGGCCGTGAAGCCAACGCCCTCCATCGGTCGCGAGCAGCAGACCGTGGACATGGACGCCATGGAAAATGCCGAGCTTTCGGTCCACGGCCGCCACGATCCCTGCATCGTCCCGCGCGCCGTCCCCGTAGCCGAAGCAGCCGCGGCGCTCGCCATCTGGGACGCCCTCCTCGAGGACGCAGGCCAGCTCTAAAAATCTCCGGGGGGGCCAACTCCGGCCCCCACGCCCGTCCCAGAAAAATCACCAACACGTGAAAGGGGCCTCCATGGACCTTGCCGATATTCGCCAGGCCATCGATGGCATCGACACCACGCTCCTCAACAGCTTTATCGAGCGCATGGACATTGCCACCGAAGTCGCCAAGTCAAAAATCGAGATGGGCAAGGCCGTCTTCGACCCCGCCCGCGAGCGCTCCAAGCTCAAC
>DBFOPE010000212.1:0-3394 GCA_048429085.1 Collinsella sp.
GGGACGGGGATTAAATAAGGCTCTGTTAGACCAGGATTGACATGCCGGCCTGCCGGCTATCTCGCCGTCTCCCCGTCGGGCGCCGGCGTCTTGACCCTCATCTCGAACGGCATCCCGCCCTCTCGGACGAGCGCCCTGAGGAACGCGTTGACGGCGGTGGACATGGACAGGCCGAGCTCGTCCAGGATGGCCGTGGCCTCCTTCTTGACCTCCGGGTCGATGCGGATCGTCGTGGCCGGTATGTTCGACGGCATGGCCTCACCCCTCCTCGTGTATCGCGGTGCGACCATTCTACCGCCTCTATGCGGCGGGCGCGGCCCAGTAGTCCATGTAGGGCGGCTCCACGTTGAACATGTCGCGGACGCGGCTCCTGCAGACGCCGTGCGCGAGCTGCCGCGCGACCGTGCGCCCGGCGGCGCCGGAATCGGTCGCCATGAAGGTTCGGCACCACCTGAACCAGGCGAGGTAGGCGTCGAGGTGCTTTGTCGACACGCCCTTGAACGGCTCCATGAAGGCGCCGAGGAGCGAGTGGACGGCGTTGACCCGGTTGATGGTTCCCCCGGAGCGGTCCTTGGGGTCGTAGGCCGCGTGCGCGGCGACCTCGAGCTCGGCGAGGACGCCGACGTAGGCGGCCGCCCTGTCGGTCGCGACGACCGAGCCGGCCGCGATGCGGCCCCTCAGCGCGTCCATGGCGCGCTCCCTCGAAAGGGCGCCCCGCCCCGTGACCTCGAGGAACGTCTCGTTCGAGTCGTTCACTCCGGTCATGACGCAGATCCGCTCGCGCGACAGCCCGCGTCTGTGCACCTGCTTGCCGCGGTGCCGGGAGGGGCGCGGCATCGTGAACGACCCCTTCGCGTGGTTGCCCTTGAACGACTCGGGGAAATAGGTCTCGTCGAGCTCGCAGCCGCAGCCCCGCTCGACCCTGAACGAGGGGGAGTAGGCCGAGAGGCACTCGATCAGCCTGTGGCGCATGGTGTAGGCGGTCTTGAGGCAGACGCGGCAGCGCCTCGCGCATTCGCGCAGGGGCAGCATGAGCGCGAAGCACTCGGCGTAGGCCATCCAGGTCTCCTTCGGGAGCTTGCTCGTCCCCAGGATGCGCTCGCTGCCCATGCCGAAGGTCCTGCCGCAGCCCCGGCAGAGGTAGCGCTGCTCGCCGTTCTTCGATTTGCCCTTCTTCACGACCGCGGCGGACCCGCAGCGCGGGCAGCGTTCGATTTCGTAGGCGGAGCCGGCCGCGTCGTCGAACGCTGCCGCGCGGATCACGTCCCTGACGGACTCGATAGCGCGGCGGCGCTCGGTCTTGCTGAGGTTCGCCATGCCCTTCTTGAAGTTGAGGACCAGGTCTTCGGCGTTCATGCTGCCCCCATCATCGCGGTCTACGGGGTCAACGATATGGCACCGTGAGGACACATGTATGTCAATCCTAGTCTAACAGAGCCATACAAAATGATCGATGTCTTCGACCAAAATACCCGCATCGATCGCAAGCTTATGGACCGTGTCGCAGATGGCGTTGACGCCGAACTTGAACACGCGGCGGCCATTCATGGACAGCACGCTCGCGCTATCTGCGGAAGCCTTAAACGGCGAGGTACCGACCAGACCGGGAACGCGCAACGTCTCGACGTCGGGCGCCGTCGAAAGCTCAACGGCAAGGGGGTTGTCTCCCCCAGCTTCAATCACTGCGGCGCCTGCCCCATCGCCAAAAAGCACGCAGGTGGCACGGTCGGTCCAGTCGAGCGCGCGCGTCATCTGCTCGGCAGCAACAACAAGCACGCGCTCGGCACGGCTGCGGGCGATATAGCCCTCGGCGACATCGAGCGCAAATACGAAGCCGGCACAAGCCGCCGAGACATCGAAGGCAGGGCACGTCGCGCCCAGGCGCTCAGCAACGGCACACGCCTCAGCGGGAACAAGGTGGTCACCCGTCGTCGTCGAGCAGACGATCAGATCCAGCTGGCTCGCGTCGATTCCGGACACCTGGAGTGCCCGCTCGCTCGCCGCTACGGCAAGGTCGTCAAGTGACTCGGTGGTGCAGACGTGGCGGCTCTTGATACCTGTGCGAGTAAAAATCCACTCATCCGAGGTATCGAGGAACTCAGACAGCTCGTCATTGGAAACACTGCGCTCAGGAAGTGCCGAACCTGTTCCAAGAATCGTGAAGCCCATCACTAACCTCCTTTGAGTTGTTGACGTGTTTACATCGACCAAGAGAGGATAACGCATTTCAGTCTTTGTTGACGTGTTAACATCAAATTGTCCAAATGCGACAAAGGCTTCACATTGTGTCTATCTCTCGACACCATTGCGTCATTCACTTATTCAATAAGGAGGTAGCAGCCGCTATGGATGCCCAATTAACGATTGTCGACGTAACCGGATCGACCAACGATGACCTGCTCGAGGCAGGAAAACAGGGTGCGCCGCACGGCACAGGACTTGCCGCCCGCGCGCAAACGGCAGGACGCGGCCGGCGCGGCCACAAGTGGGATTCAACCGCTGGCAACCTATTGCTTTCGATTGTCCTGCGTCCATGCGTTAATCCCGCAAAGTACTCTGGTCTTGCCGCCGTCAGCGGTCTAGCGGTGCTCGAGGCACTCGAAAAGCAGGGTCTTGCAAACGAGATTGGACTCAAATGGCCCAACGACCTGGTCGCGCGTGGACGCAAACTCGGCGGCATTCTGGTCGAGGCCGCACGCGATAACGAAGGCAACCCCTTTGCGGTCTGTGGCATCGGCGTTAACGTGAACTATGTGCCCGCGGAGGTTCCCGATGGCGGCCTGCCAGCAATCGGCCTGTCAGACCTCAACAAGAACGTTCCCGCCGTCGACATGCTCCTCGATGAGGTCTATCACGCCGTTATAGACGCTGTAGATGCCTGGGCAGGACGCCTCAACGCCATGGAAGAAGACGCAGGACCGCTCGCGCCCGTCTACGGCGAATATGTCGCTCACCTCAATTGGATCGGGGAGCACGTTATCGCCCGCTCCCCCGCTGGAGACGAGCAGGCGCGAGGCATCTTTAAAACGGTCGATGGCTTTGGTCGCGCGTGCATCGAAACGGAAGACGGCTTGCGATCCTTCCATTTTGAGGAGGCATCGCTGCGCCCCGTGAGTGAATAAGGCGCCACAGCCAGCCGCTCGGCAGCCTTACCCGGCAGTCCAAACCATCATTCAAAACAAAAGAGCCCCGCTACCGTAATGGCAGCGGGGCTCTGTAAGCTATGAGCGATATCGCTTAGAGCTTGATGTCAATGTCGACGCCAGCGGGGAGGTCGAGACGCATGAGCGAATCAACGGTGCCCGAGGTGGGGTCGAGGATGTCGATGAGGCGCTTGTGGGTGCGCATCTCGAACTGCTCACGGGAGTCCTTGTTCACGTGCGGCGAGCGGATA
>DBFOPE010000213.1:0-13887 GCA_048429085.1 Collinsella sp.
CGTAGGGTAAATCTCCGATCGCAAGGAGACACAAATGGTGAAAAAGTCACCGGAAAACACTACTCCCGCAATTGTGGACAACGTAGAGGCGCTTGAGGCTAAGCTCGCTCAGATGCGAGAGGCCCAGGCGCTTTTTGCTACGTACACGCAGGAGCAGGTCGACAAGATCTTCTATGAGGCCGCCATGGCTGCCAACAAGGCTCGTATCCCGTTGGCGAAGATGGCCATCGAGGAGACCGGCCGCGGCGTTCTTGAGGACAAGGTCATCAAGAACCACTACGCCGCAGAGTACATCTACAACGCTTACAAGAACACCAAGACCTGTGGTGTCCTGGAGCGCGACGAGGCTTACGGCATCACCAAGATCGCCGAGCCCATCGGCATCGTGGGCGCCGTCATCCCGACGACCAACCCCACTTCTACCGCGATCTTCAAGACGCTGATCAGCCTGAAGACCCGCAACGCCATCATCATCTCCCCGCACCCGGCTGCCGCCAAGTGCACCATCGCCGCCGCCAAGCTCGTGCTTGATGCCGCCGTCAAGGCCGGTGCCCCCGAGGGCATCATCGGCTGGGTTGATGTCCCCTCCATCGAGCTGACCAACATGGTCATGCGCGACGTCGACATCATCCTCGCCACCGGTGGCCCGGGCATGGTCAAGGCCGCTTACTCCTCGGGCAAGCCCGCCCTGGGCGTTGGCGCCGGTAACACCCCGGTCGTCATCGACGACACCGCCGACGTGCTGCTCGCCGTCAACTCCATCATCCACTCCAAGACCTTCGACAACGGCATGATCTGCGCTTCCGAGCAGTCCGTGACCGTCATCGACACCATCTATGACCAGGTCAAGGCCGAGTTCCAGAAGCGCGGCTGCTACTTCGTCAAGCAGGGTGCCGAGATGGAGGCCCTGCGTGCCGCCATGTTCAAGAACGGCTCTCTCGACCACCGCATCCCCGGCATGGCTGCCGCCAAGATCGCCGAGCTCGCCGGCATCGAGGTTCCCGCCAAGACCAAGATCCTGATCGCCGAGGTCACCTCCACCGACCCCGCCAAGGAGGAGTTCTCCCACGAGAAGCTCTCCCCGGTCCTGGCCATGTACCACGCCAAGGACTTCCAGGAGGCCGTCGACAAGGCCGAGCACCTGGTGCTCGCCGGTGGCCCGGGCCACACCGCCTCTCTGTACGTGCACCCCGCCCAGGCCGAGAAGATCAGCCTGTTCGAGCACGTCATGAAGGCCTGCCGTATCGTCATCAACACCCCGTCCTCGCACGGCGGCATCGGTGACCTGTACAACTTTGGCATGAAGCCGTCTCTGACCCTGGGCTGCGGCTCCTGGGGCGGCAACTCCGTCTCCGAGAACGTTGGGGTGAAGCACTTGATCAACGTTAAGACTGTGGCCGAGCGCCGTGAGAACATGCTGTGGTTCCGCGCTCCCGAGAAGGTCTACTTCAAGAAGGGTTCCACGCCCGTCGCCCTCGACGAGCTCGGTACCGTCATGGGCAAGAAGCGCGCCTTCATCGTCACCGACCAGTTCCTCTTCAAGAATGGCAACACCCGCGCCATCGAGGCCAAGCTCGACGAGATGGGCATCGCCCACGACTGCTTCTACGACGTCGAGCCCGATCCGTCGCTGCAGTGCGCACGTCGCGGCGCCAAGCAGATGGCTCTCTTTGAGCCGGACGTCATCATCGCCGTCGGCGGTGGCTCCGCTATGGACGCCGGCAAGATCATGTGGATGATGTACGAGCACCCCGAGTGCAAGTTTGAGGACATGGCCATGGACTTCATGGACATCCGCAAGCGTATCTTCACCTTCCCCGAGATGGGCAAGAAGGCCTACTTCGTCGCCGTCCCGACCTCTTCGGGTACCGGCTCCGAGTGCACGCCGTTCGCCATCATCACCGACAAGGAGACCGGCATCAAGTGGCCGCTCGCCGACTACGCGCTGCTCCCCAACATGGCTATCGTCGACGCCGACAACTGCATGACCGCCCCGCGCGGCCTGACCGCTGCCTCCGGCATCGATGTCATGACCCACGCCATCGAGTCCTACGTCTCCATCATGGCTTCCGACTACACTAAGGGCCTCTCCGAGCGCGCTGCTAAGCTCGTCTTCGAGAACCTGCCCTCCAGCTTCACGAACGGTGCCAAGGACCCGCATGCCCGCGAGGAGATGCACAACGCCTCCTGCATGGCCGGTATGGCCTTCGCCAACGCCTTCCTGGGCCTCAACCACTCCATGGCCCACAAGCTCGGCGCTTTCCATCACCTGCCCCACGGCCTCGCAAACGCCGTCATCCTGACCCGCGTTATGCGCTACAACGCCGCCGAGGCTCCCGTCAAGATGGGTACCTTCTCCCAGTATCCTTACCCCAACGCGCTGCACAACTACGCCGAGATGGCCAAGTACTGCGGCATCGAGGGCAAGGACGACAAGGAGGTCTTCGAGAACTTCATCACGAAGCTCGAGGAGCTCAAGGACTTCATCGGTGTCAAGAAGACCATCGCCGACTACGGTGTTGACGAGCAGTACTTCCTCGACACCCTCGACGAGATGACCGAGCAGGCATTCAACGACCAGTGCACCGGCGCTAACCCGCGCTACCCGCTCATGAGCGAGATCAAGGAGCTCTACCTGGACGCCTACTACGGCCGCGAGCCCCAGGACTACGCCGTCTGCTAGTTTTTAGCACGGTTATTTGCGGCGGGGGTGCACGGGTGTACGCACGCCCCCGCCGTTGCTTCTATCGCATAGTTGAAAGGATGCAATCATGCTGCTCCCCGATTCCAAGACCGAGCTCGTCCGTCGCGGCAACAAGGTCGTTTACGACCTGGGTGACAAGATCGTCAAGGTCTTTAACGAGACCAAGCCCGTCTCCGACGTGTTCAACGAGGCTTTGAATCTTGCCCGCATCAATGAGTGCGGCATCCGCAGCCCCAAGGCTCTCGAGGTTTCCCAGCTCGAGAACGCCAACGGCTGGGCTCTCGTGACCGAGAAGGTTCCGGGCACCACCCTTGCCGAGAAGATGACTGCCGAGCCCCAGCGCTTTGGTGAGTACCTCGAGATGTTCGTCGACCTCCAGATCGAGATCCACGGCTACACCTCCCCGCTGCTCAACCGTCAGCGCGATAAGTTCGCCCGCATGATCGACAGCCTCGATCAGCTCAATGCCACCACGCGCTACAACCTTCAGGAGCGTCTGGACGGCATGACCAAGGAGTTCAAGGTCTGCCACGGCGACTTCAACCCCTCCAACGTCATCGTCGGAGACGACGGCCAGCTGTACGTCTGCGACTGGGCACATGCCACCCAGGGCTCCCCTGCTGCCGACGTTGCCACCACCTACCTGCTCTTTGCCCTCAACAGCAAGGACCAGGCTGAGGCCTACCTGGAGCTCTACTGCGACCGCGCCGACATGCCCATGCAGGTCGTGCGTCAGTGGACGAGCATCGTCGCCGCTTCCGAGCTCGCTCGTAAGCGCAACGTGAACGATGAGTTCCTGAAGAACTGGATCGACGTCGTCGATTATCAGTAGTATCTGAGCGATTTATTTCGCATCGGAGGCACAAAGGAAAACCCCGCAGCTCATTTGGGCTGTGGGGTTTTCCTTTACCCGTCGAGCTTATTCACGCAACAAAAAAGACTGCTCCGCATCTCATCCTAAGAGAGATGCGGAGCAGGCCTGCAATTATATCTACTAGCAGAAATGTCGATTAACGGCGTGCTGCCTTCACAAGCTCGGCAACCTTGGCGACGACCTCATCGATCGCCACGTCCTCGCGCTCGCCCGTAGCACGGTCCTTGAGCTCAACGGTGCCATTCTTAAGACCGCGCTTGCCCAGAATCACCTGATACGGGAAGCCCATAAGGTCGTTGTCGGCAAACTTAAAGCCAGGACGCTCGTCACGGTCATCGACGACAACCTCGATACCCTCGGCGCACAGAGCCTCAACGATTTGGTCGCAAACGGTAGCGCACTCTTCCTTCTTGGGGTCGAGCGGAATCACCGCGACCTCGTACGGGGCAACGGAGACCGGCCAGACGATACCGTGCTCGTCGTTGTGCTGCTCCACGACGGCAGCAAGCGAACGGGACACACCAACGCCGTAGCAGCCCATGATGAGCGGCTTCTCCTTGCCATCCTCGTCCATAAAGGTGGCGCCCATGGCCTCGGAATACTTAGTCCCCAGCTGGAAGACCTGAGAGACCTCGATACCGCGGGCAGCGGAAAGCGGCTTGCCGCAGTGTGGGCAGGGGTCGCCGGCAACGACAGTGACAAGGTCGGCCCACTCGTCGACGGAAAAATCGCGCTCGGGGCAGGCACCGGTAAAGTGATAGTCGACCTCGTTGGCACCGCAGGCCCACTGCTTGGACTCGCGCAGACTCTCGTCGCAGACCAGACGGATGCCCTCGGGCAGGTTAACCGGTCCGATAAAGCCCTTGTGCAGACCGTAGGCCTGGAGCTCCTCATCGGTCATCATGCGATAGCCCTTGCCAAAGACGTGCTCGGCCTTGCAGTCGTTGAGCTCGTGATCGCCCGGAACGATGGCCACAACCGGCTTACCCTCGGCGTCGATGAGAGCCAGGGACTTGCGCGTGCCGTTCTCGGGGAACCCAAAGAACTTGGCAACGGCCTCGATGGTGCCCATGCCCGGAGTCTCGACCTTGGTGAGCGTGCCGTCGCCGGGGCCCTCGGTCACAACGACCTTGGTGCTTGCAGCCTCGTCATCGGCAGCAAAGCCGCAATCGTCGCAGTAGACCAGCGAAGCCTCGCCGGCCTCTGCCAGCGCCATGTACTCGACGGAGGTGTCACCGCCAATCTCGCCGGAATCGGCAACGACGGGCAGGGCCTTGATGCAGCAGCGCTCGCAGATATTGGCGTATGCCCGCTTCATCTTGTCGTACTCCTCCTGCAGGCTCTCCTGCGTGGCGGAGAAGCTGTAGGCGTCCTTCATGATGAACTCGCGACCGCGCATCAGACCAAAGCGGGGACGGAACTCATCGCGGAACTTATCCTGAATGTGATAGAGATTCACCGGCAGCTGCTTGTAGGAACGCAGCTCGTTGCGCACCAGGGCAGTCACGGTCTCCTCGTGCGTGGGACCGAGCACGAACTCGCGTCCGTGGCGGTCATCAAAGCGCACGAGCTCCTTGCCATAGGCATCGATACGGCCGGACTCGCGCCACAGCTCGGCATCGACCATGATGGGCATCATGAGCTCCTGGGCGCCGGCAGCGTCCATCTCGTCGCGCACGATGTTCTCGATCTTGCGAATCGAGCGCCAAGCAAGCGGCAGATAGGAATAGAGACCGGCGGCCTCCTTGCGAATCATGCCGGCACGAAGCAGCAGGCGATGGCTCGCAAGCTCGGCGTCGGCCGGATCCTCTTTGAGCGTCGGAGCATAAAGCTTAGACATATACATTGCTCGAGTCATTTATTTCTCCTCAATAAGCTTGTCGACCTCGGCCATTAGCGCGTCGACAATTTGGTCCTCAGCTACTTTACCAATGATCTGGCCGTGCGAAAAGAGCAGGCCCTGACCTCGTCCGCAGGCAACACCCAAGTCGGCGTCAGAGGCCTCGCCGGGGCCATTGACTGCACAGCCCATCACGGCAATCGAAAGCGGCGCGGAGTAGTTCTTAAGCCGCTCGGTGACCTCCTCGGCGATAGGAATGAGGTTAACCTGGCAGCGAGCGCACGTGGGGCACGAGACGATCTCGGGACCACGGCGGCGAAGGCCGAGCGACTGCAGAATACCCCAGGCGACCGGCGGTTCCTCGACCGGATCGGCCGTGAGCGAGACGCGCATGGTGTCGCCAATGCCCTCGGAAAGCAAAATTCCCAGGCCCACAGAGCTCTTAATGGTGCCCTGGAGCTTGGTTCCGGCCTCAGTCACGCCCAAATGAAGCGGAACATGGGGGATTTCGCGCGACAGGGCACGATAGGTGTCAAGCGTCGTGGACACGCTATGAGCTTTGGCGGAAAGCACGATATTGGTAAAGCCGCGATCCTCAAAATGTTTGACGAAACGCTCGCTCGACATCACAAGCTTTTCGGGCTGCGTAAGGTCATCGCGCTCGGCGATATCCTGCTCAAGCGAGCCGGCGTTCACGCCAATGCGAATCGCGCACCCAGCGGCGCCCGCGGCATCGATCACGGCATCGACCTTAGCCCAATCGCCAATGTTGCCGGGATTGATGCGGAGCTTAGCGGCACCGGCCTCCACGGCACCAATGGCGAGCTTATGGTTAAAGTGGATATCAGCAACGATCGGCACCGGAGACTCCGCACAAATCGTGCGAAAGCCCTCGAGCGCAGCCTCAGTGGGCACGCTCACGCGCACAACATCACAACCCGCCTGGGCAAGCGCACGCACTTGCGCAAGCGTTGCCTGGGCGTCGGCGGTATCGGTGCAGGTCATGGACTGAACCACCACCGGAGCGCCGCCACCGATCTGAACGCCGCCCACATGCACGGGGCGCGTCAGCTCGCGCGGCAAAGGATGGGACAAAGACAATCCAAACACTCCCCTACAAAATAAATCGAAGGACGTCGGAACGAAGCATATAGACAAACAGCAGCGCAAAGAGCACGATGCCGACATAGCTGACGATCGTCTGCACCTTCAGCGGCAGCTCGCGACCGGCGACCTTTTGAATGATCTCGATAACCAGCTTTCCCCCGTCGAGCGGCGGAATAGGCAGCAGGTTCATAAAGCCCAGCGAAAACGAGATGAGCGCAGCAAACGTCAAGAATGTCGCGGGGCCGGCGGCAGCCGCCTGAGAAGACATGACGCTGATGCCCACAATCGAGGAGGACTGATCGAGTATCTCCATCGTATGCTGCGGCTGCAGCAGGCGCATCACGCCCTCAGCAGTCTGCTGAACATAGGAGAACGACAGCCGCGCCGACGTAATGGGGTCCAAATGGACCACTTGCGTGGAGGCATAAACGCCCAAACGCTCGTCCTCCTTGAGCGCGACCGAGGTCGTAAATTTCTTGCCGTCGTGCTGATACTCAATGGCGATATCGTCCTTGCCAGCGGCCGCTCCGATCGCATCGTACACGTCCATCCAGGAAGAGCACGACACGCCATCGACACTAAGAATCGTGTCGCCGGCCTCGATGCCCGCCTTGGCGGCTATCGAGCCTTCTTCGACCTGACCGATCACATTGCTATCGACCGGCACCGATACGCCGGCGATAGAGTAGATACTCATAAGCAGCAAAAAACCCGTCAGGATATTGACGAGAATGCCCGCGAGCAGCATAAAGGCACGCTTGAGAAAACCCTGGCCCAGATAGGTATGCGAGCGCTCCTGCTCAAGAAACTCCGAAGCAGTGACCGGCAACTCCCACACGTCGCCCTCTGCAGTCGCATGCTCTCGATCGAATTTGCGGCCGTCAAAGGTGGTATATCCTGCAGCATCGCGCGGCAGCGTCTGGTACCTAACCGGATAATAGCTGGGTGAAGGCTTCTCCCTTTCCTCGTACCAAGGTGCAATGGAACCCCAGCCCAAAAGCAAGGCACAAGCCTCGAGAACATCCTCCTCGGGCAGCTCCAGCTCGACGGAAAGGTCTGCAACCGAAACGCGACCATGACGATAGATCGCCGCAAGCACACGGTCGGCGCACGAGACATCGGTCGGGTCCATACCGCAGATAGCGGCATAGCCACCCAGCAGCAGCGGCGTCACGCCAAACTTGGTACCGATGCGACGCGACGTACGATGAATGTCAAAGCGGCACGGTAGGCCCAAGAAAAACTCGGTGACGCGCACGCCGCACGCACGGGCCGCTAAAAAGTGGCCGCCCTCGTGCAGAAACACGAGGACGGATAGCATCAAAAGACCCCAAAAGACCGAGGAGAGAACGCTCAGAACAGTATCCATAAAACGAAAAGCAATCCTTACGATTAAGAGCGGGTTGCAGCGAGCACCTCGGCGGCCTTGGCGCGAGCCCATGTATCGATATCGCGAAGCTGCTCAAACGATGCAACCGCCTGCGGATCGTGCGCATCCATGCAGGACTCAACGATGCGATCGATATCGGTAAAGGTGCAGGCATCGTGCAGGAAGGCATCGACGGCAACTTCGTTGGCGGCATTCAGCACGCACGGCATGGTGCCGCCCGTCTTGCCGGCACGCTCGGCCAGCGCAAGGCAACGGAACGTCTCCATGTCGGCCGCATCGAAGGTAAGCTGCCCCAACTCACGAAAATCGATTCGAGGCGCCGGAGTATCCCAACGCTCGGGATACGAAAAAGCAAACTGGATGGGAATGCGCATATCGGACGCACCGAGATGCGCCATCACGGAGCCGTCGGCAAACTCGACCATAGAATGAATCTTTGACTGACGCTGAACGACCACGTTGATAAAGTCGAGGTCGCAACCGAACAGATGCATCGCCTCGATACGCTCCAGACCCTTGTTCATAAGGGTGGCGGAGTCAATCGTGATCTTAGCGCCCATGGCCCACGTGGGATGTGCCAGCGCATCGGCGCGTGTCACGCGATTGAGCTCGTCGCGCGTGCGGCCAAAGAACGGACCGCCCGAGCAGGTGAGCCAAATACAATGAGCCTCGCGTGGGTTCTCCCCCAGATAGCACTGGTAGATGGCGGAGTGCTCAGAGTCGACTGGAATAAGCTGGCCCGGTTGCGCCAACGGCATAAGCAAGTCGCCACCGACGACGAGGGACTCCTTGTTGGCAAGGGCAAGGCGCTTATTCGAGGTCAAGGCCGCATGGCTCGCCTCGAGACCGGCGGCGCCCACAATAGCAACGAGCACGCAGTCGACATCGTCGCGACGCGCGAGCTCGCAAACCGCCTGCGCGCCAACGCCGAGCTTCGTTCCCTCGGGCAACTCCTGCAGCACGGCGTCATCGCCATGAGCGACATCGGCCACGGCAACGGCCGGGACCGAAAACTCGCGGGCGGCGGCAACGAGCTCCGAGGTGCTGGAGTTAACGGACAGTGCCGTCACCTGCAGTCGATCGGCATGCTGACGGCATACATCGAGTGCCTGCGTGCCGATAGAGCCCGTACAGCCCAGAATGGCAACGCGAAGGCGTCCATCGGGGCCATACGTCGTCTGGAATGACATTACAGCACGCCTCCGATCATCAAAAGCAGCTGCGCGGTAATGCAGCCAAAGATAAGCGAGTCGCTTCGATCGAGCATGCCGCCATGGCCCGGAATAAGGTTGCCAGAATCCTTGACGCCCACGCCACGCTTGATGCGTGACTCGATGAGGTCACCGATAACGCCCAGGATGGACACAACCACGCCGCAAAGCAGCGCATAGGGCAAGCTCAGCTTATAGAAATGCGTCGCCCACAAAATAAGCCAGATAAGAACCGAGCCCAAGATGCCGCCGACAAAGCCCTCCCAGCTCTTTTTGGGAGAGATCTTGGGGACCATCTTGTGCTTGCCGATACGGCTGCCCACGATGTAGGCAAACGAATCGGAGACCCAGAGAGACGCGCAAACACCCACCGAAAGCAGGGCGCCGGCAAAACCGGGCACGGCATCGCGCAGCAGCACGATGGCCGACAGCATAAAACCGGTGTAGATGGGACCCATGAGTGTCACAGCCACATCGGATATGCGGGTACGCGACGAACAGACATACCAAATGCCCACCGCAAGCATCAATGCAAAAAGCAGCGCATTCAACAGCAGCGAGTCGCCCAGCGCCGAGAGCGGAAAGAGCACGGCGGCAGCGATACCCAGGCGCTCGTTGGCCACCTTGCCATCGAGCTTCGTCATGCGGAAATACTCAAAGCAGCACAGGCCGCTCATGACGGAGACGAAGATGGCGGTGGGAACGATACCCAAAACCAGGCAGAGAATAAATACGACGGCGTAGACGATACCTGCGGCGGCACGGGTAATAAAGCCGGCAAGCCACGAAGTCGCGGCCGCGCCGCTCTTGGCGGCAGGCGCCTTGGGAGCAGACGCCTTGGGACGATCGGACACGATTAAGCCTCCTCGGTCTTGCTCAGTCCACCAAACCTACGATCGCGGCCCTGATAGGCCAAAATGGCGTTGACAAGACCCCAACGATCAAAGTCGGGCCAATAGGTATCGGTGACATAAAACTCGGAATAGGCAACCTGCCACAGCAGATAGTTCGAAAGGCGAAGCTCGCCGGAGGTGCGAATCACAAGCTCCGGATCGGGTAGCCCAGCGGTGTACAGGTGCGAAGCAACCATATCATCGTCGATAGCGGCCGGATCGATCTTTCCGGCAGCGGCATCGAGCGCGATCTGACGGACAGCACGGGTGATCTCGGCACGGGCTCCGTAGTTGACGGCAAGTGCCAGCGTCATGCCGGTATGGTCGGCACACTCGGCAAGACCTCGCTCAAAGACATCGCGGGTCTTCTTGGGCAGTGCGGATATATCGCCCAAAAAGACAACGCGCACGTTTTCGCGCTTAAGCAGCGGCAGCTCATCGATAAACGTCTTAGCAAACAGATGCATTAAAACGTTGACCTCATGCTGCGGACGATTCCAGTTTTCGGTGGAAAACGCATAGGCCGAAAGGACGTCGACGCCCAAACGCACGCATGCGGTAATGATCTCGCGCAGGGAGACGATACCGGCCTTGTGCCCCTCGGTGCGGGCAAGACCGCGCGCCGTGGCCCAGCGACCGTTACCGTCCATGATGCACGAAATATGATGCGGAATCTTATTGAGGTCAAGGTCGGAAAAACCGACGCCCGCAGGGGCGTCGGCAAAGTACTCGACCAGTTTGTTCTCGTCGTATTGCACCTTAGATCTCCATGACCTCGGCTTCTTTTTCCTTCAGAAGCTCCTCAACCTTGGCAACATACTCATCGGTATACTTCTGGACCTTGGCCTGCTCGCGACGGACATCGTCCTCGGTGAGCTCTTCATCGCGCTCGAGCTTGTTGTTAAAGTCGCGACGGATATTGCGAATGGAGACCTTGGCCTGCTCGGCATACTCGCGGCACTCCTTGACGAGCTCGCGACGACGCTCCTCGGTGGGAGCCGGGAACGGCAGGCGCACGACGGTACCGTCAGAGTTGGGGGTAATGCCCAGATCGGAAGCGCTGATAGCCTTCACGATGGCGTTGACGAGCGCCTTATCCCAGGGCTCGATGAGCAACATGTGGGCCTCGGGGGTCTTAACGGCGGCAACCTGGGTAACCGGCGTGGGGACACCGTAGTAATCGACCGAAATGTCGGACAGAATGTTAGCGTTGGCGCGGCCCGTGCGAACCTTGGAGAAGTTGTGCTTGAGGGACTCGAGCGACTTGTCCATGTGGGCGGTGATGTTCTCTGCCATGCTTAATCCTCCTGATAGACGAGCGTGCCGACGGGCTCACCCGAAAGCGCGCGCTTGACGGTGTCCTCGCCATCGATGTTGAGGACCAAAATCGGCATACGGTTATCCTGACACAGTGCCGTAGCTGTGGAATCCATAACCTGCAGACCGCGGACGAGAACCTCGTGATAGGTAATCTTGTCAAAACGGACGGCATCGGCGCACTTGACGGGATCCTTGTCGTAGATGCCGTCAACCTTGGTGGCCTTAATCAGAATCTCGGCACCGATCTCGCAGGCACGAAGAGCCGCGGCGGTGTCGGTCGTAAAGTACGGATTGCCCGAACCGGCCGCAAAAATAACGACGTTGCCCTTGGAAAGGTGGTTGATGGCGCGACGGCGAATATAGGGCTCACAGATCTCGTTCATCTGGATAGCGCTCATCACGCGGCAGGGAACATCGTTGTGCTCGAAGGCATCCTGCAGAGCGAGCGCATTCATAACGGTTGCCAGCATGCCCATGTAGTCGGCCTGAGCGCGCTCCATGCCACCGGCAGCCCCGGCCATGCCGCGGAAAATGTTGCCGCCGCCGACAACGACGCCGACCTCATGGCCAACGGCAAGCAGCTCCTTGACCTGCTTAGCAAGATGGTCGGTAATCTTGGGGTCGATGCCATATTGGCCGTCGCCCATCAGTGCTTCGCCGGAAAGCTTCAGAAGCACGCGTTTATATCGGATGTCGGACAAAGCGATCCTCCTTTAATTAGACTCTCAATATGATAGCAAAGGCTCTGATAAGAGCCATGAAAAAGCAGGCTGTGAGTAAAACCCACAGCCTGCTCATTACCAGCTACAAGAGCTTATTTACTCGCCACGGACCAGACGGTCGAAGGCAACGACGGTAATGGTATCGCCGAGCTCCTTGGAGACCTGCTCAGCGTACTTCTTGATGGTGAGGGAGCTGTCCTTGATGAACTCCTGCTCGGTGAGCACGGACTGCTTGTAGAACTTCTCCAGACGGCCAACAGCCATCTTCTCCTGAATGGCCTCGGGCTTGCCGGACTCGGCAGCCTGAGCCATGTAGATCTGCTTCTCGTGCTCGACGGTCTCAGCCGGAACCTGATCGCGGGTAGCGCAGATCGGGGCGACGGCGGCAACCTGAAGGGCAACGTCGTGAGCGAAGGTCTTGAAGGACTCAGCCTGAGCGGTCTCGGCCTTCTCGAAGGCGAACTCGACGAGGACGCCGATCTTACCACCCATGTGGATGTAAGAAGCGAGAGCGCCGTTCTCGGCCTTGCGGGCGGCGAAACGAGCGATCTTCATGTTCTCGCCCATGATGTGAATCATCTCGGTGAGCTCGGAGGAAACGGTCTCCTCGCCCATCGGCTTCTCGAGCAGAGCGTCGACGTCAGCCGGCTCGGTGGTGGCGACAACCTCGGCGACCTTGGAAGCAAAGCCGGTGAACTTGGCATTGGAACCGACGAAGTCGGTCTCGCAGGAGAGCTCGAGCAGAGCGCCGGTCTTGCCATCCTCGGAGACGAACGCGGCGACAGCGCCCTCGTTGGTCTCACGGCCAGCCTTCTTGGCAGCCTTGGCGAGGCCGTTCTTGCGCAGAACGTCGACGGCGGCGTCCATGTCGCCGTCAGCCTCGACGAGAGCCTTCTTGCACTCCATCATCGGGGAGTCGGTCATCTCGCGGAGCTGCTTGACCATAGCGGCGGTAATCTGGGCCATTGTGGTTCCTTTCAAAGAGATGAAAAAGACTTAAATAGGACTGATTTACTCGGCCTTGGACTCAGCGGCCATCTCGGCCTCGGAGACCTGCTCCTTGCCGGAGCCGGCGAGGCAGGCGTCAGCCATGAGCTCGCACATAAGGGTGACAGCGGAGATAGCGTCATCGTTGCAGGGGATGCCGTACTCGACCTCGTCGGGATCGGAGTTGGTGTCGATCAGAGCGACGACGGGGATGTTCAGGCGCTGGGCCTCCTTGATGGCGTTCTCCTCGCGCTTGGTGTCGATGACGAACAGGGCCTGGGGCAGACCCTTCATGTCGCGGGCGCCACCGAGGTTGGTCTGGAGCTTAGTGAGCTCCTTGCCGAGCACAGCCTGCTCCTTCTTGGGCAGCACTGCCATGCGGCCGTCCTCGACCATGGCCTCAAGCTCCTCCATGCGGTTGATGCGGGAGCGGATGGTGACGAAGTTGGTCAGCATACCGCCGAGCCAACGCTGGTTGATGTAAGGCATGTTGGCGCGCTCAGCGGCGTTCTTGACAGCCTCCTGAGCCTGCTTCTTGGTGCCGACGAACAGCACGTTGCCGCCCTTGGCAACGTTCTTGACGAAGGTATAGGCCTGGTCGGCGTCAAGAATGGTCTGCTTGAGGTCGAGGATGTAGATGCCGTTGCGCTCACCGAAGATGAACGGCTTCATCTTGGGGTTCCAGCGACGGGTCTGGTGACCGAAGTGGCAGCCGGCCTCGAGCAGGGTGCGGATATTAATCTTGGTAGCCATGTTAAACCTCCTGTGGTTTGCCTCCGCGCGGGGTCATCCTCCAAAACCAACCCGGACATGTGCTACCAAAGCCCGGGCACCACGGT
>DBFOPE010000214.1:0-16308 GCA_048429085.1 Collinsella sp.
TCCCCGGCTGTGGAAGCACGCCGAGCGCAGGCGAGAGCGTCGACGCTTCGACCGCTGGCATGACGGCTGGTGCCAATGCTTCGAGCGAGGCGACGAAGTTCCCCAGCTTTACGGGCAAGGACCTGGATGGCAACGACGTGAGCAGCGACGAGCTGTTCTCTAAGAACAAGGTCACTGTCATGAACTTCTGGTTCACCACTTGCAAGCCGTGCGTGGGCGAGCTGGGCGACCTTGAGGACCTGAATAAGGAGCTTGCCAAGAAGGGCGGCCAGGTCGTGGGCGTCAATTCCTTTACGCTCGATGGCAACAAGGGCGAGATTGCGGATGCCAAGGACGTGCTGAGCAAGAAGGGCGTGACATATAAGAACATCTGGTTCAAGTCGGATAGCGAGGCCGGTAAGTTTACGTCAAATTTGTTCTCGTTCCCGACGACGTATGTCATCGATCAGAATGGCAACATCGTAGGGGATCCAATCGTGGGAGCCATCAGCTCCGCCGAGCAGCGCGCAGCACTCGACAAGCTTATCGACCAGGCGATTGCGAATAGCGAGCAGTAGAAAACGCGTAAAGCATGGCGAGGATCGTGCGCCGCCGTGCGGAGTAGTCCGCTGCCTTTTAAGATAATCTCCACCATTTAGAGGTCCCGCTCGGGACCTCTTCTTTTCAAGACTTTAGTCTGCTGGCCGCGCAGCGGCCAGCTTTGAACCACCCGCTACGCGGGTGGAGACAAACGGCTTTACAAAGCCACCCCTCCGACCGATATTGACGATTGTTCAGGCCGTCAAGAATTCGAGTCGAAGGGGTGGTCGCCATGGCCCAGAAGGCCTACAGCCTTTCCCACACGAAGTGGATGTGCAAGTACCACATCGTGTTCACGCCGAAGTATAGGCGCAAAGTGATCTACAACCAAATCAGGAGCGACATAGGGGAGATCCTCAGGAAGCTGTGCGAGTACAAGGGGATCGAGATAATCGAGGGGCACCTGATGCCCGACCACGTGCACGTGCTGCTGGCGATCCCGCCGAAGTACAGCGTCGCGAGCGTCATGGGCTACCTGAAGGGGGAAGAGCTCGCTGATGATATTCGACAGGCACGCCAACCTCAAGTACAAGTTCGGCAACAGGAAGTTCTGGGCGGAGGGCTACTACGTGTCCACCGTCGGCCTGAACGAGGCGACGATCGCCAAGTACATCAGGGAGCAGGAGTCCCACGACATCGCGCTGGACAAGCTGAGCGTGAAGGAGTACGAGGACCCCTTCAAGAGGGGGTGATCCCGCCGGTTCGACCGGCGCGCCACGGGTCAAGATGCACTAGGCCTGGACGAAGTCCGGGCCCGCGCCTTTAGACGCGAGCCCGGGGCCCGTGGGTTATACCCTAAGAGCAAACCACCCTTTTTAAGGGTGGTTCTGATTGGACGTCGTCCCGTTCGTTTTTTGATGCGGTTTGTTACATTCCTCACTGGCGTCGGCAAAAAATGGGGATAGAGTAGGACAAACGCGTCGAATACGAACGGCGGAGGAGAGCGGGCAGGGTGCCTGCGCAGGAGAGGTTGCCGTCCATGCTGGAGCTCAAAGGAATTTGCAAAAGGTACGTTACGCAGTCGTTTACGCAGGTGGCGCTCGACAGCGTGAGCCTGTCTTTTCGGGATAACGAGTTCGTGGCCATTCTGGGACCTTCGGGGTCGGGCAAAACTACGATGCTCAACGTTATCGGTGGGCTCGATCATTTCGATTCTGGCGACCTGCTGATCGACGGTATTTCGACCAAGGATTTTCACGATCGCGATTGGGATGCCTACCGCAACAACCGCATCGGCTTTGTGTTCCAAAGCTATAACCTCATTCCGCATCAGACCATCTTGGAAAACGTGGAGCTGGCGCTTACGCTCACAGGTGTGGGGCATGCCGAGCGCCGCCAGCGTGCGCGCGAGGCGCTCGAGGCGGTTGGCCTGGGCGAACACGTTAACAAGCGCCCGAGCCAGCTATCGGGCGGGCAGATGCAGCGCGTGGCCATTGCCCGCGCCCTGATCAATGACCCTGAGATCGTCCTTGCCGACGAGCCGACTGGCGCTTTGGATTCAACGACATCCGTGCAGGTTATGGATTTGCTCAAAGAAGTTGCGCGCGATCGTCTGGTCATCATGGTCACGCACAATCCCGACCTGGCATACCAATACGCCACGCGCATCGTCAACCTGGCGGACGGCAAGATCACCGACGATTCCGATCCTTTCGATGTCGCTGACGCCACGCGCCGCGAGGCCAAGCCTACGCGCAAAACCTCGATGAGCTTTGTGACGGCGCTGGGGCTTTCTGCCCGAAACCTCATGACCAAGAAGGGCCGCACGGCCATGACGGCCTTTGCGGGCTCGATTGGCATTATCGGTATCGCGGCGATTCTGGCGCTGTCCAACGGCGTAAACGGCTACATCAAAAAGGTCGAGGAGGATACGCTCTCGAGCTACCCACTCACCATTTCCAAGCAGGATTACGACCTGTCGTCCATGATGGGCGGACAGGGGGCTGCGGATGATGACTCGCCTGAAAACGTGGATTCGTCCGACGACAGTGCCGAAACCGATAAGATTCCCGTGGTCACGGCCGTAAAGGATATGTTTGCGAGCGTTAAGTCCAACGACATGACGAGCTTTAAGGCATGGCTTGACGACGGCGGCGACGGTATCGACAAAGAGGTCAACGCCATTCAGTACGGCTACGGTGTATCGCCGGTTGTCTATCGTGCCGGCAAGGGCGATGAGAAGCCCGTTCGGCTTGTTCCCAACGCAATGACCGAGGCTATGAGCGGAGGCGCGAGTTCGGCGGCAACGGTGAGCATGGAATCCATGGGAACCTCGGTCTTTAACGAGATGATTGACGACCAGAGCCTGCTCGACAGCCAGTACGATGTCGTCGCCGGTCATTGGCCCACGTCTGCCAACGAAGCCGTGATGGTGCTTTCGAGCCGCGGTACGGTGGGCGACTATACGCTCTACAGCATCGGTGCGCTGGATATCGATGAGCTCAACGATCTGGTAAACAGTGCCATGACGGCCGACGGTGGGGTCAAAGCACCCGAGACCGGCACCGACTTTACCTACGACGATGCGCTGTCCACGACGTTTAAGGTGCTGTCGCCGGCCGATGCCTATCGCAAAAACGAAGAGACCGGCATGTGGACCGACATGTCTGGTGACGCCGACTTTATGGCCGCCAAGGTTGCCGATGGCATCGACGTACACATCGTGGGTGTGGTGCGCCCTAACGAGACGGCCAATGCGAGTGCGTTGTCTCCGGGCATTGCCTATACACATGCGCTGACTCGCCAGCTTATGGAGCGCGCCGCCGATTCGCAGATTGTGCGGGAGCAACTCGCCCACCCCGAGACGGATGTCTTTACGGGCAAAACCTTCGACGAACTGCAAGGCGAGGCCAAACAAGGCGTGGATCTGGGCAGCATGTTCAGTGTGGACGAGGCGGCGCTCAAGAGCGCGTTCTCGTTCGATACCTCCGTGCTCTCGGGTGTTGCCGGCGGTATGGACCCGTCGTGTCTTGACTTGTCCGAGCTGGACATTGACCTTTCGGGCGTAGGGAAGGATATCGACTTCAGCGACATCATGTCTAAGGCGCCAGCCCCCGATTTCTCGGGTGTCTTCGATGGGTTGGAGCTTACACCCGAGCAGATGCAGCAAGTGGGGGCGCTCGCCAACCAACTGTTCACGGGCTTTATGCAGTCGGAACAGTTTAAGGCGCTGACGCCCGAAGATCTTAAGGACGCGTCAAAGCTTGCCGCCGCGTTCTCGACGTATCTTGAGAGTGATACGGCAGCCCAGCAAATCCTGGCTCAGCTCAAGGCACTCGGCGGCGATGCCCTGGCCGAGCGCCTGCAGCAGGCGATGACCGACTATGTACAAAAGCAGCTGGCTCCGTATCTGCAGCAGGCTCTGGATCAGATGATGAAGTCGATCAGCGACCAGATTGCGACGACGGTGTCAACTCAGCTCAAGGCAGGCGCGGCAGGGCTCATGGGCCAGATGGCGACGCAGATGTCATCGAGTTTTGCCAACCTGGCGAGCGCTATGCGTGTGGATGCGAGCGCCTTTGCCCGCGCCATCCACTTCAACATGGACGCCGAGGACCTGAGTTCGCTTATGATGAGTTATGCCAAGGCATCGCAGCTTACCTATGACAACAACCTGACCACACTGGGTTATGCGGACGAGGCAGACCCCATCTCGGTCAAGATTTTCCCGCGCGACTTTGAGGCGAAGGAGCGCGTGCTCGACCATATCGATGCGTATAACAAGCAGGTCAAAGCTGCTGGCCACGATGAGCAGGCGATTTCGTACACCGACTATATGGGAATCATTATGGGCTCGGTGACCGACATTGTGAATACCATCAGCTTGGTGCTCATCGCATTCGTGAGCATCAGCCTAGTGGTGAGCTCCATTATGATCGGCATCATCACCTACATCAGCGTGCTGGAGCGCAAAAAGGAGATTGGCATCCTGCGCGCGATCGGCGCGTCGAAGCGCAACGTGGCCAACGTATTCAATGCCGAGACCTTTATCGAGGGCCTCATCGCCGGCGTCTTTGCCATTGTCGTCGTGGTGCTCGTGAGCTTTCCGGTTAATACCTGGGCGCTTGCGGCCAAACAAGTGCCCAATCTGATGAGCCTGCCCGTGCAGGATGCGCTGGTGCTCATCGCAATTTCAGTGCTGCTGACGGTCGTTGCCGGCCTGCTGCCGGCCCGTAGCGCATCCAAGAAGGACCCCGTCGAAGCCCTGCGCTCCGAATAATGCGACAAAGGGACAGTCCCTTTGTCACATTGAGACCCTTGCGAAAACGGGGTCTAATTACCGTTCGGCAGGTTAAGAACTCCCTCTCCCCGCTTAATGCTTGACGAAGAGTCCTCTGGTTTATATACCTATCGGTAGGCATATAGGATGTATTGCCGATAGAAATGGAGCAACCATGACTCTCACCACACCAGCCAAAAAAGATTGTCTCCGTGAAAGCGGCGCATTTGCTTGGGTCGTCGTTATTGCGCTCGGCTTAATGTCCGCCGGAACAACTGGCACATATAGCATTATTGCCGGCTCATTCGTTGCTCCAGTATGTGAAGATCTGGGCTTTGACTACACTTCTTTTTCTTTCTATTTCACCGCGATTCTTCTTGGCCTTGCGCTTGGGCTTCCGCTTTTGAGTCGCTTCATTCCAAAAGTAATCGGCAAACCATGGCATATTTGCATTGAACTCGTCCTTATTGCCGCCGGCGCCGCAATGGCGTTCTACACCGAGGTCTGGATGTTCACCGTCTCCGCCGCAGTGATCGGCATCTGCTTTTCGTTTACAACGGGCGTCTGCATGTCCGATGTCATTGACCAATGGTTCAGCAAATCGTCCGGTCTCGCCATCGGCCTCGCTTGGGGCGTTAATTCTCTCTGCACGCTGTTATTGAGTCCTGTCATTACGCTGGTCATCGAGCAGCAAGGCTGGCGTACGGGATACATCGTGCTTGCGGCCGTTTCTGCAGCTATGATTTTGCCTGCAAGCGCATTTATCATTCGCCTTAACCCCTCTGATCGCAATATGCTTCCGTACGGAGAGACCGTCTCCGAAACCCATGAGAGCTGCAGCGCCGATGAGCAGGAAGATGTCCTTTCGGGCATGGCACTCCGCGATGCCGCGAAAACGCCGTCTTTTATTCTCTGTGTCCTCTTGCTTTGCGTGGCGCAGCTCACCTGCTGCATGAACCAGCTGTTTCCAACCTATGCAAGCGAGGTCGGTTTCAATCCTATCGTAGGAAGCTTAATGGTCTCGGCAGCTTCACTCTCCGATATCTTCCTAAATCCCTTCGTGGGCAAAACATGCGACAAGCTTGGCGCTATTAAAGCAACGGTCGCATGGACAGGTGTCAGCATTCTTTCATTCCTGCTTCTTATCATTGGCGGAAGCAATGAGACCGTTTCCATCATTGCAGCTGGTGTAAACGATGTCATGTTCGCCATCGTTGGAACCGCAATGCCGATGCTTCTCCTCTCGCTCTTTGGATCACGCGATTTTGGAAGGATCTATTCGATCGTTTGCTCAGCGGGCTATGTCGTCGGTGCTTTTGGAATGCCGGTCATGATGAAGGTTTACGGCATGGCAGGGTCATTCCAGGGAGTATTTATCTTCTGCATTGCCTGCAACCTTATGATTGCTGCGTTTGCTATCGTTTCCGGCTTTCTCAATAAGGCTGCTGAAAAGTAATAAGCGCCGATTGCACCGGCATAGATTGCCACGCAACAGGGGTCGACTCCAAGCCAGATTGGAGTCGACCCCTGTTTTCGTTTTAAAGGTTGCTCGCAGGCACCATGGGCGCCAACATGCGCTTCAGCTTGGCTGGTCTATTTGAACATAAGCTCGACTATTCCCGCCCAAACCGCTTTCTCATCAATATCCTCACCTTGAGCGACCGTATTGCTTGCTCCCTCCAGAACGGTATAAAGAATTTGTACGTAGAGCATTACGTCGGCGCTATCGGAAAACGCGCCAATCTCTACACCATGAAGAAGGATGTCTTTAAGCGCATCCATGGTTCGTTTGGTCGCCGTCGCTTGACGTTCCTGAACTGCAGGAATTCGATTTGCTTGAACGCTAACCTCGGCCAGCACGCGCCGGCGCTTTTCATCGCTTCGATAGCCACCTATAACTGAATTGCCGAGCTCGATAAGCGCGGCCTTGAACCCGTCCCTATCGACTATTAGCGAGTAGTCGCGCTGATAGTCAATGGTCGGAAACATGCTGTCCAAGAGCGTAGTGAAAATCTCCTCTTTTGAGGGAAAGTAGTAGTACACCGACGGCTTGGATATACCGACAAAGTCGCAAATCTTTCCGATAGACGCTTTGTCATAACCGACTTCTGCCACAAGATCGTACATTGCGTCCAATATTTTTTTTCTTGTGCTCACGCTGCATTTCTCCATTGCAAATCACTTCCGCACTACCAACATTATTAAGGATGACAACGGAACATCAATTCGTGTCCAAACATGACCACTATATACGGCGAACGGTATGTATCAGTAGGCGAGCGGCAATTATTCAAAATCATATACCGAACGGTAGGTATAGTAGTACTATAGCAGGTGAAACCCCGCTATTGTCGCGGCCGGACAGCATCGCGGGAAACCCGACGGAAGGACCAACCATGTACGAGAACTATCGTATGCCGGGCGAGTTCGAGAAGCGCTCCAACGTCTATGTGACATGGCTTCCCGATTACATCCGTGCAGAGGGCTACGATAACCGCCAGCCCTGCGTTGACGTGATCAAGGCTCTGCTCGAGTATGGCGACGTTACGGTCAACCTCAATTGCGGCACCCCCGGCTCCTATGAGGAGGCTTGCTCGCGCCTGAAGGAGGAGGGGGTTGATCTCGATCGCATCGAGATCACGCAGTTCGAAGACTCCAACTTCTATGTCCGCGACAACGGTCCCAGCATCATGGTCGACGACAAGGGCCATTCTTATATGGTCAACCCCGCTTGGACCTATTACGGCGTGTGGGACAAGAACTCCCCGGAGTGCCAGTCCGCACGTAAGGCAGCCGTTCACATGGCGGTTGCGCTCGGTTGCTTCGATATCGTCAATTCCGAAATGGTTTCGGAGGGCGGCGACCGCGAGTTTGACGGTCACGGCACTCTGATCGCCATCGAGGACACGGAATGCCGCAAGCGTAATCCCGAGTTCACGAAAGAGGAAATAGAGGCCGAGTATAAGCGCATCTACAACCTCAACAAGGTTATCTGGCTTCCGCAGCCTATGCTCGAGGACGACGACTATCGACTGGGCATCCTCGACGAGAAGGAAGACGGAACTCCCGTCTTTGGCATGAGCTTTGCAGCTCACATTGATGAGATGTGTCGCTTTATCACTCCGAACAAGATTCTTCTTGCCGAGGTGTCCGATGAAGAGGCAGCCTCGAGCAAGGCTGGAGCAGAGTCTCGTCGCCGCATTGAGGCAGCCTACGAGATCCTGAGCAACGAAACGGACTGGGAGGGCAAGCCCTTCGAGATCGTTCGTATGCCCACCGCCGAGCCTATTGAAGTCGTTATCGCCCCTGGCGATGAAGATTACGAGCTCTATAAGGGCTTCATCGACGAAATGGGCGGCAAGTTTATGGATGGCACCCCCTGGCCCGAGGGCCCCGTCCACTTCTACGCCGCAGCGAGCTACTGCAACTTCCTGATTTGCAACGGCGTCGTTCTTGGCCAGCGTTATTACCACGAGGGCATGAGCGAGGTCGTGAAAGAAAAGGATGAGCAGGCCAAGGCAGTTCTTGAGAGCTGCTTCCCCGATCGCAAGGTCATCATGATTGATTCCCTCGCGCTTAACCTGTCCGGCGGCGGCGTGCACTGCTGGACTAAGGACGTGGCGGCCAGTCGTTAGTGAGCCTTAGAGCCTGCGCTCTTTGGCTTAGGCGCCACATGTACCGCTCCCCGAGGGATATCCGTGTTTTCCTCGGGGACACATTCAACAATAATTTTGATAATAATTCGAAAGGAAATAGGCATGAACAACAGCCTCCGCGGTCGCGACTACATCAACATCCATGATCTCTCCTCCGAGGATTTCCGCTATCTCATCGATCTTGCCTGGAACCTTAAGGCTCAGAAGAAGTCTGGTGTCGACCAGCGCTACTTCCCCGGCAAAAACGTCCTCGCCAACTTTGAGTGGGGCTCGACCCGTACTCGTTGCGCATTCGAGACCTCCTGCAACGATTTGGGCATGGGCTTCACTTATCTGACCAACTCCCACATGGGTGACTGCGAGACCGTCAAGGACGCCATGCGCGTCTTTAACGGCATGTATGATCTCATCGTCTATCGCGCACAGAAGGACGAGCAGTTCCTCTATGACGTCGCCGACCTGGTTGACATCCCGGTCATCAATGCCCTTACTCTCGGCGATCACCCGACTCAGATGCTCGCTGACGCTCTTACGATGGAAGAGGAATGGGGCGGTTTGCGTACGAGCCGCGGCAAGAAGATGGCTTTCGTTGGCAACTGCGCCGGCGCCCCGGTGTGGTATGGCCGTCTGTGCGCTATGCTCGACATGGACTTCCTCGCCATCGGCCCCGACGACCTCCGTCATCAGATGTGCAAGGAAATGATCGAAGAGGTGGAGGCCTGCTACGCCAAGTACGCTCCCAATAGGACCTTTACCATCACCTCTGACCTCGATGCCCTGGATGGCGTTGACGTTATCGTTACCGAGGAGTGGCGCTACATCAACCCCGAGTGCGGCGAAGAGGTTCTGGATCCCGACGACTACAACTCCTGGCTGGGCGATGCCGAGTCTTTGTACCCCTATCGCGTCACCAGCGAGCTGTGCAAGCGCACCAACAATCCCGACATCTTCTGCATGCATGAGCTTCCCTCTGTCCATAACGCAGATCACCGTGTCGGCAAAATGCTCCTCGACCAGTGCAAGAACGACCTCCATCGCGAAATCATCACCGAGGGCTTTGAGATTGCCGACGAGTGCTTTGAGGCCAACGCTTCGGTCATCTTCCGTGAGGCAGAGAACCGTCAGCACACCATCAAGGCCGTTATGTGTGCCCTTCTGGGTCTCTAGGAGCTGTATCAATGGAAAATGCAAAGTTAAAGAGCAGCAAGGTTTACGCATGGGTTCTCGTAATCGCGCTCGGCCTTATGTCTGCCGGCACGACCGGATCCTATAGCGTCATCGCGGGCTCCTTCGTCGCACCCGTGTGCGAGGAGTTCGGGTTTGACTATTCCATCTTCTCGTATTACTTCACCGCAACGCTCATTGGTCTTGCGGCAGCTCTTCCGTTTGTCGGAAAACTCATTCCCAAGGTCGTTGGCAAGGTTTGGCTCCCCGTTGTCGAGCTTATTTTGCTTGCTGCCGGCGCAGGCATGGCCTTCTACACCGAAGTCTGGATGTTCATCGCCGCTGGCGCCCTGATTGGCGTTTGCTTCGCCTTCACCACCGGCGTCGCCATGTCCGACGTTATTGACCAGTGGTTCAAAAAATCTGGTGGCCTGGCAATCGGTCTCGCTTGGGCAGTGAACTCGATTTACATGCTCATCATGAGCCCCGTCATCACCTCTGTCATCGAGGCCGCTGGCTGGAGGACTGGCTATCTGGTGCTCGCTGGCGTCTCCGCCGTGCTCATTCTCCCCGCTTCCGTCCTGATTATTCGCTATAAGCCTCAGGACAAGGGCATGCTGCCCTATGGCTACGTCGAGGGCGAGACGGTCACCGAGACCGAGGAGACGACCGAGGATAGCACGCGTGGCGTTAGCTATGCGCGCGCCATTAAGTCGCCTGCCTTCTTCTTCTGCATCGGCTTCCTCTGTCTCGTTCAGCTCACTTGCTGCATGAACCAGCTCTTCCCGACGTATGCTTCCGAGGTTGGTTTTAGCCCCATGGTGGGCGGCTTCATGGTATCCGCTGCATCGCTCTTCGATCTGTTCCTCAATCCGATCGTCGGCACCACTTGCGATAGGTTCGGCAGCACGAAGGCCATTCTGGGCTGGCTCGCTGTCTCCATCCTCTCCTTTGTCATGCTCATGATGAGCAGCGGCAACTCGACGCTCAGCATCCTCGCAGCAGGCGTGAACGACGTAATGTACGTCATCGCTGGCACTGCCCTGACCGTTTTGGTTATGGATGTCTTTGGCTCCCGCGATTTCGGTCGCATCTTCGCGCTGATCTGCTCCGTGGGCTATATCGTCGGCGCCTTTGGCATGCCCGTTATGATGAAGGTCTATGAGCTTGTCGGCTCCTTCCAGGGCGTCTTCATCTTCTGCATCGCATGCAACGTTATTATCGGCCTGTTCTTGCTGCTGGCAAAAAAGACTGGTAAGAACCTCTCCTGGGACGAATAGTTCGATTCGTCTTAGACATACGCTGTAGGGCTTAACCTGCAGCCGCTTTGGGGCATCGACTAACATCGGTGCCCTTTTTCATCGAATGTGACAAAGGAGCAGCCACTTTGTCACATTGAGTGGCATGTAAATCGAGGTCTAATACTTTTCCGAGAAGTGAACGGCCATACTTGGACCTCCGAAGCATCGACATTTTTAGACGTCAAACCCGCAGGATTTTGCTGGCAAAACCGCAGGAAATTGCATCTCGAAAGTGCTGATGCTTCGGGGGCCCGTTTTCACTCGTTCACTTCTCGGGAAAAGTATTAAACCTCGTTGTATGGGGTGCGGCTGGAGGGTGGTCATCGTTCAGTAGCTACCTCTTCCTTGTGAATCGCCTGAAGCGCAAGGCATAATGCATGTGACAAAGGGACGGCCCCTTTGTTGTGTTGATATGAGAGAAGAGTAGATGATTCTTTCGCTTGCCCCTATGGAGGGGATTACCGGGCATGTGTTCCGTCGCGTGCATGCGGAGTGCTTCGGCGCACTCGATTGCTATTACACGCCGTTTTTGCCGCCGCCGCGGGCGGGCAACCGCTTTGGCGGCAAGGCGTTTAAGGAAATCGATCCTGCCAATAACCAGGGGCTTAACGTAGTGCCTCAGCTGATGTCCAAGAACGCGGACGAGTTTGTGTGGGCGGCACAGGTGCTCGCCGACATGGGCTATCGCGAGGTCAATCTCAACTTGGGTTGCCCCTCGGGGACGGTTGTCGCCAAGGGCAAGGGCTCGGGTTTCTTGCGTAATCTCGACGAACTTGAGGTGTTCTTGAGCGACGTGTGCGAACGCTCGCCGTTGCCGGTATCGGTCAAGACCAGGCTGGGGCTGGAGAGTGACGACGAATACGAGCGCGTGCTCGATCTGTATTGCCGCATACCGTTGGCAGAGCTGATCGTGCACCCGCGCGTACAAAAGGACCGCTATACGGGCACGCCGCGCAAGGAGTTTTATGGCGAGACGCTGGAGCGCGCACCGTTTCCGGTGGCATACAACGGCGATATTTTTGATCTTGAGGACATGGATGCGCTGGTTGAGGCCTATCCCGGTACACGCCATGTGATGCTGGGGCGTGGCTTGCTTGCGAACCCCGCGCTGGCTCGCATGGTCAAGGGCGGTCCTGCTGCCACAGCAGCCGAGCTGCAGCGTTTCCACGACACGCTGTTCGCGGCCTATGCAGAAGAGATTGGCGGCAATGCGGTCTTTCGCATGAAGGAGTGGTGGTTCTACGCCAAGTGCGCTTTTGCCGACCCCGCTACCGTTCACAAGCTCGTACGTAAGACCAAAAAGGTCGACGAATACCGTGCCGCCGTCGATCGCGTCTTTCGCGAGCAGCCACTTGCACCCATAGCCCGCTTCCACGGCTAGTTGGTCGTTGGGGACGTTCTTTAACGACTAGTCATTTAAGAACGTCCCCAACGACTATGTTGCACTAGAGCAGGTTCTTCTGTGCCCATGCGATGATGTCGCTCGATTCGTAGAGTGGCTTGCCGTCGATGAACAGGCAGGGAACCTGGCGTTTTCCGCCGACGGCGATGAGCGTCTGCTCGGCATCGGGGTCGGTCGAGATGTTGCGCTCAGGGATGGTCACGCCGTTATCGGCCAAAAAGCGCTTGACCTTTATGCAATACGGGCAGCCGGTCATAACGAATAGCACGAGCTCATGATCAGTAGCCATAGGTCTCCAATCGGTTGAGGTTTTGATTGAAATACCCAAAGCCGCCGCGGTCTATGCGCGGGCCAGCGACGACTCGATGGCCTGGACCAGAAACGCCGTGGCTCCGGTGTCGCAGGGCTTGTCGTAGTAGTCAATAAAGCGCTGGTCGGCAAGATAACCGTGAGCGAGCCCCAGATACGCCTCGTCTTGGGGCTCGCATCCCCAGTTGAGAGCAATCCAACGACGGTGCATCGCGACGAGCTTGCGAGCCTCGCTTCCATCCGCATCGCCGTCGCCCATGGCAATCGAAAGCTGGCCCAAAATGGCGCGTTCAAGTTCCTTCATGTCGTTCCATGTCTGAGGATCCATATCCAGCAGCGCCTCGTTTGCCGCATCGATAGCCTCATCGCCATAGCGCGCCCGCGCCTCGGCACCGTAGCGCTCCTCGTTTTCTTGCATGGCGCGCCAGCGCTCCAGTTGCGGCAGGACGGCGCCCATGAGCGAGACGGCTTCGTCGAGCGACATGCCGGTGTTTTGTGCCAGCCGCGGGGCACAGTCCTCGATCATCGCCTCCATGGTGGTCTCGTAGGTGTACTGGCCGTGGTCGTAGCACCACTTGCAGTAATGATCGGTCGCGGCGCCCGCAGCATCGGTACCGCAGTCGTCGGGCGTGAGTATCATGCCGCAGCTCTGGCAATAGTGCTCGGGCATTTCGAGCAGGTGAGACAGGGGCTCGTCGGTCACGGCGGCGATGAGCTTCATCATGTCGATACCCGGTGTGACCTCGCCGCGTTCCCAACGGCTGACGGCTTGGCGTGTGACGAAGAGCTTGGCGGCGAGCTGCTCCTGGGTAAGGTGATGGGCGCGACGGACAGCGATGAGCTTTTCTGCAAAGGCCATGGCGGCTCCTTTCTGCTGGTTGATGGCTTAAGCATACGCGGCAGCAGGTGCCCTTCCAAGCAACCGTTGGTTGCACGACGGGGAACCGCGGCGAAGAATTGCGCGCAACGCCCCACACCTCCATGCCGTACAATGACCGGCATGGAACCTATTGCACACATACATACCGATCTGCCGCAGAAGTTTGGCATTCCGCGCAACAGCTTTTTGGCGCCCCATCTGCAGGGACGCATTGTCTTTGAGCCGGAATTTGCCTCCAACGCAGCGGTCGAGGGTCTGGACTCCTTCTCTCACCTATGGCTGCTGTGGCGCTTCGAAAACGGAACACCCGGCGGCACGGCTAAGGACATAGCTGCCGATGCCAAGACGCAGGACAGGTCCGGCACCAACGCAAAATGGTCGAAAACCGTGCGCCCGCCGCGGTTGGGTGGAGCCAAGCGCGTGGGCGTGTTTGCCACACGCAGTCCATTTCGCCCTAATCCCATCGGGCTCACCTGCGTCAAGCTCGATCGCGTCGAGCTCACCGACGATGGTCCCATCATCCATGTGCTGGGGACCGACCTGCGCGACGGCACGCCCATCTACGACATTAAGCCCTACATTCCGTTTGCGGACTGCCACCCGGATGCGACAGGCGGCTGGATTGAGGGTGCTCCGTGGCAAGAGCTCGATGTTGAGTTTCCACAAGCGCTGCAGGATATGGTCCCGCCCGCAAAACTCCCCGGCTTGGTCGAGGTCCTTTGCCAAGATCCGCGCCGCGCGGGCAGCAAGCACGAGCCAAACCGCGTTTACCATTTGGCTTACGCCGGGCTCGACATATCGTTTACGGTCGACGGAGCCGGGTTGACGGTAACCGCCATCAACGACGCTCAAGACTAATCTGCCATCCGCCCGTATCCGTCAAAATCAACAGCAAACCCCATGCCAAAACCGCCCACGCTGGTGGACAATAACGCCTACCAAAACAATCAACTTTGCACGGGAGTTCAGCATGAAATACGACTTTAGCTCGCTTATCGACCGCCACGGCATGGACTCCATCGCCGTTGACTCTTGGGGCGAGATCCCCGGCATGGCTCCAAACGCACCCGACGAGGGCTTCGACCGCATTCCCATGTGGGTGGCCGACATGAACTTTGCCACGGTGCCCACGGTCCAGAAGCGCATCATTCAGCGTGCCCAGCATCCCATGTTTGGCTACTTTAACCCGCGTCCCGAGTACTTCGACCGCATCATCGAATGGCAGAGTCGCCGCAATGGCGTCGAGGGCCTGCGCCCTGAACATATCGGCTACGAAAACGGCGTACTGGGCGGTGTCGTGTCGACGTTGCGCGCGTATGTACAGCCGGGCGATGCGGTGTTGGTCCACAGCCCCACCTACATCGGCTTTACCAAGTCTATCGAAGCCGCGGGCTATCGTATTGTCCACAGCCCGCTTAAACTCGACAACCAGGGCGTGTGGCGCATGGACTTTGAGGACATGGAGCGCAAGCTCGCCCAAAACCACATTCATGCCGCGGTATTCTGCTCGCCGCACAATCCCTGCGGCCGCGTATGGGAGCGTGACGAGATCGAGCGCGCCATGGACATCTATCGCCAGCACGATTGCGTGGTGATCTCGGACGAGATTTGGTCCGATATCATCCTGCCGGGGCACAAGCACATCCCGACGCAGTCGGTGAGCGAGGATGCCCGCATGCGCACGGTTGCCCTCTATGCGCCGAGCAAGACGTTCAACCTGGCGGGCCTGGTCGGCAGCTACCACATCATCTATAACGAGACGCTGTGCGACCGCGTGTGCGCCGTGTCCAACAAGACTCACTACAACGAGATGAATGTCCTCTCCATGCATGCGCTTATCGGTGCCTATCAGCCGCAGGGCTACGAGTGGGTGGACGAGCTCAACCAGGTGCTTGCCGGCAATATCGAGTACTTCTGCACGTATGCAGAAAAGCACTGGAAGGGCGTCGCGTTTTCACGTCCGCAGGGCACGTACATGGTGTTTCTGGACTGCACCGAGTGGTGTCGCGAGCATGGCCGTGATATTCAGTGGCTGCTCGACGAGGGAGCGCGCGTGGGCGTTGGCTACCAGGATGGCCGTCCGTTCCACGGACCCTGCCACATTCGCGTGAATCTGGCGCTGCCGCTTTCGCGCGTGAGGGAAGCGTGCGACCGCCTAGACCGCTACGTTTTTAACGCACGGTAGCGTGCACTGCATGCGGGGCCTTCTGCCAAGTCGGCTGGAAGGCCCCGTGTGGTAAGGCATCTGTAACCATTGGGCGCAGACCTGCTGCGGAGGTTTATTTTTCCTGAATCTGCTTGCCGCAAAGATGCTCAATCGTAATCTCGTAGAGCTGGACGCCCTTAATGTCTTTGGCGATTTCCTCTTCGACTTCCTCGGCAGAAGGGTAGTACTTAAGCGCGAGCTGGCGGACTTTATCCTCGATAAACGCGGGGGTGTCATTCGCCAGGCGACAGCGGCCAAAGACCACGGTACTCATAACGTAGGGAGCCCAGTCGCCGTCCTGGTACCACTCGTTTCCGTAAACGGTAAAGCAGACCTTGTCATCGCGCTTGAGTGCGTCGACCTTGTGGCCGGCTTTGGCGCCATGGAAATAAATCTTATCGTGCTCGGTGTCAAAGAAGTAGTTGACGGGAATGGCGTACGGGTAGCCATCGTCGCCGTTGACGGCAAAGACGCCGCGCTTGCAGGTAGCGAGCAGTTCGCGCGCTTCCTCGTCGGTGATGGCGCGTTTCTTTCGACGTAAGGGCCTAAACATCGTTGGCTTCCTTTCTGGTCGTGCGTGGTGGTTGAGCAC
>DBFOPE010000215.1:0-3537 GCA_048429085.1 Collinsella sp.
TGTCATTCGAGCCGAGTTCGGTCGTCAGACATTCTCGCCCCGGTCAAAGTGGTATCAGCAGTATGCCAATCTGTGGGGCTGTTACACCAACCTATGTCAATGGGTCGGCCATTACGGCGATGATGACGTCGCGCTCGGTAACTTCAACAATAACGTGGCGGCGCTTGCCCTATGATGACCGATCTTGCATCCACCACACCACAATCGCTCGGTCGCGATTCCATGGTCGGCCTGCGCCTGGCGCGTGTCGACGGGTTTGAGCCGGCCATTGCGCTCGGTCAGGACGAACTGCCTGCCTATCTGCGTCGTTTTACGATGCTGTTTGCCGATGACGCCACCATGCGCCGCGGCGGTATCGGCCGTGTGACGCGTGCCGTTAACGCGCAGGGCGAGGCCGTGGCGCTCAAGCAGCTCATCTTGCCAACGCGCGACGAATTTGATGACGATGTCGCCCACGAGGCGCTGGTCGCCAAGTTCAAGGCGGCGTTTCGCGAGGAATATGAATGCCATCGTGCCCTTTCGGGCCTTAAGGGCTTTCCCCGCTTATACGGGTGGGGCGAGGTCGACGGCGTGCCCGCGATTGTCATGGAGTGGGTCGAGGGCGAGACGCTCGCCCGCCTGCGCTCGCGCTTTGCCGTAGATGATGCCGGGCGTCTGTCGCCGCTCGTGGCGGCGCGCCTGGGTCGCGACCTGTTCGATCTGCTCTGCCGCATGAGCTTGGTAGGCGAGGGGTTCGTCCATCGTGATATCTCGCCCGCTAATATAATGGTGCGCACGGCGCGCCTGCCGCTCGACCGACAGCTTGCCGAAGGCACCTTCGACCTGTGCTTGATCGACTTTGGCTCGTCGCTGGCGCTCGAGCCCGCCTCTGCGGTGGCCGGCACCGGCGGCAAGGCGTCGTTTACCGAGCGCTATGCCACGTTGCGCCGCGCGACGGTGGCCTACGCCCCGCCCGAGATGCTCACCGACGATATCCCCGACCTGCGCATGCTTCGCATGTCGCCGGCGATCGATGTCTATGCAGCGGCGAGTACGGTCTACGAGCTCATCGCCGGTGTCGCGCCGTACGAAGTGGCGCCGGGTGCGTCGGGTACTTCGGGCTCGCGCAAAAAGACACGAGATATCGCCAGCCCCTATCGCCTCAAGATGGATACGCTGCCCGATTATCCCGTCGGCGCCCACGCGCCCGGCTGCGACTTGACGCAACTGCTGCGACGCGAGCCCGATGTGGCACTTGCCGCGGCCGAACAGGCTCAGCAGCTGGGGCTCGATCCAAATTCCGAGGATCTGCGCGATGCGTTGGCGTTTGTCGACGCTCAGCTGTTCGATGTGTTGATGGCCTGCCTGTCCTGCCATCAGGAAGATCGTCCCGAGCCGGCTGCGGTGGAGGCGGCGCTCTCGGCATTTTGCGACCACTATGCGCAAAATGTCGCCCGCTCGCTTCGCGCCGAGCCGCTCATGCCGTGCCCGATGGAGGCATCGGGGCACACAGCCCGGCGTGCGGCGATGGTTGGTGCGACGGCGGCAAGCGGCGTGCTTTGGACTGTGGTCGTGGTATCGGCGGCGCTGTTGGCGTCGGGCGCCCATGTGACGCTCGTCGTGGGACCGCTTATGTGGTCCGGGAAGCTGCCGGCCATTATCGCCGCACTGGCGTTGGCGCTGCCGGGCATGGTGGGCATCGCTGCCGGGGCCTTGGCGCGCGACCGTCGTGTGGGATTCCTGCAGGGTGTGTTGGCCCTTTCCGCCTGCGAGGTTCCGGCTCTGGCCGCACTCGCATGTGCCGTGTTTTCCCAGCATGCCGTGGCGGGTGGCCTGGTGGCCGCTATAATTGCAACCTATGCGCTCACGTGGTTTTTGCTGGCGATGGGGTTTGCCTTTGAGCTTCCCGTCGTGTCAGCACGACGTGCGAAAATTCCCATGGCGACGCCGCTTGCCGGCGGAGCCGCGGCTGCCCGCGCCTTTGGCGGGCCGGCCGAAGTATCCGACACCATCTCTGCGACCAAGGAGGGCTAAGCCATGGCTTCTCAAGCTGAGCTCACCCCGTGCGGGGCAATGTTTGACATCTTTAAGCGCGCAGCGCACCTGAGCCATATCGAACTGTGCGGCTTGGTGCTCTCGAGTCGCCCGCTCGCCGACGGCCGTAGTCCGCAGAGCCGTGCCGCCGATCGCTCCTGGGTTTCGCGCTTTATTGTGCGCGCGCCGGTCGGCACGCTGCAGGAACGTTATTTTGCCGATTACGGCACCTCGGCCGCGCGCATTATGTCGCAGCTGGCCCTGCGCCGTCGCAACCCCATGGACGCCGCGGCCGTGACCAATATGGTGTGCGGCCCCGCTGGCGAGCCCATGGTGCGGGCACTCGAGGAATGCCACCAGGACACGAATCTCTATCGCAATGCGCTCGAGCGCCTGTCGCAGGCGGCTGAACTCATGCCCGCCGATCGCGCCGAGGCCATCCTGGTGCTGTTTGTCGCCGTGGGTTGCTCGGCAGATGTACGTTCGTCGGTGACCTATGCCATCGACTACGCTCATGCGACCTGTGGCGGCGCCACGTCGACGCCGCGCTCGCTGAGCACATCTTCGGTCGCGGGCGAGCACGAGGTCGCGCCGGCGCATCCGCTGGGACTGCTGCGCGTGCAAAACGGCTACGTGGTGAGCGCCCCGCGCTGGATCCAGCCGAGTGAGGAAGGCGTCGAGATCGGCGCACTGGCAACGGGGGAGGGCGACATCACCGACGTCGGCGACGACGTCTCGGCCCGCCATGCCCATATCTGGTGCGACGATTCTGGCACATGGTTTGTCGAGGACCTGGCGTCCACGAACGGCACCGTGGTGGTAAACGGGGCCACGAGCGTGTGTATTCAAGTAGAGCCTGGCCGCTCCGCCCAGCTCAGCCCCGGCGACGAGCTCAAACTCGGCGAATCCACCACCTACGCCATCCTCCTCGGCGCCCTCTAGCTCATCCCCCCCAATGAGTTGCGGTGAAATAGGGACTGATTAAGGCCGTTAACGGCACAAACAGTCCCTATTTCACCGCAACTGCTGTGGGGTTCCAGGGGACTGTGTCCGTCGGTGCCGGGCGCACAATAGTCACCCGAGGTAAACCTTTACCGCCCACCTATATTTGCCGAAATATGGCCTGACGGCGGGGTACAATAAACCCGCATGCGGATTTCCGTTGCGGGCGCTTCCCATCGCCGGGGCGTGCCCGGGAGCATCCGGCATGCGGTCTTTGCGGCGCTCGGTCATGTGCAAGACGGGTAGCTGGGCCTGTGGAGCGCGTGCAGCTCTCCTCGCCTCGGCATGCCTTCTCTCCACGCCATGTACCTGCCGCTGAGTCCGCCTGTCAGATGATCGGAAGCAACAACGAAAATCCCATCACGCCAACATCCCGGCGAGCGCCGGGGCCTGTATACCTATATGAGAGGAGAGGGGTATATGGCGCGTAAGTTTAAGTCTATGGACGGCAACGAGGCGGCCGCATATGTTTCGTATGCGTACACCGAGGTAGCGGGAATCTATCCCATTACGCCGTCCAGC
>DBFOPE010000216.1:0-4609 GCA_048429085.1 Collinsella sp.
GCCTTCGCGCACGCATGACTCGCCCACGCCCTTGAGGAACCAGCGCGAGGAGCCCTTGTCGCCGGTGCCATTGTGGTTGATGTCGTTTTCGCCCTCGGCGGCACGCAGGAACTGGCACTTGTAGGTGTTGACGCCCAGGCAATCGTTGTAGGGGAGCGCGGCGGTCAGCGCGGCGATGTCCTCGTCGCGGACGTCGAGCTCGCCGCCGGCGATATGGGCCAGCTTGGTCGCAGCCTCCATGGTGTCGGCTGCATAGTGGCCACGGAAGGTGGCGTCGAGTACCCAGCGGTTGTTGATGACGTCGGCCATGCGAGCTGCCTCGCAGTCGGCGGCGTTGTTGGGGTCGAGGGGATACTTGGGCTCCAGGTTCTGGACAATGCCGATCTCGCCCTCAAAGCCGCCCTCATGGAAGGCGACGACAGCCTTGGCGTGGGCCACCATCATGTTGTGCATGAGCTGGAAGGCCTTGTCCAGGCGGTACTTCTCGCCGTGCGGCCAGTTGCCGACGATAAAGCTGCCCTCGGCGGTTGCGGGAATCTCGTTAAACGTGAACCAGTGCTTGACCTCGGTGAACTCGGCAAAGCAGAACTTGGCGTACTCGACAAAGGCGTCGATCGTCGTGCGCGTCAGGAAACCCTCGCCGCCGTTCAGGTAAAAGGCCTCGGGCGTATCAAAGTGATCGAGCGTGACATAGGGGATAACGCCGGCTTTGTTGCAGGTAGCAAAGAGCTCATGATAGAAGGCGACGCCCTCGGGGTTAATCTCGCCGGTGCCGTTGGGGAAGATGCGGCTCCAAGCGATGGAGACACGGATACCGTTGATGCCAAAACGCTGGCACAGGTCGATATCGACCGGATATTTGTTGTAGAAGTCGCTTGCAGGATCGGGAGAGAAGCGACCCTGAGCAGCCAGGAAATCGTCCCAGGGCACTTTGCCCTTGCCGTGTGTGCGGGTCTCGCCCTCAACCTGGTAAGCAGCAGTGGCGCCGCCAAACACAAAGCCGTCGGGGAACTGCATGGGGTTGGTCATGAGTCATCCTTTCTGTGGGATACGAATAGGGAGAGGTGCCCGAACTGGGGATCCGGGCACCAACAGAGGGAGGAACTAGTCGAGGTTCTCGCGGAGCCACTTGATGGCGCCAGCGGGGTCGCGAGTAAGGTCGATATATTCCTTACCGCGGGGAGCGAGCAGCTTAATGCCCAGGCGATCGGTGTCGGCCTTCATGTCGTTGTAGTAGCTACGGACCTGCGGGGCAAGCACGATAACGTCGTACTGATCCATGATGGCAGTGTGCTGGCCATAAGCGCCTGCGGAGGAAGCGATGTTCTCTCCGGTCTGTGCGGCACCTTCCTTGATGGCGTTGGCGAGCATGGCAGAGGTGCCGGCGCCGGCGCACAGGACGAGGACCTTCAGGCCATCGACATCCTTCTTGGCGGATGCGTCGGAGACGGGCTCGGGCTGATCGGCGACAGGCTTGCTGTCGGCGGCAGCGGCGGTCGGCTCGACGGAAGCGGCGGTCTGCTCGACAGCGGGCGCAGAGGTGCTGGCGGCGATGGTGGCAGCACCATCGGATTCGAGACCCAGCTCGGCGGCACGCTCGGCCTCCTGGTCGCAGAGCAGCTTATCGTATGCCTTCAAGAACGGCAGGTAGATGATGGCGTCCAGCAAGATGATGATCGCGACAAATACCAGGGCGATAAGCTGGAAGTTCGTGGTGATGAAGATGCCGATGGGGGCAGGGGTAGCCCAAGGCACCACGAAGGAGAAGCCGTTCATGCCCACGTTGTCGATAAAGAACTTGGCAACACTTACGTTGACGCAGCCGGCGGCAACAAAGGGGATGAGCATGTAGGGGTTAAGGATCATCGGCGCGCCAAAGAGCAGCGGTTCGTTGACGGCAAAGGCAACAGGAACAATCGAGGCCTTACCGACGGCTTTGAGCTGCTTGGACTTCATAAAGAGAATCAGCAGAAGCGGCACGATGAAGGTGGCGCCGGTGCCGCCGAACTCACCCACGAGCGACATGTTAAAGGTGAGGGAGTGGGCGGGGTGGCCACCGGCCAGCAGAACCTGCAGGTTCTCGGCCTGGTTGGCAAGACGGATGGGGTCGATGCCCGGCTGGACGATCGAGGGGCCGTGGACGCCGATGAACCAGAAGAACGCGGTGGCTGCCTGGATAAGGATAAGGCCAGGATAGGTTTCTGCAGCGGTAAAGAGCGGGGAGAGCAGCTTGATGAGCAGCTCGGAGAACGGAACGCCCATGAGGTTGCGCACAACCACATCGATGATGCCGCAGATGATGACGGCGCCGCCAAAGGGGATGATGTCGCGGAAGTTCTGAGCGATGGCGCCCGGGACCTCCTTGGGCAGCTTAATGGTCAGATCGCGCGAGACGCAGAATTTGTAGACCCACACGGTGATGAACGCGGCGATATAGGCCGAGAACAGACCGCGCGTACCCATGCTGGTGCAATCGAAGACCGAAAGCTCGGAGCCGTCGAACTTGGTGGTGAACTGCGTAACGGCGAGCAAAAGCATGCTGCACTGGGCGGCCACCATGGTGGAACCGTCGTTGAGCACCTTGCCGGCGGGCATGCGACGGTTCATGGATGCCGTGAAGTTCTTGGCGGTGGTGCCGGCAACCATGATGCCCATGACGCCCATGGTGAAGTTGTACAGCTTGTTGCACCAGTCGATGAGCGGCTGGGGCAGCGTGATGCCGACTACGCCGGGAAGGGTGGCAATGAGCAGAAAAATCGAAGAGGTGAGGACGATGGGCATGCACCCAAGGAATCCGTCCTTAATAGCCTGGAGGTAGATGTTCCTCGAGATCTTCTCAAAGAACGGCTGATGCTTTTCGAGCATCTTTACGATGGCGTCCATAGAGCTCCTTTGCTACTTGATGCGCGATGCATGTGGATGGAACTGGTCGTCGATGGATGGTCAGGACTGCCCGGAAACCTTCCTGGGTAAGGAAGGCATTGCGAAATGACAACGTTGTCATTTCGTTAATGACAACGTAAGACATTTTTGGAAGAGCAACAAGGATTTACGGGTGAGTGGTCGATATTGTCCGATAAACGGCTGATTTGTCAGTTGGGCAGGTAGTGTATGCTAGAACACAAAAAACAAGCGATGCAAAACCGACTGGAGAAGTAGTGGCAACGATGGACAAGAAAAATGTCTCAATGAACGATGTGGCAGTTGCCGCGGGTGTTTCTCTCAAGACGGTGTCGCGCGTGATCAACGAGCCTGATAGCGTGCGAGAGTCGACGCGCGATAAGGTCCATGCGGCCATGGAGGCGCTCGGGTTTCGAACCAACTTTGCCGCGCGTTCACTCAAGTTGGGCCGTTACGGGTGCATCGGCGTGGTGATGTTTCACTTGTCGGGCGGCGCCGTGGACATGATTGACGGTATCGCCGATGCCGCCGAAGAGCGAGGCTTTGCGCTCACGATGATCAAAAAGCGCGCTGGGGAGAAGATGACCCTTGCCGATGCGGCGCGCAGGATGTCGCAGCTGCCTGTTGATGGCATGATCTTCAACCTGCGTCAGATGGTCGATGACTTTGATACCTTTGAGGCGCCGAAAGACCTCAAGACGGTGATTATCACACCAATGGAACATCCTACCTGCTCCACCGTCAGTGACGATCAAGAGGGCGGCGCGCGCATGGCGTGCGAGTACTTCTTGAACCACGGGCACAAGAACGTGTACTTCGTTTCGGGTAAGAAAGAGTCGCTGTCGAGCCAGTGCCGAATGAAAGGCTGGCGAGCGGCGCTCGAGGCGCGTGGCATTGAGCCGCCCGAGCCTCTGCAAGGCGATTGGAATGCGGATAGTGGCTATGCCGCTGGCCTTGTGCTTGCCGATAAACCCGATTGCACGGCGGTCCTCGCTGCTAACGACTGCATGGCAAACGGCGTGATGATGGCTCTACGTGACAAGGGTCTGAGTGTGCCCGATGATGTGTCCGTGATCGGCTTTGATGACGAGCTTTACAAGACGATTCCCAACTCGATTCTGACGTCGGTGAAGTTTCGCCACCGCGAGCTGGGCGTCCGTGCGCTCAACGAGGTCGTCGCAGGTCTGGAAGCCCCGAGCTCCAGAAGCCGTACGCTCGTCTCGGGCGTGTTGGTCGAACGTTCCAGCGTAAAGGACCTGCGGGCGTAGGGTTTTTCGGCCCGTTCGTCTCAATCTGTAACAGTTAGGACCGAAAAACTCAGCTAAATATTACAGATTGAGATATTTCTGCTCGGGCGTTCTGTTTGTCTCGATCTGTAACAGCTAGGATCCAAAAACTCGGCTAGATGTTACAGATTGAGATGAACAGGAGGGCGGGTGCGGTCTAAACAAAATGGCCCGCGCATCACGCATCGATGCACGGGCCATTTTTTGTCTGCGAGCGGCAGGTGGCGTCAGCGTCTTATGCCTTGAGGTTTTCCTCGATCCAGGCGACGGCACCCTTGGGATCCTTAGTGAGGTCGATGTACTGTTTGCCCTTGGGCGACAGCAGCGTGATGCCCAGGCGGTCGGTGTCGGCCTTCATCTCGTTGTAATAGGTGCGAACCTGCGGAGCCAGGACGATGACGTTGTACTGGTCCATGATGGCG
>DBFOPE010000217.1:0-14005 GCA_048429085.1 Collinsella sp.
TTGGTGCTAAAGTTTCAACCCACTTCATAACGACCGCTGCGAAATGCGCATCGGTGCATAAATCGCAGACAAGGAGTCTGATATGTCTTTGAAGGTTGGAATCGTCGGCGCGGCTGGATATGCCGGAGCCGAGCTCATTCGCCTCGTACTCGGCCATCCCGAGTTTGAACTTGTTGCCATTACGTCCAACGCCGATGCCGGCCAGCCGCTGTCCGCGGTGTATCCGAGCTTTGCTGGCGTGAGCGATCTGGTTTTCACCACGCATGACGCCCCCGAGCTCAAGAGCTGCGATGCGGTTTTTCTTGCCGTGCCGCACACGGCTGCCATGGCACAGGTGCCCGCGCTGCTTGCATCGGGCGTCTCCTGCTTTGATCTTTCGGCCGACTACCGCCTGAACGACGCGTCCGTCTTTGAGACGTGGTATGCCGCCGAGCATACGAGCCCCGAGCTGCTCAAGACCCGTGCCTTTGGCCTGCCCGAGCTATTCTGCCGGGACTTGGAGACCGCCGCATCCGACCATGCCGACGGCAAACCCGTGCTGGTCGCCTGCGCCGGTTGCTATCCCACCGCAACGAGCCTTGCTGCCGCTCCTGCCGTGCGTGCGGGCTGGGTGGCAGAGAACGGCCCCGTAATCGTCGATGCCATTAGTGGCGTGACGGGCGCCGGTAAGTCCTGCAACGCTCGCACCCATTTTTGCAGCGCGGACGAGAACCTGGAGGCCTATGGCGTAGGCAAACATCGCCATACGCCCGAGATTGAGCAGATCCTGGACCTGACCGATCGCGTCGTCTTTACTCCGCACTTGGCACCGCTCAAGCGCGGCCTGCTTTCCACGGTGACGACGCCGCTCGCGCCGCAGGCTCTCGACGCGTTGGCCCTTGAGGACGTCGTCGACCATTACAAGAAGTTCTACGCCGGTCGCACCTTTGTGCGCGTGCTCGATGCCGGCCAGCAGCCCAAGACGGCTTCGGTCGTCGACACCAATGCTGCCCAGATCGGTCTTGCGCTCAACAAGCGCGCGGGCGTGCTGGTGGCGACGGGTGCTATCGACAATCTGTGCAAGGGTGCTGCGGGACAGGCGGTCCAGTGCGCCAACATCGTTTTTGGCTTTGACGAGCGACGAGGCTTGCCCACAGTGGCGTGCCCGGTGTAGCACATTCGATTGTTAGCGATTTGGTAGTCGGGTATCGAGTTGGGCGCCACTTTTAAGCTGGTCTAGTAGTTTCGACCGGTATGGCGTGCCAGCCGATGCCCGCTTTTTTATTTGATATAAGGAGTCGTAGGGACGATGAATACCGACCTGATTGATATCAAGATTCGCGCCGTCGAGGGCGGCGTTACGGCAGCGGCCGGCTTTAAGGCTGCAGGTATCCATGCGGGATTCCGGAAGAATCCCGAGCGCTTGGACTATGCACTCGTCGTGCCCGATAAGCCCTGTCCAGGTGCCGGCGTGTTTACGACCAACCGCTTTTGCGCGGCGCCCGTGCAGGTGAGCCGTGCCAACCTGGGCGGTGCGGACAAGGGCTATGGCATCATCGCCGGTGTTTCAATCAACTCCGGCAACGCGAACGCCGCCACGGGCGAGACCGGCCTAGCCTGTGCGCGCGAGACATGCAACATCGCGTCGCAGGTCATCGGCTGTGAACCCCAGCAGATCCTAGTTGCATCCACAGGCGTGATCGGACAGATTCTGCCGATCGACACGTTTGAGACGGCCGTTCCGTCCGCCTTCGAGGCGCTCTCCGCTCATGGTGGCGCCGATGCCGCCCGCGCTATCATGACGACTGATACACATTCCAAGGAGTATGCCGTTCGCTATCGCAGTGAGGCTGCGGGGCACGCAGGCAATGCCTATACGGTGGGCGGTATGTGCAAGGGCTCGGGCATGATCATGCCTAATATGGCCACCATGATCGCGGTCATTACTACCGATGCCCCCGTCGAGCCGGCGGCGCTCCACACCTTACTGCTCTCGACCGTTAAGCAGACCTTTAATAAGGTGACGGTCGATTCCGATACCTCGACCAACGACACCTGCATCATGCTTGCTTCTGGCGCTGCTGCCGCTGATACCGAGGCTATCGTCGAGGGCACTGATGCCTTTGACGAACTGTCCTTTGCCGTGCACGAGGTGTGCGAGAGCCTGGCGCGCAACATCGCGGCCGATGGCGAGGGCGCGTCAAAGCTCGTGACGGTTAACGTTACCGGCGCCGCCACCGACGAGGAAGCCGATATCGCCGCCCGTGCCGTCGCCAACTCGCCGCTCGTCAAGACCTGCATCGCCGGTCACGACTGCAACTGGGGCCGCGTCGCCATGGCGCTCGGCAAGTGCGGCGTGAAGTTTAATCAGGAAGACGTTTCCATCGACATGATGGGCATGCCTGTCTGTCGCGACGGTCTGACTGTTCCCTTTGACGAGGACGAGGCTCTGCGACGTTTTGAGGCGTCCGAGATCGTGATCTCGGCCGACCTGGGTGCAGGCGACGCGGCAACGACCGTGTGGACCTGCGACCTCACGCACGAGTACATCTCCATCAACGGCGACTACCGTTCCTAGATTCCAGGCACGCTGCGCATCTTGCCGCATTGCGGACAGCGAAGCACGGCGTGATAACGATACGAAAGACGAGGCAGATTATGAAATTCGCACGCGATTGTCGTTCGAGCGAATCCAACGAAGCAACCGCGCAGCTGCTGTTCGAAGCGCTGCCGTGGATTAAAAACCTGACCGGCAAGACGGTCGTTATCAAATATGGCGGAGCCGCCATGGTCGACGAGCAACTGCGCCCCGACGTGATGAGCGACATCGTTTTGCTCAAGATCATCGGCATGCGCCCCGTCATCGTGCATGGCGGCGGCAAAGCCATCAACGAGGCACTCAGCCACTATGACATCCCTGTCGAATTTAAGAACGGGCAGCGCGTGACTACGCCGGCGACCATGGATATCGTGCGCGAGGTGCTGGGCGGCAAGGTTAACCAGGAGCTGGTCGCTGCCATCAACCACCACGGTAATTTGGCCGTAGGCGTGTCGGGCAGCGATGCCGGCACGCTCATCGCCGAGCCGCTCGACCCCGAACTCGGTCGCGTGGGCAAAGTGACGCACGTCAACACCGACTATATCGAGCGCTTGCTCGATAGCGAGTACATTCCCGTAATCGCTACCGTCGCGGCGGGGGAGGACGGCGGCTTCTTCAACATCAATGCCGATACCGCCGCCGGCGCCGTTGCGGCGGCGCTTCATGCGCACAAGGCGATTTTTTTGACCGACGTCGACGGTCTGTACAAGGACTTTAGTGATAAGGACTCGCTCATCTCCAACCTGACGCTCGACGAGGTCAACGAGATGCTCTACGGCGGGGAGGTCGATAAGGGCATGATTCCCAAGCTGCGCGCGGCCGTCGATGCGCTTGCTGCTGGCGTGTTCCGAGCCCACATCATCAACGGCACGACGCCGCACTCGCTGCTGCTGGAGCTGCTGACCGATGCTGGCGTCGGTACCGTGATCCACTCCACCGAGACGGCCTACGAGTTCGATACGCATCCGCATCCGCTTTCGACGTTTGCGGCGCGTCTGACCGAGAACCTCGACGAGGTCGAGAAGCTCCAGACGGTCTAGCCGACCCGCGGTCGTCGCGTCCCTGCACCCATAGCCCTGCGCCGTACGGCGCCCAACGAAAGGCATCTCATGTCACTTGCAACTCAGCAATCGCTCGAATCCCATTACGTTATGCATACCTTTGGTCGCTCGCTGGTAGAGTTTGTCGAAGGTCACGGTATGAAGCTCATCGGTGACGATGGTCGTGAGTATCTCGACTTTCTCGCTGGTATCGGTGTGTGCAGCCTTGGCCACGGCAACCCTGCAGTGCTCTCGGCGCTCGAGGCTCAGACCAAAAAGCTTCTGCATGTGTCTAACTACTTCTACATCGAGCAGCGTGGACAGGTCGCGGCGCTGCTGTCCAAGCTTGCCAACGACGACGTAGATGGTGCGTGCGTGCTGGCCGATGCCATTGCCGCCGGCGATGAGACCACGGCCGCTGCGCTCGGTGCCCCGGCTGCGGACGAGCAGGTGTGGGAGACGTTCTTAGCCAATTCTGGTGCCGAAGCCAACGAGGGCTCGATGAAGCTTGCGCGTCTGTACGCCAAGCGTGCTGGTAACGGCGGCAACACCATCGTATGCATGCGTGGCGGCTTCCACGGCCGTACGCTCGAGACCATTGCCGCCACCATGCAGGATTGGCTACAGGACAGTTTCCGTCCGCTGCCGGGTGGCTTTGTGGCCTGTACACCCAACGATGTCGACGAACTGCGTTCGATCTTTAAGCAGCTGGGAAGCGAGGTCTGCGCCGTCATGCTCGAGCCGATTCAGGGCGAGAGCGGCGTGCACCCCATGACCGAGGAGTTTATGGCGGCGGCGCGCGACTTGGCACACGAGGTGGGCGCCGTTCTTATCGCCGACGAGGTCCAGTGTGGCATCTTCCGCTCCGGCAAGCCGTTTGCATTCCAGACCTATGGCGTGGAGCCCGACATTATGAGCCTTGCCAAGGGCATCGCCGACGGCGTGCCCATGGGTGCCGTGGTGGCAAAGAAGGAGATCGCCGACGTGTTTAAGCCGGGTGACCACGGCTCGACCTTTGGCGGTAGCTGCTTGGCTGTCGCGGCGTGCGCCGCGACGCTCTCTGCGCTCGTGCGCGGCGATTTTGCCGAGCATGCTGCCAAGGTGGGTGCTTATATGGAGCAGGCGCTGGCTAAGCTTCCGCATGTGGTAGAGGTGCGTGGTCGCGGCCTGATGCTCGGCTGCGATTTGGATGATGCCGCGGGTGATGCACACGACGTCGTGGCCCGTGCATTGGGGGCTGGTGCCGTGATCAACGCTACAGGCGCACATACGCTGCGCTTCCTGCCGCCGCTCGTGTGCGAAGAGGCCGACGTGGACAACCTGATCGAGATCCTGGCGGGTGTTTTGGCCTAACACGGCGCAATAACTTAATTTGGACCGGGTTCCGGACTGCGGACGTGCCATATGCGGCACGATTCAGCGGTCTGGAGCCCGTTTTGCTATCGATTTACCATGGCTGGGATAGGCCGTGTGCAAAAAGTGGCAAATATGAGTACGGGCACTAACTTCGTAACATATAAATTAGGCACTTTTAGATGAGTTGGGCCACATATGTCCAGTTTTGTAGTTGGCAAATTGGCTTAACTGGACTATCGATCGTCGTTCTAATGCCGGATTTGCCTTTTATGACTTCGAAAACGCTGCTACTAAAAAGGTAGCAGTACTCATATTTGGCATTTTTTGCACACGGGTATTCGCCAAGGGTCCATTTCGCCGCCCGAGCCCCGCTTCGTCACTCCGCTCCTCGCGTGCTGCGCTGGAAAACGCTTCGCGTTTCCTCAGCTCCGCACTCTTGCGGGTTCGAATCCCATGCACCGGCCCAAAAAAGAAAGGCCTCCATCGCTGGAGGCCTAACAATTCAATGGCGGGCGATGAGGGATGTCCGCGTGCGGCTTCGCCGCCCGCGCCCCGCTTCGGGCCTGCGGCCCTCGCGTGCTGCGCTGGAAAACGCTTCGCGTTTCCTCAGCTCCGCACCCTTGCGGGTTCGAATCCCATGCACCGGGCACAAAAAAGAAAGGCCTCCATCACTGGAGGCCTAACAATTCAATGGTGGGCGATGAGGGATTCGAACCCCCAGCCTTGTGCGTGTAAAGCACCTGCGCTAACCGTTGCGCCAATCGCCCGCAGGGATTGAGTATAGCGGAAACCCTGCGCTGTTCACCGCTAATTCATAACGAAATCTAAGCGGCGACTTCGGCGCCCTTGCCCTCGTCGATAAAGAAGCGTTTGTACCAGATGAGGAAGGTCAGCGTGGTATAGATCTTGCGCTGGTTGAGCGCACGGCCCTCAAAGTGATCGTCGAGCAGTTTCATGAGCGCATCGGTGTCAAAGAAATCAGCAGCCCACGGCGCGGTGAAGTATTCCTTTACGTAGTCGTAGTACTTTTGCTGGCGCAGCCAGAACTTGACCGGTACGGGGAAGCCCACCTTCTTGCGCGTTGCCCACTCGTCGGGCAGCGTGCGGTTGGCGGCGTGACGCAGGACGAGCTTGCAACCTTCTTCGTTAACACGGTAGTTGGCGGGAATGTGCTCGGCAAACTCCATGACCTTCTTGTCCAGGAACGGGACGCGAAGCTCCAGAGAATGCGCCATGCACATTTTGTCGGCCTTGAGCAGAATGTCGCCCGGCAGCCACATGTTCATATCCAGATACTGTTTCTTGGAAAGCTCGCAGCAGTTGGGAACCTGCTTGTAGTACTCGGCGCACATCTCGGCGGCGTTCTTGCCGGTGTCATAAGCGGGCTTGAGCACCTCGTCGACCTCGGAGGGATCGAACACCTTTGCCTGACCCACATACCAGCGCTCGGGAACCTCGGCGCATTTCGTCAGGAAGTTGTGGCCCTTAAAGTAGGGGAGATGCTGAACGAGTGAGCCCAGGGCGCGACGTACGCCGAGCGGCACGCGCTTCTTAAAGGTGCGCATCTCGGGGGTGTCCTCGTACCACTCATAGCCGGCAAACAGTTCGTCGGCACCCTCGCCCGAAAGGACGACGGTGACCTCCTTGGAAGCCATCTGCGCCAGATAGTACAGCGGCACGCTGGACAGGTTCGATTGCGGCTCGTCCATGTGGTACTGGATATCGGGCAGTGCATCAAAGAACTCGTCGGCGGTAATCATCTTGCGCACGTTCTTGATGCCCAGCTTGTCGGAAAGCTCGGCGGCGTAGTTGGTCTCGTTGAAGTTCTTGTAATCGAAGCCGACAGAATACGTGGTGTCGGGCATGAGACAGGCAGCGATGTAGCTGGAATCGACACCGCCGGAGAGGAACGAACCAACCTTAACATCGGCGATTCGGTGCGCAGCGACGCTTTCGTGCACGACCTTGTCGCACTCGTCCACGTACTCCTCGAAGGTCTTGGAGTTGTCGTCGGTGAAGTCACAGCTCCAGTAACGCTTGATGTCCATGGTGTTGGTCGTCAGGTCATACGTAAAGCAATGCGCTGGGGCAAGCTTGAACACGCCCTTAAAGAAGGTCTCCTCCGTGGCGGGGAATTGCAGCGTCAGGTAGGGGCGCAGCGCGTCGTGGTTGACAGCCTTCTCAAACTTGGGATGGTCCAGGAAGCTCTTGATCTCGGAGCCAAACAGCAGCGAGCCATCGGATGCCTGGTAGTAATAGAACGGCTTGATACCAAAGATGTCACGAGCACCAAAGAGTTTGTTCTTGTTCTGGTCGTGAATCACGAACGCGTACATGCCGCGCAGACGGTTGACCAGGTCCTCGCCCCACTCCTCGTAACCGTGTACCAGGACTTCGGTATCAGCGTTGCAGTGGAAGGCGTAGCCGGCCGCCTCCAGCTCGGCGCGAAGCTCCTGGAAGTTGTAGATCTCTCCGTTGAAGACAATCGTGACCTTGCCGTCGTCGCTCGACATGGGCTGGGCTCCAGCTTCGGAAAGATCGAGAATCGAAAGACGACGGAAGCCAAGGGCAACGTTGTCGACGATATGCTGGCCGCCCATATCGGGACCACGGTGGATGATGCGATTCATCATGGCCGTGAGAACCAGCTCACTCTGTTCATCTGTACCGGTAAAACCGACAAAACCGCACATGCAAGATCCTTTCTGCTGACGGCTCAGGTGTACTGCCGCAAGGATTGCGGCAGCTGATGTCAAATAATCTTTACTATCATGCCAATCTTTTGTTTCGTGATAGGGCATAAGCGCCGAGCGAACCGAAAAAACCACGTCCCGATCTTCAGACGAAGCGGCGGGACGTGGTTGCGAACGCTATGTTAAAGAACAGCACCCAGATTTCCTTGTTTTTACATGGAGTGAACACCGTTGCCATTTATTAGACCACGGCACAGTCCATGCAATTTTTTAGAAGGCTGTGATGCGCGCAAGGTCAGGTGGCATATTAGGATGGTTGATAATACAGAATGTTTCATCGTTTCTGCCGCGGGACGTCTTCTGCCCTTTAAGGCTGAATTTAGCGAGAGAGGTCTTTGTATGTCGAGCCCGACACAAGAGAAGCTAACTCTGATGCGCTATATAGAGTTGCTCGAGGAAGATGACCTTGTTGTTTCCAGACCGAGCGCTTCGTGCGACCAGCGCATTGAGTTTGCGACTGATGACTCGCGCCAGGTGCGTCCGGGCACGTTGTTTGTCTGCAAGGGCCGTGCGTTTAAGCGCGAGTACCTGCTTTCGGCAATCGCCGATGGCGCCGTGGCCTACGTTTCCGAGGTCGATTACGATGTTGATCTTCCCGCGGTGATTGTGAGCGATATTCGTCGCACGCTCGCCGTGGTGGCAGATGCCTTTTATGGGCACCCGTCGGGTAAGGTGAAGGTCTGCGCCTTTACAGGCACCAAGGGCAAGTCGACCTGCAGCTTTTATCTGCGCGGCATCCTCGCCAACGAGGCCAAGCTTACGGGCTGTCATCGACCCGCTCTTAATACGGGCATTGAGTTCGACGACGGCATCGAGACGGGCCCTTCCAAGCTGACGACCCCCGAATCCTTCCTGCTGCAGTCTCGCATCGCGCATGCTGCGGAGGCGGGTGCCCCGTGGCTGGTTATGGAGGCATCGAGTCAGGGCCTCAAATACGAGCGTACGGGCAAGATTGACTTTGAAGTCGGCGCCTTTACCAATATCGGCGAGGATCACATTTCGCCGATTGAGCATCCGACGCTCGAGGATTACTTTGCCAGCAAGCTTAAAATCTTCTTGCAGAGCCGTTTTGCCGTGGTCAATCTCGATATGGATAAGGTCGATCGCGTGCTCGAGGCGGCATCTCGTTGCGAACGTACGGTGACGTTCTCCCTGACCGACGAGCGTGCCGACGTGCTTGCGCTGGCGATTCGCAATGGCGACTGCGGCGTGGTGGCAACGGTGCGCACGCCCCGTTTTACGCGTGACATTGTGATTCCCACGCCGGTTAAGTTCAATGTGTCCAACGCGCTTGCCGCTATTGCCTGCGCCGAGGCCCTGGGCATTTCCGAAGAGGGTATCGTCCATGGCTTTGAGGGCGTCTTCGTTCCCGGTCGTATGGAGCTCTATCCGTCCGTATCGGGCAAAATCCTGGGCATCGTCGATTTTGCACATAACGGCATGAGCCTCGAGACACTCCTGCGCGACTTGCGCGAGAACTATCCCGAGCGCGAGCTGGCGGTTGTATTTGGCGCTACGGGCGGTAAGGGTGTCGATCGACGCACCACGATGGGCATCGCCGCTGGCAAGTATGCCGACCGAATCGTGATTACCGAGGATGACCCCGGCCCCGAGGATGTCGAGGACATCTGCGCCGAGATCGCGCGCAACGTTCAAGCGCAGGGAAATGATAACTGGCAAATCGTGACTGATCGCGTTGCCGCTATCGAGACTGCCGTGCGCGAAACTGTCCGTCCTGCCGTGGTCATCGTGACCGGTAAGGGCGAGGAAGAGTGTATGCTGCGCAAGAACGGACCCGAGCCTTGTGAGCGCGACGGTTCGATTCTCAAGCGCACCCTTGCGGCGTACGACGCCTAGACCAGCCCCTTCTATGTAAACGGAGTGACCATGTCCCACAACATCCTGCCGACCGTTGCCGAGCTTTCGGGCGAGATGCGCGAGCGCCTTGCCAAGGTCAAGTATGTCTTTACCGATCTGGACGCCACGATGCTCGCCCCCGGCTCGTGCGTGCTGCGCGATAACGACGGCAATCCCTCGACCAAGCTCGTCGAGGCGGTTGTCGCGCTCGCCCGTGCCGGCATCCAGGTGGTTCCCACCTCGGGTCGCAATCGCACCATGATCCATGAGGACGCCCGCGTGCTCGGCCTCAACTCCTACATCGGCGAGATGGGCGGCCTGGTCATGTACGACCTCAAGGCCAACGACTGGGAGTACCTGACGGGCGACATGCCCTACGACCCCGCCTGCGGTCTCACGCCGCACCAGGTGATTGAGCAGACCGGCGTGTGCGAGAAGATCCTTGCCCGCTGGCCGCACAAGATCGAATACCACAACGACATGTCGACCGGCTACAAGTACCGTGAGGTCACCGTCGGCATGCGCGGCGATGTGCCCGACGATGAGGTCCAGGCCATCCTGGACGAGGCCGGCTGCGGTCTGGTCTGGGCTTGCAACGGCCATCTGACTCACCTGTCCAAGCCGACGACGCTCGAGCTTAATCGCGTTGAGGACGGCCGCGCCTTCAACATCAATCCGGCGGGTCTCAACAAAGGCGTTGCCATTGCGCGCTTCTGCGAGCACCTGGGGATCGAGCGCGAGGAAACGCTTGCGCTCGGCGACTCCGAGTCCGACTTCTACATGGCCGACCATGTTGGCATGTTCTGCCTGGTCGAGAACGGTCTGACGAGCGCCGGTGCCCCGGAGTTCTTGGATGCCTGCGACAATGCCTATATTACGCGCGGCAAGATTGTCGACGGTTGGGTGGCAACGGCCGAGCTGTTGGTCGCGGCCCGTTCGTAGCGCGACGCATCACGCATGGTCGCATTTTTCGAGAGAGAATCTGGTGAGGTAATGTCCGATATCGATAATCTGGCCGGGGACACGCGTCCGATCGGCGTGTTCGACTCGGGCCTGGGCGGCTTAACGGTCGCGCGCGCGATCGCAACGGCGCTTCCGCACGAGTCCGTCTACTATTTCGGTGACACTAAGCGCTGCCCTTATGGCACCCGCACCGAGGACGAGGTTCGCTCGTTTGCGCTGCAGGCGGGCCGCTGGCTATCGAGGCACGACGTTAAGATCATGGTCATCGCCTGTAACACGGCGACCGCCGCGGCCTTGCGTCTGGCTCAGCAAGTGCTCGACGTTCCCGTGATCGGCGTGATCGCCCCGGGCGCACGCGCCGCCATCAACAGCACGCGTACGCGCCGCGTGGGCGTGCTCGCTACCAACCTCACCATTCGCTCGGGCGCCTACACGCGCGCCATCCAGGATTTGGATGCTGGTGTCGATGTGTATGGCTGCCCGGCTTCGAGCTTTGTCGAGGTCGTCGAGCACGAGCTCGCCTCGGCCGCGCATCTGCAGGAGCAGTGGCTCGAGAACGAGGATATTTTTGATACGCCAGCCGTTCGCGCGCTGGTCGGCACCACAGTCGAGCCGCTGCACGATCGTGGCGTCGATACCGTGGTACTCGGCTGCACGCATTTCCCGCTGCTGGTGGGTCCCATCCGCCATGCGCTAGGACCCGGGGTGCGCGTGGTGAGCTCCGCCGAGGAGACCACCCGCGAGCTGACCGATATCCTCACGCGCCGTGAGCAGCTGGCGGGCGATGCCGCCGAGCCACAGCATCGCTTTGCCACCACGTCTGACAACATTGCCGAGTTTGCGGTGGCGGGTAGCTTTATCTTTGGCCAGCCGCTTAAAAGCATCGAGCATGTCGATATCGACGAACTCGGTTAGGCTCGCAATGTCGCCGGAGGCTTCGCCACATCTTTTGCCGAAAGGATAGTTCCATGGAATACATGCAGGTTAACCGCGCCAACGGCCGCGCCGCCAACGAGCTGCGCCCCGTTAAGCTCACCCGCGGCGTCATGAAGCACGCCCACGGCTCGTGCCTGGCTGAGTTCGGCGACACGCGCGTACTGTGCGCCGCCACCATCGAGGAGGGTGTGCCTGGTTGGCGCAAGGGCGCCAAGGCCGGCTGGGTAACGGCGGAATATGCGATGCTACCGGCCTCGACCGGTAAACGCTGCAAGCGCGAGCATGCCAACCGCAAGGGCCGCTCCATGGAGATCGAGCGGCTTATCGGCCGCAGCCTGCGTACCGTCGTCAATATGAAGGCGCTCGGCGAGTACACCGTTACCGTCGACTGCGATGTGATCCAGGCCGATGGCGGCACGCGTACGGCGAGCATTACCGGCGCCTGGGTGGCGCTGCACGACGCCCTTGCCATGTGGGTCGAGGCGGGCAAACTCGAGCGCATCCCGCTCACGGGCCAGGTTGCCGCCATTTCCATGGGCGTCGTCGACGGCAACACCCTGCTCGACTTGGATTATTCCGAGGACAGCCACGCCGAGGTCGACATGAACCTCGTCGCCACCGATTCTGGTGAGATGATCGAACTCCAGGGTACCGGCGAGCAGGCGCCCTTCGACCGCAAGCGTCTCAACGCCCTGCTCGACCTGGGCGATAAGGGTATCGCCGAGCTCATCGAGCTTCAGCGCCAAGCCCTCGCCTAACCTGCCAAAAAGGGACAGGTTTATTTTGGCAGGTTTTATCTGGGAAAACGTCGAAGTATAAGACTGCCGTTGATTGAGACGGGAGAGAGGCCGAAGTCCTCGTCGTCCTCAACTCGGCATTGCTATAGAGACAAAGGAGACCAGCTATGGCACTTGAGAAGATTGACATCGACACCCTCGACCCGGCGGCGACCATCGTCGTGGCAACCGGCAACGCCCATAAGCTCACCGAGATCGAGGCCATTTTGGGCAAGGTCATGCCCGAGGTGCGCTTTGTGGCGCTCGGCCAGCTGGGCGATTTTGAGGACCCCGAGGAAAACGGCACGACGTTTTTGGAGAACGCCATCATCAAGGCGCAGGCTGCGGTCGAGGAGACGGGCCTTATGGCCATCGCCGACGACTCCGGCTTGGTCGTCGATGCGTTGGACGGCGAGCCGGGCGTGTATAGCGCGCGCTATGCGGGCGTGCATGGCGACGATGCCGCCAACAACGCCAAGCTTCTCGTTAACCTGGAAGGCGTGGCAGACGAGGACCGTACCGCGCGCTTTATGAGCGTCGTCGCGCTTATCGATACGGACGGTCTGGTCACCTATGGCGAGGGCGCCTGCGAAGGCGTTATCGCGCACGAGGGCCGCGGCGAACACGGTTTTGGCTACGACCCGCTGTTCCTGCCGGTCGATACGCCGGGCAAGACCATGGCCGAGCTCACGGCGGACGAGAAGAACGCCATCAGCCATCGTTTCCATGCGCTCGAGCATCTGTCCGCCAAGCTGACGGGCGAGGAGTAGGCCGTGCGTGCGGTGGTGCAGCGCGTGCTCAACGCCGGCGTGACGGTCGACGGCGAGTGCGTGGGCCGTATTGGACGCGGCTACCTGGTGCTGCTGGGCGTGGGCCACGGCGACACACGCGCCGAAGCCGACAAGCTGTGGGGCAAGCTCCGCGGGCTGCGTATCAACGAGGACGAGAACGGCAAGACCAACTTGGCGCTGGCGGATGTCGACGGCGAGGTGCTCGTGGTGTCGCAGTTCACGCTGTTTGCCGACTGCCGCCACGGCCGCCGTCCGTCGTTTACGGACGCCGGCGCGCCCGATGTCGCTAACGAACTTTACGAGTACTTTTTGACACTCGTCGCTCAGGACGTTGAGCATGTGGCGCACGGTATCTTTGGCGCCGATATGAAGGTCGACCTGGTCAACGACGGTCCGTTCACCATCGTCCTGGACACAGACAATCTGTAAGTAGTCAATTTGGGACCGGGCTTTTTTAGCTGCTTGCGTATGGCTGCAGCAGGGTGCTATAGTATTAGAGTTTTGTCTATCTTAGGGGTATTATCCCCTTTTTGAATTGCACCCTCTGGAGGCCCTATTCATGGAAGAGATGGAAGTCAATCACGTCGACGACATCCACGAGAAGCTGACCGATATGGTGGGCGATCGCGTCAAGGTTAAGGCCAACATGGGCCGTACCCGCGTCATCGAGCGCATGGGCACCATCAAGAGCGTCCACCCCGCTGTCTTTATCGTTGAGGTTGACGAGCGTCGCGGCCGCAAATCGCGTCAGTCCTACCAGTACATCGATGTCCTTACCGGCCAGGTCGAACTGTTCGACCCCGAGAGCGGCGAACATATCTTTACCCCGCTCGGCAACCAGCTCGAGGAGCACTAACGGTGACCGATCGGTCCCTCATCCTTACCGCGCCGGCAAAGATTAACCTCTATCTGGGGGTTCATACCGAGCGCGACGCCCGCGGCTATCACAGGGTCG
>DBFOPE010000218.1:0-4988 GCA_048429085.1 Collinsella sp.
CAGCACGCTCTCGTCAATCTTGTAAAAGCAGGAATGTTGGGCGTACGTGGCGCCAATCTTGGGGTTGCGCGTACCTACAAAGGCGAGCACGCCCGGTACGCGGCGCAGGTACTCCGAAAAATCCTCGCCCGAGAGCGTGCCACGGTAATGGCCTTGACCGGTGGGGCCCAGGCACTTGATTACGGCCTGACGGCAGCGCTCGCTCGAAGCTGCGTCGTTTTCGACCTTGTAGTTGGCGATGGGGTAGTCGGTGAGCTCTGCCTCGGCGCCCAGAGCTGCTGCGGTATGCTCCACGATGCGTCGCATAAGCTCCGGCATTTCCTCGTGGGTCGAATCGCCGTAGGTGCGCACCGTGCCGGCGAGGTAGGCCGTGCCGGCGATAACGTTGCGCGCGGTGCCGCCGTGCAGCTCGCCGACGGTGATGACAGCCGGTTCGTAGGGGCTGATCTCGCGCGAAACGATGGTCTGCAGGGCGTTGACGATCTCGGCGGCAACCATAACGGCGTCGTGGCCGCGCTGGGGCATGGCGCCGTGGCATGAGGTGCCGCGGACGTCGATGCGGAACCAGTCGGTATTGGCCATGCGCGGGCCGGGCTCGCAGCTTACGGTGCCGGCGTCGACCTCGCTCCAGATGTGCGCGGCGTAGGCACCATCGACGCCGTCGAGCACGCCCGTGCCGATCATGAGTTTCGCGCCCTGACCGTTTTCCTCGCTGGGCTGGAAGACGATGCGGACCTCGCCGTGGATGTCGTCAGTCATATGGCGCAGGATTTGCAGCGTGCCGAGCATCATGGCGATGTGGCAGTCGTGGCCGCAGGCGTGCATGCAACCCTCGTTGACGCTGGCGAACTCCTCGCCGGTCTGCTCGGTGACGGGCAGGGCGTCGATATCGGCGCGCAGCAGGATACGGCGGCGCGGCGTGCCGTCCTCGCGGTAGGCATCCGGCGCGGTACCGCGAAGCGTTGCCACCAAGCCGGTCTTGAGCGGACGCTCGTAGGGGATATTCATGGCGTCGAGCTGGTTGGCGATGTCAGAGGTTGTGCGCTCCTCGGCAAGGCTCAGCTCCGGATGCTTATGGAAGTGCCGACGCTGCTTGATGATATAGGGCTCAAACTCGGCGGCGATATCTCGGATGGCCGCGGTGACGTCGTCTGCCGCGCGAGCCTCGGTCGCCGCCATAATCTGCTGTGCCTTGGTCTTCGTCATGATCGATTTGCTCCTTGCTGGGTTGATCGCAAAATCGTACAGGCTCTCTCCAGTATGCCACCTGCCGCTAGGGCTGGCAAAGCTGCCGTTTGCCGCTTGGCATTTTGTAACCGAGACGGGGGAGTACACTCGGGGGTGTTGAATTTCCTGCCAGAGATGGGGATGCCCATGCAACATATCGATCGGATTATCCGCTCCAAGAACGTCTTTACCGCGCAAGACGGCATCGATACTGCTCGTGAGCTGGCGATTGCCATCGCAGGTGACCGTATCGTCGCAGTCGGCAAGCCCGATGACGTGATCGCTGCCGCTCCCGCCGCCACGCCGGTTCTCGACTACGGCGAGCAGTTTGTCTGCCCCGGTTTCCATGACGCTCATCTGCACTTCTTCCATACCTCGGTCGGTTCCTCGCCGTACATGCTCATGGATATGGGCACGTCCGAGGCGGCGCTGGTACAGCACGCGCTCGAGTTTTCCCAGGACCTGCCCGACGACGCTTGGGTTGTGACGCAGGGCTGGCGCGACTACCGTTGGGACCCGCCCGAGCATCCTACCAAGGCGTCGCTCGATGCGGCATTCCCCGATCGTCCCTGCGTTATGTACTCGGGCGACGGCCACACGCTGTGGCTCAACAGCCGCGCACTCGAGGCGCTCGGCGTCACGCGCGACAGCGAGCCGCCGGCGGGCGGCAGCTACGACAAGGACGCAAACGGCGAGCTCACGGGCATTGCTCACGAAGCGGCTGCCATGCAGCTGTTGCCGCGCTGTCTTGAGTGGCTGGGCGAAGATCGCATTGCAGGCGCTTACGCCGATCAAATGAGGCGCATGGCCGAGCAGGGCATCACCTCGATCTGCGATATGTCGCTCATGCCCATGCCGGGCTGCGATTTTATCCGCGACGATGTCTACGACAAGCTGCAGACGGCCGGCAAGCTGGGCATTCGTGCCCATCTGTTCCCCACGCTGTTGGATGACCAGTCGCGTCTAGAAGAGCTCCAGGTACGTTATACGAACAACGCGCTGCTTTCGGCGCCGGGTTTTAAGCAGTTCTTCGATGGCGTGTCGAGTGAACACACGGCATATCTCACCGAGCCCTATACCAATCCGCGCTTCCCGGGCGACCAGGGCCGTCTGACGGTTCCTGTCGAGCGCATGCGCAAGTTGGTTCTGGCGGCAGCCGAGCGTGGCCACACCGTGCGCATCCACGTTATCGGCGACGGTGCGATTCATGCCGCGCTGGATATCTTCGAGGAGGCCGCCGACCTGTACGGCCTGCCCCAGCACGGCCATAACACACTCGAGCATCTGGAGAATTTGCTGCCTCAGGACATTGATCGTCTGCGCAAGCTCAACGTGGTCGCCTCGAGCCAGCCCTGCCACATCACGCTCGACCCGGGTGGTCCGGAGCGCGATCTGGGCTTGGAGCGCAGCCGCATCATGTGGCCGTTCGCAACCTATAAGCAGCGCGGCATTCGCCAAGCCTTCGGTACCGACAGCCCTATCACGCCCGTTACCAGCATGAACGTGCTCTACACGGCTATCACGCGCCAGGACCCCAAAAGCCACTGGCCCGAGGGCGGCTGGTTACCGAGCGAGCGTATCGACGCGGCAACGGCCCTGCGCAACTACACCTTGGGAAGTGCCTATGCGGCAGGCGACGAGCAAAACCTCGGCAGCCTAGAACCCGGTAAATACGCTGACCTGGTAGTCCTAGACCAAAACCCGCTCACCATCGACCCCCAAGAGCTACAAGCTACCAAGGTTCAGGCCACCTACCTGGCAGGCAACTTGATTTACGAGCGCTAACCCCACATCCCACCCCTCAGTTGCGGTGAAATAGTCCCTAAAAGGGGGTGCGGACAGAAAGTTGGACCGTGAAGCGGTCCGGACTGGAGGTTCGCATGTACAGCAGGGAGAAGGTCGAGCTCTTCCTCCTGGCGACGGAGGACGGCATGGGGCCGACCGCCGCCGCGGAGTTCGCGGGGGTCACGGTGGGCGCGGCCAAGAAGTGGGCGACGGGCCACCTCCCGCACAGCTACACCGGGGCGCGCTGTAGAATCGGTGCGAGGAAACCGCGCCGGAAGGAGGCCAGCTTGGGCCCCGACAAGTCGATCTACGCCCCGCCCGCGACCGGCCCGCTCGCCGGGCTCAACGAGGACCAGATAGAGAACCTCCTGCTCAGGGCGGTGTTGGCCGACCTAAAAGCGGAAGGGTGGGACCCGGCTTCGATCTCGAACAGGAGCAAGTGCGAGCTCGGCGAGAGATTGAGGCGGGCGACCGCCCTGCCCCTCCGCTCGATCACAGGTTTTTTGAGGATATCGAAGAGCTCCTATGAGTACTGGAGGCCCCGCGTCGCCGCGCCGCGCGACCGCGACGCCGACATACGCGACCGCGTGGTTCGCATCTTCCGCGAGGGCTCGGGGTGCTGGGGGTACCGCACCGTCTGGGCGCGCCTGCGCCGCGAGGGGGTCCGCGCCAGCGAGAAGCGCGTGGCCCGCGTGATGCGCGAGGAGGGCCTCGAGGTCGTCTACAACAAGAGGCGCGCCCGGGGCTACAGCTCCTACGCCGGCGAGGTCTCCAAGGCGCCGGAGAACCTCGTGAACAGGAATTTCCACGCCGACGAGCCCAACCGGCTGTGGCTCACCGACATCACCGAGTTCAGGCTCCCGGGCGGCGAGAAGGTCTACCTGAGCCCGGTCATCGACTGCTTCGACGGGATGCCCGTCGCCTGGTCGATCGGGCTGCACCCCGACAAGCGCCTCGCGAACTCGAGCCTGCTCAAGGCCTGCGCGGCCAGGCCGGCGGGCGCCCGCACGACGATCCACTCGGACACGCGGCGGCCACTACCGCTGGCCGGAGTGGATCGGGATCTGCGAGGAGAACGGGCTGGCCAGGAGCATGTCCGCAAAGGGCTGCAGCCCGGACAACTCGGCCTGCGAGGGCTTCTTCGGCCGCCTCAAGAACGAGTTCTTCCGCTACAGAGACTGGGAGGGCGTGACGGCCGGGGAGTTCATGGGCAGGCTCGAGGCCTACCTCGTATACTATCGTGAGGAGCGGATCAAGAAGTCCCTCGGGTGGCTCAGCCCGATGGAGTACCGCAGGAAGCTTGGATACGCCTAGGCGCGGTCCAAGAAATCGTCCGCACCCCCAAATCGGCCTTCAAGCCCAAAAACAGGAACTATTCCACCGCAACTTAAAAGAGCGCGTCCCAACAACGTGCCCCTATCTTGTGCATTCCATCCGCATCGCCATTTTGCTGCACTGACTTTTCTGAATACCGGGCCCGAATTAGTCAACCTGGCTCCCGGGGCGGACCGGAGGGCATGAAGTTTGTCGCGAGTTCCGCACGCAAAGGAAAGCACTTAATGTGCTTTCCGTCTTGCGCAGGACTGTAGAGCAGCAAACTTCATGCCCTCCGGTCCGCCCCGGGAGCCACTGCTAAGTTATCCCCCGGCATTCAGAAAATCTAAGTGCCAAAAAATAAGATTTTTTGACTCTGTGTTGTATAACCCGTCATTCGTGGGTACCATTCAACGCGTACGCAAACAAAAAAGGGTTAATTCGCGTGGCATAACCACGCGGCCCAAAAAGGAGGAGACAAGCATGTCGTCTTTGAAGCCGCTTGCAGATCGTGTTCTGGTCAAGCCCGACGAGGCCGAGCAGAAGACCGCTTCTGGTCTGTATATCGCCAGCAACGCTCAGGAGAAGCCGCAGCGCGGCACCATCGTTGCCGTTGGCGCCGGCAAGGTCAACGACAAGGGTGAGCGCATCCCCATGGACGT
>DBFOPE010000219.1:0-7096 GCA_048429085.1 Collinsella sp.
CTCATATTTAATAATAATTTTTTGTTATCAGACTATTCTTCAGCTGAGATAATACATTTCCGCAGTTCAGGAAAGTGTCTGGTCAAAATAACATCTTACTTTTCTTTTGGTCGACCGTTTACCGCCAAAATCCTTCCGCTCGTGTGCATTACGCAATGTACCTGCGAATATGCGAGTCAATAGACACCGTGTTACCATGAGAAAAAATTGTTATGAACATTTCCGATTTCACCCAAAGGAGTTGCCCATGAACGAGACCGTACGCCGCTTTTTGCCGATGGTCGATTTCCTGGAGCAGATACTCGGCAAAAACAGCGAAATCGTCCTGCACGATTTCTCGGATCCCGACCACGCCATCGTCGATATTCGCAACGGTATCGTGAGCGGCCGCAAGATTGGCGGACCCGCTACCGATCTTGCGCTCAAGATTATGCACGACCCCAAGTATCGCGACCTGCCGTTTATTACGGGCTACGAAGGCCGCAGCGCCGGCGGCAAGACGCTGGAATCCGCAACGTACTTTATCCACGAGGATGGCGAGATCGTCGGCATGCTGTGCGTCAACACCGATCTTTCGGCCGTACGCAGCATCAACGCCATGGCCCAGCAGCTTATGGCCTGCTTCGACGCCGCGCCGGTCCGCACGGAGCCCTCCCCCATCGAGGTCGAAAGCCTTTCGGAGTCCACACAGGAGCTCATCGACCGCAGCATTTCCGAGCTGCTCGAAAGCCGCGGGCAGGATGTCGCCTCGCTCGGCCAGGCAGACCGCGTGGACGTTATTCGCCATCTCAACGGCAATGGCGTGTTTATGCTCAAGGGTGCCGTTGCCTGCACTGCCACCGCGCTTGGCATCTCTGAGCCCAGCGTCTACCGCTATCTGCAAAAGGTCCGCAAGGAGGGCTAACCCACTGATCCCTTGGGGACGGAGGAAAAGGGATCATTTTTGCCCGAGAGGCTGCTGAAGACTTTGTCCTGCTTAGGCTGCGGGCATCGCCCATCGCGACGGCGCCACTATACTTTTGAGTATCTGAGCATTTTGAAAGGCAGGATATGACCGCAACCGCCAGTCGAACCACCAACCGCAGGCCCGAGCTCTTGGCCCCCGCCGGAGGCCCCGAGCCCTTTGCCGCCGCACTCGCTGCCGGCGCCGATGCCATCTACTGTGGCATGGGCAGCTTCAACGCCCGCCGCAAGGCAACGAACTTTACCGACGAGGCCTTTGAGCAGGCCTGCCGCGCCGCACATCTAGCCGGCTCGCGCGTCTACGTCACGGTCAACATCGTCATCAAGGAATCCGAGATGAGCGACGCGCTGCAGCTCATCCATCGCTGCTCCACGCTGGGCGCCGATGCCTTCATTATCCAGGACTGGGGCTTGTTCTTTGAGGTCAAGCGCACCATGCCCGGCATCGAAACACACATCTCGACCCAGGCGAACATCCATGATGACCGCGGAACCATCTGGTGCCGCGAGCAGGGCGCCGACCGCGTGACCTTGTCGCGCGAGCTCTCCATCGACGAGATCGCCGCCATCCACGACGCCGCGCCCGACGTTGACCTGGAGGTCTTTAGCCACGGCGCCATCTGCTTTTGCTACTCGGGCCTGTGCCTTCTCTCGAGCTTTGCCATGGCGGGCCGCTCGGCCAACCGCGGCATGTGCGCTCAGCCCTGTCGTCTGCCTTACGAGCTGATCGACGAGAACGGCCGCTCGCTCTCCCCTGCCGGTCGCGAGCGCGCGCTATGCCCGCGCGATACCAATACATCGCAGCTCGTTCGTCGTCTGTATGACGCCGGCGCCGCATCGCTCAAGCTCGAGGGCCGCATGAAAGCCCCCGATTACGTGTATTCCATCGTCGACGTGTATCGTCATCAGATTGATGACATGCTGGCCGATGTTTCGACCTCTAAGGATGAGGATGCCGCCCGCCAGCGCCAGCTCAAGCGTTGCTTTAACCGTGACTTTACGCACGCCTACCAAGACGGTACCTCGGGTGACGAGATGATGAGCTACGAGCGCTCCAACAACCGCGGCCAAATTGTGGGCACGGTGCTGGGCAGCCGCCTGGCCAACCGCGACGTGCGTGGGCTCAAGCCCGACGACCGCCGTCGCCGCGCCGCCATCGCCCGCATTGAGCTGTTTGAGCCCGTGGGCAAGGGCGACCTGCTGGAGCTTCGCCATGACGATGAGTTCGACCAGTTCCTGACCACCATCGCCGCCGATGATGCCGCCGCCGGCGACACCATCGAGTGCCGCGTGCCTCGCAGCATGCCCGAGGGCTGCCGTGTGCGCGTGATTCGAAGCCAGCGCGCCATTGACGCTGCCGGCGCCGCGCTCAAGCGCGATGTGCTGCGCCGCCGCGCCGTAGACGTGTCCGTTGTGGCGCGTCTGGGCGAGCCGTTTACCGTGACACTCACCTGCTGCGACGACCCCACGCTCACCGCCACCGCTACCGGCTTTACCGTCGAGGCCGCCAAGACCCGCGCCGTCGAGGCGTCCGATCTGGTTGAGCATGTGGGCCGCATGGGCTCCTCGCCCTTTGAGGCTGCGAGCTTTGATGTGGCGCTCGATGAGGGCTGCGGCATGGGCTTTTCCGCCGTGCACAAGGTGCGTGCCGCCGCTTGCAAGACGCTGGAAGAGGCCATTCTGGCGCCGTATGACGAGCGTGCGAAAACGCTCGAACTACCGGCGATTGTCACCAGTGATTCCCGCCCCATGCCCGCACACTACCGCGATGAGCCGCAGATCTGCGCCACCGTCACCTCGCTCGAGGCCGCCAAGGCCGCTCGCGCCGAGGGTGCAACGCGCATCTACATGACCACCGACGCGCTCGATGCGGCCGGGCTCTCCCCCGCCGATGCGTTTGAGCAGGGCATCGTACCCGTACTCGACGAGGTCTGCCGCGCCGTCGACCACGTACGTGTCGACCCGTGGGTTGTTGCCGGCGCCACGGTCGCTATTGGCAACATCTCCGAGCTTGCCCTGACCGCCCAGGTTGGCGCCACGGCCGAGATTCGCTCTTGCCTGCCCGTGCACAACACGCCTTGCATGGAGGCACTTGCCGAGCGTGGAGCCGGCGCTTTTTGGCTCTCGCCCGAGATCACGCTCGACGAGATTATCTCGCTTGGCACCTCCGCGCCCGCAGCCCTGGGCATCACCGTTTTCGGCCGCCCGCGCGTTATGACGAGCGAGCACTGCATCCTGCAGGTTGCCAACGGTTGTATCCACGATTGCGCCAATTGCCGCCTGCGTGCCCGCAAGCTGTCGCTCAAGAATATCGATGGCAAGGTCATGCCCGTGCGTACCGATATCCACGGCCGCTCGCGCTTGTACGACGCCTACCCCATCGACCTCACACCGCAAGTTCCGCAGCTGCTCGATGCCGGCGTGCGTCGTCTCATGGTCGACGGAACCTTGCTCGAGGCCGATGATGTTGGCCGTGCCGTCGCTCGTGTCCGCCGCGCCATTGATGCAGCGCAGGCAGGTCGCAAGCCCGCTGCCCGCCTGCGCGGCGCGACCTCGGGCTGCATGTTTGTGGGAATTAGCTAACCGAAAGGCTTACACGTGAACGAAGAACCTCAAGTCCTCTACTGCGACGCCTGGCTCATGGCCATCGATAAGCCCGCCGGCATGATCGTCCACGGCGACGGCACCGGTGAGCGCACACTTACCGACTACGCCAGCGACCTTTTGCTGGCGATGGGCGACGGCTTTGCCGCGACCGACATGCAGCCGCTCAACCGCCTGGACCGCAACACCACCGGTGTGGTGCTGTTCTCGCTCGACAAACAGACACAGCCCGCCTTTGACCAGATGGTCATCGACCACGCTTTCGAAAAGCACTACCTGGCGCTCGCCGAGGGCAAGATCGACTGGAACGAAAAGCTCATCGACAAGCCCATCGCCCGCGACCGCCACGACAGCCGCAAGATGCGCGTCGGCGCCAGCGGCAAGCCGTCTCAGACGCGCGTCAAGGTGCTCAAGCGCCTTAAGAGCCGTCGAGGCCTGCCCACGCGTTCGTATATCGATGTCGAGCTGCTCACCGGCCGCAAGCATCAGATTCGCGTGCACCTAGCAAGCGAGCACCATCCGCTGGTCGGCGACGACCTGTACGGAACGCCACGCCCCTGCGGCCTGATGCTCCACGCCCACAGCGTGTCCTTTACGCATCCCGTTACCGGCGAGCACATCCACATCGAAGCCCCCTGCCCCTGGGAGCCCTAAACCACCACAATGGGGACAGGCACCTTTGTGGTGGTTTAGCCGCAATGGCTCAACCGCGGTCCCAAAACGTCTCGATCTGTAACAGTTAGAGCCCATTTTCCGGTCTATCTGTTACAGATCGAGACATTCGAATCCCCCTCAAGGGAAAAATCTCAATCTGTAACAGTAACTCGGCAAAATCCGTTCTAGATGTTACAGATTGAGACAAAGGGACGGCGCGGTTCGGAAGTATCTCAATCTGTAACACCTAGCCCACTTTCAACGGTCCAGTTGTTACAGACTTAGACAAACCGGCAGACAACGAAAGCGGCAACGCCCGGGATGGACGTTGCCGCTTTTCTATTGAGAAAACTACTCGGTTTTCGTTACTAACCACCACAATGGGGACAGGCACCTTCGTGGTGGTTTTGGCCTTAGCCCCCCCCTGCTGTTAGACCGTGATGACGTTGTCCATTGCCCGGTACTTGACGGGTACCTCGCCCGCAGTGATGATCGTTGCGTCGCGGAAGTCCGCGAACTTGACGGGCGCCACCATGCCAAATTTGCTGGCGTCCGAGATTACGAAGCGTTTGGCCGTATGGCGCATCGAGATACGCTTTACTTGCGCCTCCTCGATATCGGGTGCCGTGAAGCCCTGCTCGGCGGCAATGCCGTTAGAACCCCAAAAGCCACAATTGAAGTTGTAGCGGTCTAAGGTTGCCAAGGCATCGGGGCCAACGAGCGCCTCGGTCTCGGGTTTGAGCTCGCCGCCCAGCACTACGGTGCGCATGCCGCGCAAAGCGAGGCGCTGAGCATGGAGCACGGAATCGGTCACATAGGTGACACCTTCAAGGTGTGGAAGATGCTCGATGAGCTTGAGCGTCGTCGAGCCCGAGTCGATGTATACAAAGCTCTCGGGCTCCACAAGCGCCGCCGCACGGGCGCAGATACGCTCCTTGTCGTCGTTATGGAGGTCGCTGCGCTCGTTGAGCGTTAGGTCGCGCGTCACGTGCGCGCGCTCAAGACTCGTCGCTCCGCCGTGGACCTTGGCGATGCGGTGTGCGCGATCGAGCGTCTGCAGGTCGCGCCGAATGGTGGACGCCGTCACGCCCAAGGCCTCAGCAAGCTCCGGCACAGTAACCGAGCCAGCCTGCTGCACCATCGACACAATCGCATTGAGCCTATCTTCCGCTAGCATCGTTTACTCCTCCTCGGGGTACACGACTCCCCAGTCGGCGCGAAGCTTGGTCATAAGCTCCATAACATCAGAAGCATATTCCAGCAGCTCGCGCTTGGAGTCGTCGCCGGCGACGGCCTTCTCAAGATCGGCCATCTCATAGCAAAGGGCGTAAGCCTCGGTGCCGGCGTTGACCTCCTCGCGGTGGCCGTCCGCAGCCCACACGATGGTCGCGTGATCGGCACGCGGATATTCGTTGACTTCGATGTAGCACTTATCGAAGCTGATGACCGAGCGCTTGGGTTGTTTGGAGTGGAGCGTAAGGCTCACAACACCCAGCTGTTGCTCAGCATTACGGCAGACGATGCCGCCCGCAACGTCAACACCGGTCTCACAGGTGTTGCCCAGCGAAACGACCTCAGCGGGCTGGCTTGCCATAAAGAGGCGCATAACGGACAGGGCATAGACGCCAATGTCGAGCATGGCGCCGCCAGCAAGGTTGCGATTGTAGAAACGGTTGGTCAGATCGCCGTACTCCTTATAGCTGCCAAAGTTGAGTTGGGCGAGGTTCATGCGGCCAAACTCGCCGGCATCCATGCGGCGGCGCAGCTCTTGATACAGGGGCATGTGGAGCACCGTAGTGGCGTCCATAAGGACCACGTTATGCTCGTCGGCAATGGCACGGGCCTCGTCGAGCTCGGCGGAGTTGAGGGTAATGGCCTTCTCGCAGAGCACGTGCTTGCCAGCTGCCAGAGCGGCGCGCAGGTAGGTGATATGCGTGTTATGCGGCGTGGTGATATAGATCGCGTCGATGTTAGGGTCGGCATAGAGGTCCTCGGCCGTTTCATAGACCTTCTCGATGCCATACTGCTCGGCAAAAGCTTGAGCCTTTGACAGCGTGCGGTTGGCGACGCCCGCAAGCTTGCGGCCAGCAAGAGCGAGAGACTGGGCCATCTGGTTGGCGATAACGCCGCACCCGATCACAGCCCAACGAAGCTCGGGTGCCGTAAAGATATCATCGGGGAACGGCTTGTTCTGGACCGAAGCGAACGCTGCCTTTGCGGCTGCCGCAGCGTCGAGCGGAGCCTGTTTGGAATCTGCCATATGTGCCTCCTGCGTCGTGAAAAGTCTTTCATTTCTGACAGCTCTATATTCGCACAAATGCGCGCGTATATGCACGTATATGCGTATTTAGGTGCTTAACGATCATCATATAGCCATAATTTGCACATGTTTGCGCGGTTACACGCAATGTCACGCAATGTCATGCGCGTAAATGCGCATGCAACGATCCTTGTTAAACATAAAGGGACGGAACACCAAAGCCCTAAAAGACAGAGTAGGTCGTTTTACTCCACACCTATAGAAGCATCAGGCATCAAAGGACCGTACCAAACTGCCGGCACATAGGGACGTTCCCAACGACCACTCATTTAAGTCTGTCCCCAATGACTGCCAAACAACGACCACTCATTTAAGCCTGTCTCCCCAATGAGTACCCAATGAGTAATGATCCGTTTTCCTCCGTCCCCAAGGGATCAAAAAAGGCCCGGATGCCGTGGGGCATCCGGGCCTTTACTAGCAACTTGATGTTGCGGGCAGCTTAGAACTTGTGGCCGCACTTCTTGCAGACGCGCAGCTTGTTCTTGCCGTCCTTCTCGTGACCGACGCGGGTAACCTTACCGCACTCGGGGCAAACGAGATTGACGTTGGAGGCGT
>DBFOPE010000220.1:0-3059 GCA_048429085.1 Collinsella sp.
TCGGGCTATGCCTGGGGCTACATCGGTTCCACCGTGCCGTTCGTCATCTGCCTGGCGCTCATCATGGGTGGCCCCGCTCTTGGCGTCCCTACCATGCTGGCAACGCGTCTGTCGTTTATCATCACTGGTGCCTGGTGGCTCATCTTTACCCTGCCGCTCATTCGCACCTATAAGCAAAAGTACGGTCGCGAGCGCGGTCCCGAGGACACCATCGGCCACATCGTGGGCGGTGTGTTCTCCGAGGTCGGACACACCATGCGCGAGATCGCCCACAACAAGACCGTGCTGGTCTACATGATCGCGTTCTTCTTCTATATCGATGGCGTCCACACGGTCATTTCCATGGCTACCAGCTACGGCTCGGCTTTAGGCATCGACTCGACCCAGCTGGTGCTGGCGCTGCTCGTTACGCAGTTTGTGGCCTTTCCGTCTGCCATCATCTACGGCAAGCTCGCCGGACGCGTGGGCACGCTCAACATGATCCTGGTGGCCGTTGCCGCCTACATGGGCATTGTGCTGTTCGCCGCATTCTTCCTAAAGACCGCCTTCGAATTCTGGGTGCTTGCCATTATGGTCGGCCTGTTCCAGGGCGGCGTGCAAGCGCTCAGCCGTAGCTACTTTGGTCGCATTATCCCCAAGGAAAAGTCCAACGAGTACTACGGCTTCTTTGACATCTTTGGTCGTTATGCAAGCGTCATGGGCACTTTCCTGGTGTCGGTCGTCACCTCGCTGACCGGCAACCCGTCGCTGGGCGTCCTTTCCATTGGCGTGCTGCTGATCGTTGGCTTTATGCTGCTGGTTCGCCTGTCCCGCATGACTCAGGCGGCAGAGCAGACCGCATAGGAGCGAGCGGCTATTGGGCCTGTCCGCGGTACTCTTTTGGGGTTATCCGCAATAAACATTGCGACTTGCGAGCAATGATTTGCCCAAGTGGGTATGATGGAATCAGCTAGGTCGCGGGGCGTCGCCTGTGTTTGGCGGCGCCCCGTTTTTTGTGTTGCAGGGAGGGAAGGCATGAACGCCACGGTTGTGATTCCAACATATTGGGCAGACGACGAGGCCCATGCAAACGCTCCCGGCGTCTATGACCACTCGACGAAGCTCAACGCCACCAATCCCGAGCTCGACCGCTGCCTGGCCTCGCTCGAGCAGGTGCGCGACATTCCGAGGATTATCCTTTTGGTGGTCTGCCCCATCTCGGTCACGGCTGATGTGTCGAAGCGCGTCCACGAAATCGTCGACGCGCACCCTACGCTCAAGGTCACCGTGGTTACCAACAACCAGGCATCGCGTATCGCCGACCGTGTGGCGCAGATTGCTCCCAAGGGCTCGGGCGAGTGCGTGAGCCTGCGCGGATACGGCGCCATTCGCAATATGGGGCTTGCCTGCGCTGCGGTGCTCGGCCACGATGCCGTTGTCTTTTTGGATGACGACGAGACCGTTATCGATGCCGACTTTATGAAGCGCGCGACCTATGCACTGGGCCAGCAGACGCGTCAAGGCCTGCCGATTTTGGTTAAGAGCGGTTACTTTTACGATCGAGACGGATCGCCGTTGGCGCCCACAGACAAGGTGGGCATTTGCCATCGTTGGTGGACCAAACGCATCGAGTTTAATCGCTGGATGAAAAAGGCGCTCTCGGGCACCCGTATTTCGCGTTCAAACTACGTGTGCGGCGGCCTTGTGGCGCTTCATGCCCGCGCCTTTACCCGTGTGGCGTTTGACCCGTTTATCACCCGAGGCGAGGACCTAGATTATCTCTTTAACATGCGCATGTTTGGCTACGACGTGTGGTTTGACAACGAGTGGGTTGTTCGTCACCTGCCGCCCGAGTCCGAGAAGCGCTCGCCGCGCTTTATGCAGGATGTGTACCGTTGGTACTACGAGCGTGCCAAGCTGACATTTGCCGCGCACCAGCAGGAGCTCGTTCCCGTCACGGCCGCGTCGCTCATGCCCTATCCGGGCCCGTGGATTTCGCGCGAGCTCGACGACCGCGTGCGCAAGACCGCCATGGTTCGCAGCATGTTTACCCGCGAGCACGAGGGATACCTGCGCATTTGGCGTCACGGTATTGACGAGGCCAAGACCTACGCGCGCCAAAACGCCGCAAGCTACCTGCGTTTCCAGAGCTTCTGGCCCAAGATCATGGACGGGCTCTGGCACGACGCACAACTGACCAGCATCCTGGAGGGGACTGAATGATCGACCGCCGCGCCCAGCGCGATAATTCAATATCAATCTTTCGCGTGATCGCCGTTGTCTGCGCCATTTGCGTGCTGGTGTACTTTATTTTTGCCCTGGCGACTGGAATCGAGCCGATCGCGACCGTGGTCGCCTGCGCACTGCTGTGCATCTTTCTGTGCATTTTTATCTATTTGACGCTCAATCCCGATTCGGTGCGTTCGCAGTACACCGAAGAGACACTCTCGGTGGCCTCTGCCATGCTCGAGGACATCAAAGGCGGTCTGACGCAGGAGTCGGCGCGTCTGGTGTGCCAGCGCATTTTGCCCGAGACGCGTGCCATGACGGTTGCCATCACCGACGAGAGCAACGTGCTGGCCTGCGCGGGCGAGTTTGAGGAAAAGCTGCTGCCCGATTCGCCCATCCACACACTTGCCACGCGCTACGTCATCGAGCACGGTATCGTCCAGTCGTTCAACCGTGTGGTGGACGTGGTGGGCTCGGATGGCTCGCACAACCATGTTCCTGCCGGTATCATCGCTCCTATCAAGGTGGGCGACCGCACCGTCGGCACGCTCAAGTTCTACTACAAGACCCCGCGTGCCGTCGACCGCACTCAGTACGCGCTTGCCTCGGGTTTTGCCGAGATCCTGTCCACGCAGCTCGCCATCCACGAGCTCGAGGTGCAAAAGGAGCTCACGGCCCGTGCCGAGGTGCGTGCCCTGCAGGCGCAGATCAACCCGCACTTCCTGTTCAACACGCTGAACACCATTGCATCGTTTACGCGCACCGACCCGCTGCGGGCCCGCGAACTGCTTCGTGAGTTCTCATCGTTCTATCGTGCCACGCTCGACAACTCGGGATCGCTTATTCCGGTC
>DBFOPE010000221.1:0-3059 GCA_048429085.1 Collinsella sp.
TCGGGCTATGCCTGGGGCTACATCGGTTCCACCGTGCCGTTCGTCATCTGCCTGGCGCTCATCATGGGTGGCCCCGCTCTTGGCGTCCCTACCATGCTGGCAACGCGTCTGTCGTTTATCATCACTGGTGCCTGGTGGCTCGTCTTTACCCTGCCGCTCATTCGTACCTATAAGCAAAAGTACGGTCGCGAGCGCGGTCCCGAGGACACTATCGGCCACATCGTGGGCGGTGTGTTCTCCGAGGTCGGACACACCATGCGCGAGATCGCCCACAACAAGACCGTGCTGGTCTACATGATCGCGTTCTTCTTCTATATCGACGGTGTGCACACGGTCATTTCCATGGCCACCAGTTACGGATCGGCTTTGGGCATCGATTCGACGCAGCTGGTGCTTGCGCTGCTCGTTACGCAGTTCGTGGCCTTTCCGTCCGCCATCATCTACGGCAAGCTCGCCGGACGCGTGGGCACGCTCAACATGATCCTGGTGGCGGTCGCCGCCTACATGGGCATTGTGCTGTTCGCCGCGTTCTTCCTAAAGACCGCCTTTGAATTCTGGGTGCTTGCCATTATGGTCGGCCTGTTCCAGGGCGGCGTGCAGGCGCTTAGCCGTAGCTACTTTGGCCGCATTATCCCCAAGGAAAAGTCCAACGAGTACTACGGCTTCTTTGACATCTTCGGTCGCTATGCAAGCGTCATGGGCACTTTCCTAGTGTCGGTCGTCACCTCGCTGACCGGCAACCCGTCGCTGGGCGTCCTTTCCATTGGTGTGCTGCTGATCGTTGGCTTTATGCTGCTGGTCCGCCTGTCCCGCATGACTCGGGCGGCAGAGCATGCCGCATAGGAGCGAGCGGCTATTGTGCCTGTCCACGGTACTCTTTTGGGGTTATCCGCAATAAACATTGCGACTTGCGAGCAATGATTTGCCCAAGTGGGTATGATGGAATCAGCTAGGTCGCGGGGCGTCGCCTGTGTTTGGCGGCGTCCCGTTTTTGTGTTGCAGGGAGGGTAAGGCATGAACGCCACGGTCGTGATTCCAACGTATTGGGCGGGCGATGACGCTTGCGCAAACGCCCCTGGCACCTATGACCATTCGACGCGACTCAACGCCGACAATCCCGAACTCGACCGCTGCCTGGCCTCGCTTGAGCAGGTACGTGACATCCCGCGCATCATCCTTTTGGTGGTCTGTCCCGTTTCTGCCACAGCCGATGTGTCGCTGCGCGTGCACGAGATTGTCGACGCGCATCCCGCGCTCAAGGTCACCGTTGTCACCAACACCCAGGCCTCGCGCATTGCAGACCGGGTTGCTCAGATCGCGCCCAAGGGTTCGGGCGAGTGCGTGAGCCTGCGAGGCTACGGTGCCATCCGCAACATGGGGCTAGCCTGTGCCGCTGTGCTGGGGCATGACGCGGTTATCTTTTTGGATGACGATGAGACTGTCATCGACGCCGACTTTATGAAGCGCGCGACCTATGCGTTGGGGCAGCAGACGCGTCAGGGCTTGCCGATCTTGGTCAAGAGCGGCTATTTCTACGATCGCGACGGCTCGCCGCTGGCTCCCACGGACAAGGCGGGCATCTGCCATCGTTGGTGGACCAAGCGCATCGAGTTCAACCGTTGGATGAAAAAGGCGCTCTCGGGTACCCGCATCTCGCGCTCCAACTACGTGTGCGGCGGCCTGATGGCCCTGCACGCCCGCGCCTTTACGCGTGTGGCCTTTGACCCGTTTATCACCCGCGGCGAGGACTTGGATTACCTCTTTAACATGCGCATGTTTGGCTACGACGTGTGGTTCGATAACGAGTGGACCGTGCGCCATCTGCCGCCCGAGTCCGAGAAGCGCTCGCCGCGCTTTATGCAGGACGTGTACCGTTGGTACTACGAACGGGCCAAGTTGACATTTGCCGCGCATCAAAAGGAGCTCATTCCCGTTACGGCGGCATCGCTCATGCCCTACCCGGGCCCGTGGATTTCGCGCGAGCTCGACGACCGCGTGCGCAAGACCGCTATGGTCCGCAGCGTGTTTACCCGCGAGCATGAGGGCTACCTGCGCATCTGGCGCCATGGTATCGACGAGGCAAAGGCCTATGCGCGCCAAAACGCTGCAAGCTATCTGCGTTTCCAGAGCTTTTGGCCCAAGATCATGGACGGGCTTTGGCGTGACGCACAACTGATCAGTATCCTGGAGGGGGCCGAATGATCGACCGCCGCGCCCAGCGCGATAGTTCAATATCAATCTTTCGCATCATTGCCGTTGCCTGCGCCATTTGCGTGCTGGTGTACTTTATTTTTGCCTTGGCGACCGGTATCGAGCCGATCGCCACGGTGATTGCCTGCGCGCTGCTGTGCATCTTTCTGTGCATCTTTATCTTTTTGACGCTCAATCCCGATTCGGTGCGCTCGCAGTACACCGAGGAGACGCTCTCGGTGGCCTCGGCCATGCTCGAGGACATTAAGGGCGGTCTGACGCAGGAGTCGGCGCGTTTGGTGTGCCAGCGCATTTTGCCCGAGACGCGTGCCATGACGGTTGCCATCACCGACGAGGGCAACGTGCTGGCCTGCGCGGGCGAGCTTGAGAAAAAACTACTGCCAGATTCTCCCATCCACACGCTTGCCACGCGCTACGTTATCGAACATGGCATCGTGCAGTCGTTCAACCGTATGGTGGATGTCGTGGGCTCGGACGGCTCGCACAACCAAGTCCCCGCCGGCATTATCGCCCCCATCAAGGTGGGCGATCGTACCGTCGGCACGCTCAAGTTCTACTATAAGACCCCGCGCGCCGTCGACCGTACCCAGTACGCGCTTGCCTCGGGCTTTGCCGAGATCTTGTCCACGCAGCTCGCCATCCACGAGCTCGAGGTGCAAAAGGAACTCACAGCGCGCGCCGAGGTGCGTGCGCTGCAGGCGCAGATTAACCCGCACTTCCTGTTCAACACGCTGAACACCATTGCATCGTTTACGCGCACCGACCCGCTGCGGGCCCGCGAACTGCTTCGTGAGTTCTCATCGTTCTATCGTGCCACGCTCGACAACTCGGGATCGCTTATTCCGGTC
>DBFOPE010000222.1:0-4164 GCA_048429085.1 Collinsella sp.
AGCGGTATTCTTCCTGTTCCCGCTGGCAGTGGGCCTGGCACACTCCTTTGTGGCACTTAAGGTGATCATCGAGCTGGTGAGCATTTTCGGAAATATGAGCATCGGCGGCACCGTGGGCCTCACCTGTGCAATCTTCCTGGCAGCCTATGGTGGCTACTTCCTGGTGACCTATCTCATGAGCACCGGCATGGTACAAGCTGCCATCGCCACCCGTTACAGCGAGTAACAAGCGGGCAAAATCGTCGCAAAATCAGAGGCGTATGACCGCCGCGAAGGGACCAGGGACCCTTTCGCGGCGGTTTTTGCCAATCTGGTGCGTCTTAGATACAAGTGAGTAGACTATTTTGAACCTGCCAAGCACATCGCGACAAATGCTCAATAAAACCGCAGGTCAGAGCCGTGGCGTTTTGGGGCGTGCTTGGCTTCCTGCAAAAAGTCTACTCACTTGGTTTTTCTGCTAGAAGACCGCCGCAGGTAGAGGACGGACAGCGAGCGGGTCGCATTTGAGACAAGGTGACGTGAAACGAAAGGGCGCTGACCTTCTGGTCGCGCCCTTGAAGTTGAACGTCAGATTGCCGTTTAGGGGTGCTTGCAGCGTCGAGCCGTTACGCGGTTTGGTAAAACGCCGTAACTCTAAATACGTTCTGCGATCTCATGGATGAGGTAGTCGGTCTTTTCCCAGCCCAGGCACGGATCGGTGATCGACTTGCCAAAGACGCCGCCGTCGACCGGCTGGTTGCCGTCCTCCAGGTAGGACTCGATCATAAAGCCCTTGACCAGCTTGGAGATGGACTCGTTGCGGCGGCAGCTGTCGAGCACCTCCTTGCAAATGCGATACTGCTCAAGCGGGCGCTTACCCGAGTTGTCGTGGTTGCAGTCGATGACCGCTGCCGGATTGGCATAGCCGGCGTGCTCGGTGTAGCGTTCGGCCAGGCGCTCCAGGTGCTCGTAGTGGTAGTTGGGGTAGGTGCGACCGTCGAGACCGATGTAGCCACGCATAACGGCGTGCGCAAGCGGGTTGCCGTCGCACTCGACCTCCCAGTTGCGGAAGATGAAGCTCTGGTGCGCCTGCGCGGCGTAAATGGAGTTGAGCATAACGGTGGTGGAACCGGCAGTGGGATTCTTCATGCCGACGGGTACCGAAATGCCGCTCGACACCAGGCGATGCTCCTGGTTTTCGACCGAGCGTGCGCCCACGGCCACATAGCTCAGCAGGTCAACGAGGTACTGGTAGTTGGACGGATAGAGCATCTCGTCGGCGGTGAAGAAGCCTGTTTCCTTAATAACGCGCAGGTGCATATGGCGGATGGCCTTGACGCCCTCGAGCAGGTCGTCGGGAGCCTCGGGGTTGGGGTTGTGCAGCAGGCCCTTGTAGCCGGTGCCCTTGGTGCGCGGCTTATTGGTGTAGACGCGCGGAATGATGATGAGCTTGTCCTTGACCTCCTCGGCGGTCTTGGCCAGTCGGTTCATGTACTCGAGGACCGAATCCTCGCGGTCGGCAGAGCACGGGCCGATGATGAGCACCTTGCGTGCGTCCTCGCCGGTAAAGACTTTGGCGACCTCGGCGTCAAATGCCTGCTTTTTGGCGGTAAGCTCGGCAGAAAGCGGCATTTCCTCGCGGATCTCCATGGGGATCGGCAGCCTGCGTTTGAATTCCATGGCCATAGGGGCCTCCTCAATCTATAGAAAGAGCAATAAGCGTATTGTCGAGTGTTCGGCATTATCCGCTGTCGCATGCTAAAGTGCAAGCCCTTGCCACCCCGAAACCTGCCAAAAGGGACAGGTTTATTTTGGCAGGTTTTATATGGGGGAACGTCGGCGGATACCGGGAGGGAGTGGCGTCGTGCGGGACCCTAAGGCTATTGTCGGTTCCCCAGGAAACACCCTGCGGGCAAAAAATGCCAAATATGAGTAATGTTGCTAACCTAGTAACATATCCGTCTAGCGAGATAATAGACAAAGTGATAAATATGTTCATTAACGTTGGCACGCAGAAGCCTGCTAACGGGCGTTTTGATCAATTTGAAGGAATATCTAGGCCGCAAAGACGTCGTTTGGGGCAGTTTTGGCTGTTACTAAAAAGGTGACAGTACTCATTTTTGCCATTTTTTGCCCACGGGGCCTTGAGGGAGAGCGTCAATCAGGCCTCAGGGGAGGCGTTTCGAGGCCCAAAGGACACAAAACGGGGGCGCAGTTCATTCTGCGCCCCCGTTTTTGGGTATTGCGGTTGTTTGGCGCCAGTTTTACGCCGCTTCGTCGAACTGCGAATTGTACAGATCGGCGTAGAAGCCGCCCAGGGCGAGCAGCTCGTCGTGCGTGCCCTTCTCGACGATGTCGCCGTCGCGAATCACCAGGATCACATCGGCGTTGCGGATCGTGGACAGGCGGTGCGCGATGACAAAGCTGGTACGGCCCTGCATCAGCGCATCCATGGCGCGCTGGATGAGCTCCTCGGTGCGGGTGTCCACGTTGGAGGTCGCCTCGTCCAGAATGAGCGCCGGACGGTCGGCCAAAATGGCGCGGGCGATGGTCACGAGCTGGCGCTGGCCCTGCGAGAGGTTGGTACCCTCCTCATTGATCATAAAGTCGTAGCCGCCGGCGAGCGTATGGATAAAGTGGTCACAGCGTGCAGCGCGTGCGGCGGCCTCGACCTCGGCATCGCTTGCATCGGGGCGTCCGTAGCGGATGTTCTCGCGGATGGTGCCGTTAAACAGCCAGGTATCCTGCAGCACCATGGCAAACTCGCCGCGCAGCGCCGCGCGGTCCCAGTCGCGCACGTCGACACCCTCGACGCGCAGCGAACCGCCGTCCACATCGTAGAAGCGCTGCAGCAGCTTGATGAGCGTGGTCTTGCCGGCGCCGGTAGGACCGACGATGGCGATGGTCTGGCCGGGCTGCGCCTCGCAGCTAAAGTCGTGGATGATGGTCTTGTCGGGCGTATAGCCAAACTTGACGTGATCAAACTCCACATGGCCGGGGCGCTTTTCGGGAATCTGCGCGTCGGCTTTCTGCTCCTCCTCGGGCGCGGCCAGGAACTCAAAGACGCGCTCGGTGGCGGCTGCCATCGACTGCATCGTGTTGCTCACGTTGCCCAGTTGCTGCACGGGCTGCGTAAAGTTGCGAACGTACTGGATAAAGCTCTGGATGTCGCCGGGCGTGGCGTTGCCGGTCAGTGCGAGCTGTGCGCCCACCACGACGACACCCACGTATCCCATGTTGCCCACCAGGCTCATAAGCGGCATCATCAGGCCCGACAGGAACTGCGAGCGCCAGCCGCTAATAAAGAGACGGTCGTTTTGGCGGTCGAACTCTTCGATCGAAGCCTCGGCGCGGTCGAACACCTGAATGACGTTCTGGCCGGCAAAATCCTCCTCGATAATGCCGTTGACGGTGCCCAGGACCTGCTGCTGCTCGCGGAAGTACGGCTGTGAGAAGTGAATCATTACGGTCAGGATAATCGCGGCTGCCGGCAGCGTGAGCACGGTGACGCCAGTGAGCGGCAGGCTGATCGACAGCATCATGACGAGCACGCCGATAATCTGCGTTATCGACGTGATGAGCTGCGTCACGCTCTGGTTGAGCGATTGGCCCAGCGTATCGACGTCGTTAGTGATGCGGCTGAGCACGTCGCCCTTGCTGTGGCCGTTGAAGTAGCTCATCGGCACGACGGCGATCTTGGCGGCAATCTCCTTGCGCATGCGGTAGCAAATCTTTTGCGTGACGCCGGTCATGAGCCAGCCCTGGATGAGGCTGCAAACAGAGCTTGCAAGATACAGGCAGAGCAAAAAGCCGAGCGTCTTGGCGATCCAGTCAAAGTCAACGTCGCCGGTACCGTTTACCTTGGCAACCAGACCCTCGAACAGTTTGGTCGTAACCTGGCCGAGCACCTTGGGCCCTACAATGTTAAAGATGACCGAGCACACGGCAAAGGCGACGGCGACAAACACGGCAATCTTGTGCTGGCCGATATAGCCGAGCAGCTGCCTCATGGTGCCCTTAAAGTCCTCGGCCTTTTCGCCACGGCGCATGCCACCCATGCGGCCCATGGGACCACGCTGGCGGGTGGGCTTGGGAATCTGAGTCTTGGTCTCGTCTGCCATTAGCGCTCGCCTCCTTCCATGACGGCTGCAATTTCTTCTTGGGTAAGCCCCAGCTCCTCGGCGG
>DBFOPE010000223.1:0-3762 GCA_048429085.1 Collinsella sp.
CGTCGAGTCCAGCGATGCCATGACCGCCGACTGGGCCAAGCTGCCCTACGACGTGCTGGCCCGCATCTCCGGCCGCATCGTTGCCGAGGTTCCCGGCGCCAACCGCGTGTGCTACGACATCACGTCCAAGCCGCCCGCGACCATCGAGTGGGAGTAGGCTGATAGGGTTCTGACCTGCACTTTTGAGTGCCGCACTGTGCCGCTGAGTTTCGTTTCGTACGAGAGTCATGGCAAAGCCGCCAGCGACGGCGGTGAGTAAATACGGTAATCTGGCCTCCGTTCCCGCGTTGGGACGGAGGCTTTTTCTTTGCCGTTTTACTCCCTTTCACCTGCGATTTCGCGATTTACTCCCCGTATTTCAAGACGACAAGGCACGGGGCGGTATTCGGAGGAACGGGAGTAAAGATTTGTTTGCGCTTAAGCTTCCGTCCCCCTAAGTGCGCTTCATGTCCCTCGTCGCCTCCGCGCGGCATGCCGCTATACGAGCTTCTTGCGCGTCCTTGGATCGAGTCCGGAGTACAAGTCCTTGCCGTTCATGAGCGACAACGCATGGAAGGGTGTGTCGGGGAGGCCTTCGGCATGGAAGGCGCTCTCGTACGACCTGATCGAGTCCGCTATGCTGTTCGATTGGTCACGCATGACAACGGTGAGCAGGTAGTGGCGGTCGGAGAGGCCGTCGCTTCCCGACTCGTCGACGAAGATGCTGAGTTCTCGCATTGCTCTCATGGATAAGAAAAAAGCCGGGGAAAACGTCCCCGGCACTTGGAAGCCTTCCTAACGGAAAACCAATTACCTTGTATCATGCACTGTCCGAAAATTCAAGGACACTCGAATTTTCAAATTAGTCTTTGCAAATAACCTTTGAGCCTTCACCATCAATTACAATTCCCTGACGGTTGTTAATTGGGCATAGATTCAAATCCGAAAACTCAGTCATTATTTTCTCGGTAACCTTCTTAAATGGTGCCGTAAGATAATGCGGAAGAACATAGAAATCGATCAAATCAAGCCCTGCATCATCTTCCTGTGAGTAGTCCTCCGGCTTTTCATCCATTTGCTCAATATATTGGATGGTAGGAGCGCATATAGCCGCCCCCGCTGATTCACCGATCATCAGTTTTCCCTTTGCCAATTCCTTCTTCAACAGCTCATCCGTTCCCGTTTTACGGAGCTGGTCCATAAGGAAGAAAGAATTTCCACCGGTAAAATAAATCACATCCGCATCTTCAAAAATGGACCGTATCGTTGAATAAGACTCCGTTGAAATATCAATTTCCGTTACGGCTGCTCCCAGTTTATTGAATAGCTTTCGAGCCGAGCCGACATAACCGGTGTAGCCTTCACGCAGCGAAGCTGTGGGAATAAATGCGACTTTCTTGTTATCAATTTCTTCTTTTATCAAACTTCCTACACTTGAAAAGTGCGAACATAAAAACAGCTTCATCCATGTTCTCCTTTAGGTAGCCCGGAATTGCTCGTCGAGAAGAGGAATGTGCGAGCAAAAAAATAGGGCAGAGTCGCTTGCGCAAGTCCGCCCCTAAAACCGTGAAGGTTTTGCTATCTGCAGGCTATTCTACCAACCCGAGCGATTCTGTCAACCTGCGAAGGAACTCGAGCGCGGAGCGAGCTGCGGCGTCGGGCCCCTTGTCGGGCAGCGCCTCGGTTTCGCCGTCGGCCCTGGCGAACATCTCGGCGAGCTCGGATGCGGCGCGCGAGTGCGAGGAGCCCTCGGGTACCAAGCCGGAGTGCGCCACGAGCACGGTCGCGACCTCCTGCATGGCCGTATTCCCCATCCACTTCCTCCTGGTCGCCTTGGGAATTCCCACGGCGGCGACCCTTCGGGAGACGCCGCTGGACGCCGAGCCCCGGGCGGCGCCCCTCTCGGCGAAGCAGTTGATCAGGCACGAGCCGTGCGCGGCGCAGTTGCGGACGGACTTCACGCGCTTGAGGTCGTAGTGGGAGGCCTCGAGGCGCCTGTCGCCCCATCGCCTGGCGCAGAAGCGCACGAAATCGATGAGGGTGCCGAACGAGGTGAGCTCAAGGAAGGCCCAGGCAGGCATGTCGCCGGAGTACTTCGCGTAGAGGCTCGAGCTGTAGGGGCTGCGGCCGCTCATCTTGAGCTCGCGCAGGCGGTACTCCCTGTTTGCAGTGGTAAGCGATGCCATGTAGTCGGCCACGATGGCGTAGCCGTCCTCTCCACGGTCCTCCATCTCGCGAAGCAGTGTCACCTTCTGGAAATGCTCGATGTCGAGCGTCATGCCGAGCAGGGCGTGGCGCAGCTCCTGGTCGAGCGCCGCGAGCAGGCGCAGCTGGCCGAAGTCGAGGTCTACGTAGCGGCCGTCGCGCGGGCCTCCCTCGTATTTCGAGAAGAGTTTGCGGTAGGATGCGAGCTTGAAGAAGTTGCACTTGTCGCGCAGGTAGTCCGCGGCCTCTTCCTCGGAACACAGTTCGAAGGCTACGCCCTTCTGCTTGAGGTGCTCTATCTGCTGCTCGATCGTGAGGATCGGCTTCCTATCGTGGGGTTCGGCCATGCTCGGTCTCCTGTCATTGATTTGAGAATCCTATTCTACCAGCATGTTTGCCCTGAATCCTGAAGGCCCGTTCGCCAACTCATAAGCAAGCCACCTGAGACTACTCACTTTGTTCACGAATGGCGAAGACCTGCGACCTGGGGTTTTGCAAATGGCGCGCAAGCCACCCGCGTTAATTCACTTGCGATTGCAGCTGGCGGCTTGCGGGCAAAAGGGCGGTTGAGTTTCAAAACGGGCGTTTTCGGCGCCATCGAGCCTCCAAAGGCGACCCGCCGCGCACTTTGGGACAAAAACAAAAACTCAAAGCCCTGAGTTTGAAAAAAGTTTTTGAGGTTGTCCCAGCTTTTGTCCCCGAAGCCGACGAAACGCGACATCGCGTCATTCGGCGGCACGCGTTCTGTGTCGATGCCGAAAACTGGGTGTAACTGGAGTGACGGGACGGCAGAACCGACGCCATCGAGTGGGAATAGAACAGACGTTCGATTCTGTGTTATAATATCCTGCAATGGGCGCGGCCTCTTCCGAAGCCGCGCCCATTGCTATATTTGGTCGGATATCGACGGAAACCCAAACTCAGGGAGGTTTGTTGCGATGGCATACGATTTCAAGAAGGAGTTCAAGGAGCTCTACAGGCCGTCCGGCAAGCCGAGCGTCGTAACCGTTCCGCCTATGAGCTACGTCGCCGTGCGGGGCAAGGGCAATCCCAATGCCGAAGGCGGCGAGTACCAGAACGCGTTGCCACTGCTCTACGGCGTCGCTTATACCATCAAGATGTCGAAGAAGGGCCCGCGAGAGATCGAAGGCTATTTCGACTTCGTCGTGCCTCCGCTCGAGGGCTTCTGGTGGCAAGACCGCACCGATGGCGAGATTGATTATGCGCGGAAGGATGACTTCAACTTCATCTCGTGCATCCTTCTGCCCGATTTCGTCACTCGCGAGGACTTCGACTGGGCAGTTTCGGAAGCTGCCGCCAAGAAGAAGCTGGACTTCTCGTCGGTCGAGCTTCTGAGGGTCGACGAGGGCCTTTGCGTTCAGTGCATGCATACCGGGCCTTACGACGACGAGCCGGCGACCATAGACGCCATGCGCACATTCGCGGCGGAACGGGGCTACGCCCCCGACTTCTCCGAAGCCCGTCTGCATCACGAGATTTACCTCTCCGACCCGCGCAAGTGCGCGCCGGAGAAGCTCAAGACCGTGATCCGTCATCCCATAAAGTTGATTTAGCGAA
>DBFOPE010000224.1:0-6211 GCA_048429085.1 Collinsella sp.
TTGGCACGGCTCCCTTCGTTGGCATTACCCATATCAGGTTTGCGGGTCAGGGCGGGCGCGCCCAGTCTCAGCCTGCCGTCTTGTCCTGCAAGCTCCCCGTTTATGTGGTGGGCTCAAGTATAGCTCGAATGGGTACGATTGACGCGATGAGCATACCCGTGGGGAGGCGAACATGAAAGACAAGCATCTGTATCGGGAGACGCAGTGGGACGTGTCGGCCGAGGAGGGCCGTGCGCACCATGGCCTTGTCGCGATTGGTTTTGCGGTGCTTGCCGTGCTGGTGATTGCCTTTTGTATTTGGACGTTTGGCGGTCGCGGCGGCACTGCCTGGGAGTTTGAGGCCGATGATAGCCTACCGATTATGACGGTGAGGAGTACTGGCGGTAATGCCAATACGCTCGCCATTCCGGGCGATTATTGGTACCCGCGCGATGAGTTTGTGCAGTTGCAGCTGAGTGGTGGGTCCATTCCAGGCGAAGAAATCGAACGCGTGACGTTTGACGCGGCGCTCAAAACGCTGACGGTGAAGCTCAAAGATCAAGGAGATGTGCCCACGACCATGGATATCGCCCTGACGGAATGGCGCCTGGAGCCCCCGTCGGGCGTCAAGGCGTCCGATGTGGAGCATGTCAAGATTACCTATCAGGACGGCTCGACAAGCGAGATTGCCAAGGCAGACGGCTTGGCGGAATAGCGGGATGTTCACCGAATATCATGAAAGCATGCCGAGGTGGAGTTCGGCGCTGGCGACACGCATTTAGAATGCCTGCTCGTTGATGAAGACCAGGCTATCTGGGGACGAGAGCTCGGGGACATAGCGGTAGCCAAGGTTGAACTCGGTAAGACCAGCGGCGTCCTCGACCTTGTTTTCCGCCATCCAGCGCACCATGGAGCCGCGTGCCTTTTTGCTGGCGGTCGATCGCTGGATGGGCTTGCCGTTGCGGACACCTTCGCCAAAGAGACAAGTGATGGTTGTGGCGTCGCCTGCGAGATGGGGTAGAACGGCCTTGGCGTACTCCACGCTGGCAAGGTTGACGACCGTGGTGTTGGAGCCGGTCGGCGCAATGGCGCATGCAAGTTTGTCGCCCCAAAACGCATAGAGGTCACGGGCGTTGTCGACGGCGAGCTTGGCTCCCATTTCGAGCCGATAGGGCTCAACGCCATGGAAAGGCCGCACGCATCCGTACAATCCGGAGAGGATCCAGAGATGGTTTTGCAGCCAGTCGAGTTGTGCGGCATCCATCACCTCGGACGCCATGCTCTGGTATTGAATGCCGTGATAGGACATGACGGCAGGGGAGAGGTGACGGGCGAGTGCGGGATTGTCGAGATCGCCGTTTTTCAGGATGGGCCCGAACTCATGCAGGGTGTTGAGGCAAGGCCCCAACAGTTTGTCACTCACGTTCCATAGCGCTTGCAGGCCGCCGCCTTCATTTCGTTCGATATCTAGCAGTGCGCGGTGGAGGCGAGCCGTCTCGTGCGCAAAAGGTGGAATGCCCAGGACTTCAAAAGCATCTTGGGCCGCGCGCATCTGCTTGGCGGGCGAAATGATGACCTGCAGCATGGACGCTCCTCTGCCAAAGAAGGAAGTTGCGGTGGAATACAGTCAGTTTTGGCCGTTGATGGGCCAGTTTAGTCCGTATTTCACCGCAACTGATGAAGGGTGGATTAGGCGCGCTCGATGAAGGCCTTGTAGCCGCGATATGCCTCGTAGATGTCGGCCTTGTTGGCGACCTCCCACAGGGCATGCATGGACAGGACGGCAACGCCGGAGTCGATGACGTTCATGCCATACTTGGCCATGATGTAGGCGATGGTGCCGCCGCCGCCCGCGTTGACGCGACCAAGCTCACAGGTCTGGAAGTCCACGCCGGCCTCGTCCATGATGTCGCGGATGAGGGCCACATACTCGGCGTCGGCGTCGTTGGAACCACCCTTGCCGCGGCTGCCCGTGTACTTGTTAAAGCACAGACCGCGACCCATGAAGGCTGCGTTCTTGGTCTCGAACTTGCCGGCGTAGCCCGGGTCGAAGCCGGCGGACACGTCAGAGGAGAGCATACGGCTGTGGGCGAGTGCACGGCGCAGGGCAAGCGGGCTATCCTCGCCGGCGAGCGTCATGATCTCGGCGACGGTGTTCTCGAAGAAGCGGCTCGTCATACCGGTGGCACCCACGGAGCCGATCTCCTCCTTGTCGACGATGAGCGTGATGCTCGTGCGCTCCACGTTGGCCACATTGATCTGAGCGAGCATGGATGGATAGGCGCAGACACGGTCGTCGTGGCCATAGCCCAAAATCATGGAGCGGTCGAGGCCCATGTCGCGGGCCGGGCCGGCGGGCACGACCTCGATCTCGGCGGAGAGGAAGTCCTCCTCCTCGACGTCATACTGCTCCTTGAGGATGTCCAGGAACATTTGCTTGACGGGCTCCTTGGGGGCGTCCTTGTCGTCCTCGTCAAACTTGACGGGGCGGCCACCCACGATCACGTCGAGGATCTCGGCGTCGACGGCGTCCTTGGCGGGCTTGGCCATCTGCTCGCTCGAGAGGTGGATCAGCAGGTCGGAGATGGTAAAGACCGGGTCGTCTGCCTTGTCGCCGATGTTGATGTCGACGGTGGTGCCGTCCTTTTTGCAGATGACGCCTACGAGTGCGAGCGGGGAAGCGACCCAGTGGTAGCTCTTGACGCCGCCGTAGTAGTGCGTGTCGAGATAGGCCATGTCGCCGGCCTCGAAGGCGGGGTTTTGCTTGAGGTCCAGGCGCGGCGAGTCCACGTGGGCGCCCAGGATGTTAAAGCCCTGCTCGAGCGGGGCGGTGCCCAGGTTGACGAGCATGAGGTCCTTGCCGTGATTGGCGGCGTACACCTTGTCGCCGGCCTTGAGCGCGCGGCCCTCGGCGATCACGGTCTCCAGATTGACGTAGCCCGCCTCCTCGGCCATCTTGATACCGGTCTTGACGCACAGGCGCTCGGTCTTGTTCTCGCTCAAAAACTGCTTATAGCCGCGGCAAAGCTCCTCGAGCTCCTCGATCTGCTGTGGCGTGTACTTTTTCCATGCGCAGGGACGCTCCATGACGCAGGCTCCTTTCGGATCGATCGTGCTGGTTGATGTACCGTGAGCCATCGTATCACGCGCGGGCCCGCGGCGGCAGGGGAGCCTGATGTGCGGTGGTCGCGGGGCGGGGAGCGTGTAAACTGGAGTGAGCAAACCGTGCCCAGCCCAAAGCGAGGTATTCAATATGTCTGACAAGCGCCGCACCTTTGCCGTCATCGACGGCAACTCGCTCATGCATCGCGCCTTCCACGCCGTGCCGCCGACCATGAACGCGCCGGACGGTCGCCCCACTAATGCGATCTTTGGCTTTCTGAACATGTTTCTCAAGATGATCGACGCCTTTAACCCCGACGGTGTGGTCGTGGCGTTTGATAAGGGCAAGCCACGCGTGCGCATGGAGATGCTGCCGCAGTATAAGGCGCAGCGCCCGCCCATGGACCCCGATCTGCACGTGCAGTTTCCGATGATCAAGGAGCTGCTCGGCGCGCTCAACGTGCCGATTCTGCAGTCCGAGGGCTGGGAAGGCGACGATATCCTGGGAACCATGGCGCGCCTGGGCGAGCAGGCCGGCTGCGACATGCTGCTGGTGACCGGTGATCGCGATATGTATCAGCTCGTGACCGAGCACGTCAACGTGGTCTCGACCCGCAAGGGCCTGTCCGACGTGACGATCATGACGCCCGAGAGCGTGGACGATCTGTATCACGGCATCACGCCGGCGCTCGTGCCCGATTTTTATGGTCTGAAGGGCGATACGTCCGATAACATCCCCGGCGTACCGGGCATCGGCCCCAAAAAGGCGAGCGCGCTCATTGCGCAGTACGGTAGCCTGGACGAGGTCATCGCACACGCCGACGAGGTCAAGGGCAAGATGGGCGAAAACCTGCGCGCACACATCGACGACGCGCTGCTGAGCCGTAAGGTGGCGACCATCCGCACCGATGCGCCCGTTGAGCTTGATTTTGAAGCGACGTCCTTCCCGGCGTTTTCTGCCGATGAGGTTTCCGCGGCGCTGGGTACGCTTGGTATCACCGCCATGCAGAACCGTTTCTTGGCGCTGATCGGCGGCGAGGGCGGGGCTGCGGCCACTGCCAGCACGTTTGAGATTCCCCACGTTATGCGCGCTGCCGCCGGCGATGTTGACGCGCTTGGTGCCGTTGCGGCTGAGGTCTCCCGCGCGATTGATGCCGGCGAGTGGGTCGCCACCGTGGTGGACGACGATAAGGAAGAGGGCGCGCTCTTTGGGCTGACGCGCACGCTGTGGTTGGCGACGTCCAAGGGGCTCTTTGCGCTTGAGGAGGGCGACGGCGGTACCACTGCCGTAGTCGATGGCTTCAACTTCGCCCACGGCGTGATCGCCGGTGTGCTTGCGCGCCTGTTTATGGAGGGCTGCGTGGCGAGCCCGGATATGAAGGCGTTGCTGCATGAGCTTTCGCCCATCGATTCTTCGGAGCCCGAGCTCATGGATCCGCTCGCTGCCGATTCCACGCGTATCTTCGATACCGTGGTCGCTGCCTATCTGCTGGATTCCGATCGCTCCGAGTTCGATGAAGCATATCTTGCCGATACGTATCTGCAGATGGCGCTGCCTGCGGCGCGCGGCGCAGAGGGTGCTGGTGAGGACGCTCCAGCGCCTGCCGCCCGTACTGCGGCTCTGACGCTGGCGCTCGTGGCGCCGTTGCGCGACCGCATGGCCCGTGAGAATGCCGCCAACGTGTTCGATGGCATCGAGATGCCGCTCGTTCCGGTACTTGCCAAGATGGAACGTGCGGGCATGCTTATAGACCCCGACCGCCTGCGCAATCTGTCCGAGGGCCTAGCGACCCAGATTACCGAGGTTGAGCGCAGTATTCGTTACCTGGCGGGTGACGAGACCTTTAATATTGGCAGTCCCATGCAGCTGTCGCATGTGCTCTTTGATGTGATGGGGCTTCCGACCAAGGGCCTCAAGAAGACTAAACGCGGCTATTATTCGACCAACGCCAAGGTGCTGAGCGACCTTGCGCGTAACCACGAAATCGTGCGTCTGATCTTGGACTGGCGCGAGAAGTCTAAGATCAAGTCCACCTATCTGGACACGCTGGGCCCGCTACGCCGTGGTGACGGCCGTGTGCACACCACGTACAACCAGACCATCACCGCGACGGGGCGTCTGTCTTCGAGCGACCCGAACCTGCAGAACATCCCGACGCGCTCGGAGCTGGGGCGTACCGTCAAGACGGCGTTTTCGGCAGGCGAGGGAAGCGTCTTTTTGGCGGTGGACTACTCGCAGATCGAGCTGCGTCTGCTGGCGCATCTCTCGGGTGACGAGCACTTGGTGCGCGCCTTTAACGAGGGCGAGGACTTCCATGCCGAGACGGCGGCGCGCGTGTTTGGAGTGCCGGTGTCCGAGGTAACGCCCGACCTGCGTAGCCGCGCCAAGGCCGTGAACTTTGGCATCGTGTACGGTCAGCAGGCCTACGGTCTGTCGCAGTCGCTGCATATCTCGATGGCCGAGGCGCGCGACATGATCGACCGCTACTACGAGGCCTACCCGGGCGTGCGCACGTTCCTCGACAACGTGGTGGCACGCGCCAAGCAGACGGGCTACGCCGAGACCATGTACGGCCGCCGTCGCCATATTCCGGAGCTCAAGGCCAAAAATCCGCAACTCCGCGGTTTTGGCGAGCGCACGGCCATGAACCACCCTATGCAGGGAACCGCTGCCGACATCATCAAGATCGCCATGGCCCGCGTAAGCCGCCGCCTGGAAGAAGAAGGCTTTGCCGCCCACATGATCCTGCAGGTACACGACGAACTGGACTTTGAGTGCCCCGTCGACGAAGTCGAGCGCCTGACCGCCATGGTCCGCGACGTCATGGAGCACGTAGTAGACCTTCGCGTACCGTTGATCGCCGAAGCCAGTACCGGCATAACCTGGGCCGATGCCAAATAAAGAAGCACCAACAAACCCAAAGTAACCAAAAGCAGAAGGGGGCTCCTTGCCAACAAGGAGCCCCCTTCATTCCAAAAAATTCAGCCAAGTATCTAGACGTCAAGACGCCATCTAGGCGGCAAGCAAGTCACCCAAGGACCTGGCCGGGCGAGGCGGGTAAGTTTTTCGTAGATTCCGCACGAGCCGGAAAGCACTTAATGTGCTTTCCGAGCGAGCCCAGGACCTGAC
>DBFOPE010000225.1:0-15470 GCA_048429085.1 Collinsella sp.
GTGCTGGGCAAGGACCAGCAGACTGCCGTCGAGCTGATCAAGGAAGCCGGCCTCGAGGTCGGCACCATCGACCAAAGCTACAACGACGATGTCGACGAGGGCAAGGTCGCCGAGCAGACGCCCAACGGCAACACCAAGAAGGCCAAGGGCACTAAGGTGAACCTGGTAATCTCCAAGGGCCCCAAGCCCTCCGAGAAGGTTGAGGTTCCCCAGCTTGTCGGCCTGACCAAGGACCAGGCAGAAGCCGCGCTGGCAAGCGTTGGCCTGAAGGGCAACGCCTCCGAGGAGGCCAACGAGGCCGATGAGGGCCAGGTCTTTGAGCAGGGCACCGGAGCCGGTAAGGAAGTCGCGAAGGGCACGACCATCTCGTACAAGGTCTCGAGCGGCCCGGATACCACGTCCGTCCCCGATCTGACCGACATGACCGAGGCCCAGGCGCGTAACGCCCTCGATATGGCAGGCTTTGGCGTCGACGTGAGCTACCAGGAGAACGACTCGGTTACCGAGGGCACCGTGATCAGCTGGAACCCCAGCGGTAAGCAAAAGCCCGGCGCCACGATTACCGTCGTCATTGCCAAGAAGTCCGGCAAGGCCACCGTCCCGGGCAACCTGTACGGCAAGAGCATCTCCGCCGCCGTTACCGCGCTCAACAACGCCGGTTTCTATAACATTGGCTTCTGTGACCAGAACGGCAATCCCGTGAGCGGTAACGAGGATGCCACCGTTACGGGCGTCTCCCCCACCGGCAAGCAGTCCACCGACAGCACGATTACACTGACGGTCGCACTTTCTGGCTCGGGTTCGGGCTCTGGCTCGGGCACGGGTGACGATTCCGGTACGACCAACTAGTCGCCACCCCACCGCTCATCACGGCTCTCGCCGCAAACATATTCGCTCACAGGCGCCCGCTTGCTTCCCCAGCAAGCGGGCGCTTTCTTTATCTGAAGCAGCGAATACTACGGCATGCCTTAAACCAAAAGAGCCCGGCACCGTAACGGTACCGGGCTCGATATTCCTCTGGTGCCCCCGGGCGGATTCGAAAACTCCCCCCGCGGGGAAATGAGTGACGCGGGCGTCGACGGTTCGAATCCGCCGGCGGTCCCACAAACCAGAAACGGCGCCACTCTCGCGGCGCCGTCATAATCTTCTGGTGCCCCCGGGCGGATTCGAACCGTCGACACCCGCTTTAGGAGATATGATTTAATGCTACCCCCTACCATTCATCAAGCATCATTGAACATCATATAACCGCAGATAAACATAGCAGTTTGTGTCTTTTGCCTCCAGTAGCTGCGCCTATGCTTTTACAAACATATTACTAACGGCTTTAGCTAAACTGCACTCAATGAATTGTTGAAAACTATTCAAAGAAACGGAGTGCAAAGATGTCAGAACAGCCACTAATTAGCGGAAGAGGCACGTGTTGGAAAGACAAGAGATCACCTAACACCTATCGCTATTATTTTTCCCTTGGAGTCAAGGACCCGAAGACAGGGCGCTACAAACGATCCCCAACTTATACGGTTCGTTGCAAGACTAAAACAGAAGCTAAGGCCGCAATGCAGGCCAAGCTGGCTGAAATCAACTCCTCTGGCACGATCACTAAAACTAAAAAGCCCACTTTGCTTGCGTCCTACTGCTGGGCCTTTCATGAAAATAGGGACACCGAGCTTGCGCCAACGAGCTATGAAAGAGAAGCGTACGATTGCAGGCATATCGAAGACCTATTCGGTGCGTTTCAGACAATAGAGGGGCTAACTCCCGATCTAATCGAAGAAGCATATGCCGAAGCTCGTCGTACGGGAAAATACAAACCATCAGAGCTTGTACGAATCAATTCGAAACTGCGTCAGATTCTGTCGAATGCAGTCGCAAAGAGAATAATTGACCGAAACCCCTGCGCTACCGTTCATGTTCGCAGACCACGCAACAAAAGAGAATCACTGACAATCGACCAAGTAGCTACCCTATGCACACATCTTCAACACATTGAGCTCACCGCCGAAGCTGTTGGTACGCTAGTACTAGTGTATACGGGTATGCGGAAAGGCGAGATGCTGGGCCTCGAATGGCGCGATTGGGACCCTGCCAATAAAACCTTGAAAATTGACAGGCAGTACACCAACGACCATGAGCTGAGGGCACCCAAGTCACAAGAAAGCCAACGCAAAATCCCCGTTGGAGAAACCTTGGCCGAACGTCTTCAATCATGGTCAGCCATACAAAAAGAGCTCCTGGCCTCTCTGGGGCTGTCCCAGACTGGCAGCACTCCCATCATTAGCGATATTGCTGTCAAGCAGGGGGTCCCTACTGTCTGTCACATGAAAAACTACATCTTCAACCATTGGTTTCGCGATTTCGCAGTTAGCTGCAATCTTGGAATCTATGAGCCGAACAATTCGACTGGCGGAAAACTATATAAGGGCATCTGCCCGCATCAGCTCAGGCATTGTGTAAGCACTTTTATGCTGGCGAACGGATCGGACGTTAGAAGCGTGCAAGATAATCTTGGCCACGCGGACCCCAATATCACGCTCAAAACGTATACAAGCCTCGTTCAACAATCAGAAATAAAAGCAGTTAAAGGCTACGAAGACTTCATCAACGCCTATATACAGAAAAGCGAGAAATAGCATGTTATTCATTCATCGTTTCATCAATAATATTACGGTACTATACTACTATTTACGCAGGTAGACGCTTTATTTGATTGACATCTAATGAGTTTTAATAGATTCTAAAGCTGTCAGATGGCTACGCATGTAGTCATAAAAACCGGCCCCCCAAGTGCTTATGAACCTGGTAAGTCTTACAAGCACAGGGAGGGCCCTCATTGAAAGGATAGCTCATCATGGCTACTCCACAGATTAGCACTCAGGCGTCCACACCGACTTTCCCCACTGGTGCCGCTCAGTGCGATCGGTTGCTCCGCGTTAACGATATCCGCGAACTCACTGGCTGGAGCGAAAATACCGCGCGCAAGTTTATGCGCGAGTCCGGCAAGCTCATCCAAATCCATCGCTCGAATTACATGTTTGAAAGCTCGTTCTACGAACTTTTCAAGCAGCTCGAAGGTCGTACCGCCCACCTTGACTAGGCGGTAAACATGAGCGAGCTACCGTCGATTTCCGACAAATATTCCGATGATGTTACTGAGCAACGAGAGATTAGAAGGAAAATGGATAACGCGAATTTTATTTCGGTGCCCGACTGGGCGTGTTGTGCCACCACTGTCGCTGCCGAGCGCCTCATCCTCGGCCTAGTATGGAAGCTTGGAAATCCTTCCAAAAACAAACGAGCCATGGGCTTTTACGCAAAAAGCAAATGGATTGAGGAGCGCTACCACCTAAGTAAGAACACGATCTCCCGGGCCTATACCTCTTTGACGGATAAGGGGTTCATTCAAAAAGCGGGCGATGGCAGCTGGATGCTTAATTACGCCGCAGTCTACCCCGCCGCAATCGAAAACGGCTGGGAGCCCAAGAAATCTTAAGTCCATAGCCCGACTATCGAGGTCGTGAAGGTCGGTAATCGCCGGGCGTCTATAAGAGCATGCCGCGGATGTAAAATGAAACACGGTCGAATCGAAACAGTTCCCGGACAATTGGCGTCCGGCCAGACACTTCGATTCGACCCTTTTTCATGCCCGCATCTAAAACAATCCTATAATCATTCTCGACATCTTTAACGCCATCACTCCCCCGCCACCAACACGTCGTTGGTGCCATTTTCAACGAATCGATATGGCCGTCCATTCATGGTCTTTAAGGCACGTGATATCATGAAAACGTGCGGTATTTCTCCAATCGAAAACCTGCGTGAACGCATGACTTGAGACGCCTTTTTAGAACTCACCGATCGCAGGACGACTACAAATCAACAGCGGCCGCGTATTTGTTCCCAGCCGTACGGCGTGGCGGAGCCATGCCCATTGTTGATTGGAATGTCGCACGATGACAGACGAGAGAAAAATCAGGGAGATCTACGGTTACGGCATGAAGTCCGTCCTCGATGAGGCCGCCGAGCGGATCGAGGCGAGGTGGCGGGAGAAGCTGCTGCGCGAGACCGCCGACCTCAGGACCGAGAACGCACTGCTCATGGCCCAGGTGGATGAATTCAGCCGCAAGCTCGCCGAGGCGACGGATCGGAATGAAAAGATTGAGGCCGACTGCAATGAGCGGATTGCCTTTATAGAGGAGAAGTTCGAACTCGATACCGCGAACCTCGAACTCGAGAACAACGAGCTCCACGCCGCAAGCATCAGGTACCTCTCCCGTGCTAAGGGCCTCGGCAGGCAGGTTGTCCAACTCCATGCCGAGGCTGAGGCCATGGTCGATGAGATCGAGCGGCTGCGCGGCGAGCGTGACACTGCACTGAAAGCCCAAGCCGACACACTCCTGACCCAGCGCGACCTGATGGCCGAGATCGCCGCCCTCAAGGACCGCCTCGCCGCCTCCGAGCAGCGGGCGGCCGTGGCCGAGGCTAAGATCGAGGTCATGACCCAGATGAAGGACGAGTAGCCCCGCGCTTCTCCTGTCAGGCTGCTGATTTCTAGGAATCTTCTAGAGCGCTTCCAGAAGGTTCCTAGAACCGGGCGTAGCATCTTCGATCGGCACGATGTCTTGGTAGATCAAGCGATGCCCGGCGTCGAGCCATTCGTCACCGTGGTAATGTCCGAAGAACCAGGCGTAGTAATCGAGCCGTCCGTCGAGCTCGCCCAGGAAGGTTTGCAGCGGATCACCCGCGGTACTCACGTCCGCGTTCGCGGCACAGCCCCTCAGCAAGGGCGGCAGGAGCCTCGTGAGTCACAACGTGGTCGACTTTCCAGCCCACGCGGTCGAGCGAGGCGCGGCAGTGCTCCATCTCTTCCTCGCTCGGCATCTCCTCGGGCCACCAGCTCCTCCCCTCCCTGCGATACTGCCTGTCGCTGCTCGCGGCACCGCCCATGGCAAGGACCGTGAGCCCGTCGATGTCGAACACCTCTCCGCGCATCAGGTGCAGCACGTGCGGTCGCGCCTCATGGACGAGCCCGCCGTTCCACTCCCGTACCGGCAGATTGGCCAAGGCGTGATGGTTCTCATGGTTGCCGTCTACGAAACACGTGGTCCACGGCTTCGACTCGAACCAGTCGAGCCAGTATTTCTCGGCGTTGGATCCATCCCAGACAAAGCCGAAGTCGCCGGCCACGATCACCGCGTCATCGCGTGTCAGGGTCCGGCCCAGCGGCCAAGACTTGGAGGCAAACCGGCTGGACCCGTACTCGGCCCTGCCGTGCACGTCGCCCGTCACATAGACCGTCATCAGTACGCACCCCACGGCAGGAGTTTGTCCCCGAGCCCCACGATCCGGTCATACAGCACCGTGTGCCGTTCGTCCGGATTGCCGTCTCGGTGAAAATGGCCGTAATACCAGTGTTTATAGTCCAGGCGGTCCTCGAGCTCGTCGAGGAATCCGGTCAGCCGGTCCACATCAGGGCGTTCCCAGCCTGGGTCCGGGTAGAGCGTCGGCGAGAGCATGCGCGTCGAGCAGGTATGGGTGATGACGCAGTCGACCTTCCAGCCGACCTCGTCGAGCTTTGTCCGCGCGGTATCGAAATCGCGCTCGTCCGGGAGCTCCTGAGGCCACCAGCTGGAATACGGCACGCGGTATTCCCTGTCCACGCTCGTGGCACCGCCCATGGTGAAGACCGTCGAGCCGTCGAGCTCGAAGACCTCCCCGCGCATGAGGCGGCGGATAGACGAAGTATCCGACAGGCGTTGCGTCAGCCCGCCGTGCCACGGTTCCATGGGTCGCTCCGCCCAGTGGTCGAAGCGCTCGTGGTTGCCGTCGACGAACAGTACCGTGTAGGGGCGCGACTCCAGCCAGGCGATATCGGCGCATTCCTCGGCAGAGAAATCCCACGGAAAGCCAAAGTCGCCGGCGACGATGAGGTAGTCGTCGCTGGTAAGACTATCGCCAAACTCCCAGTCGCGGAGCTTTTGCATATCGAGTCCACTGTGGATGTCGCCCGTCACATAGACCGTCATCGAATCACCTCTTCCCTCTTGTACGCCGCAAGCTCGCGCTCGACCTGCCTGTCGCCGGTCTCGTTGACCCACCAGGGCCATTTCACCCGGCCGCACGGCTCGTCGACTCCGGCGAACCATTCCCTCAGCTCGTCGAGGCTCACCGGGGAGTGCCCGTTGGCATCGCAACCGACGTCGTAGCGCAGAAGGCCCTGCTTGCGGTTGAACTCGTTGTACGCGCCACCGCTGCTGTGGATGTGTCCGTGGAGGTGCCACGATCCATGGCTCATGCCCTGCCAGTCGGCAATGGGGTAATGGCACAGGACGATCTTCTGCCCGTCGATCTTGAGCACGCAGATCGGCGGCTGCACGGTGAACGCGCCCGCGACCGCCGGCTGGGTCCAGTCCTTGTCGTGGTTTCCCGGGACGAGGTGGATGCGTCTGCAGGCAATCCGCTTGCGCAGCCCATAGGCATCCTGGGCGGTCATCTTGAATGAGAAATCCCCCAGGATGTAGAGCTCGTCGTCCACGGCAACCCTGCCGTTGATGTTGTCGACGATGGCGTCGTTCATCTGCCAAATCGTCTCCCACGGGCGGTCGGTGAACTTCAGCACGTTCTCATGCCCGAAATGGGTATCGCTGGTAAACCAGATCATATTTATGTCTCCTTCTGTCGCTAAAAAACGTTCTCCTTCGAGGTCAGGAGACGTTTTATGAGCGACATGAGGTGCATATCCCTCATGTTTCAAGCTCCAATCTGCCGGATTTGCCCAACTAAAAGTTTACGCCCACGCGCGAACAGGATTTGATTTTTGAAATATGGACGAATTCCTCGTCAGGAGGGTAAAATGGTGCCGACGGCAGCCCAAGTTGTAGAGAGCTGGGCAGAGCCGTTGCTTAATGAAGTTGGGTCATCGTCTTAGCGACGGTGACCTTTCTTTTTGGGCTTCGAGCCCTGCTTGAGTGCCTTGGAAAGGCCGACAAGGGCCGTGAGGAGCGAGACCATAGCGGTCAGGAGCTTCACGAGCTCGGTGAAATCGGTCATGGGCATCACCTCCCATCGGATGGAGGGCTCTGCCCGGCACGAGGGCTGCCGACAGCAAGGACGATTCTATCAGAGCGGCTGACTCCCGCCCGATTATTACCATCCCACCGCGCCTGTGCAAAAAAGAGGGCCGCCAAACAGCGACCCTCCAGCGAAAGTGCATGTTATTTAGGACAGTCAAATTCTTTGAAAAACAAATGGCTGCTGTAGAATTACAAATAAGAGTCACCCGGAAGGAGCGATCGATGAAAAGCAAACGATTTGTCCTGAATGCACTTCTGGTAGTAGCAATATTGACGCTCTTGGTCTTCTCCTACTCATACGTGAATCAGCCAAGATTTGGATATGCTTTATACGCTGTTTTTTCCGGCGAAACAACTTACAACACTTACAACACTATAGGCTTCATTGACGCGATCTTTTTCTATGTAGTCGGCCCCGTATCAAGCGAACTGGTCGCTTTTGTTGTCAGCTACAACCTGAATCAACAAAGCCAAACTCACTCAGCGACTTCGGCCAAACAAGGAATCAATCTCTTCGCAATAATGATAATTCTGCAAATTGCGACCGTGTTGATTATCGCCCTGACCGCAACAAACGTTTTGAAGTATGAGTTCGGATTCATCGCGAGCTGTCTCATGGCAATTGCCGCGGGTATAGCGGTTTCGTATACGACACAGGCAAAGAAGTAGATCAACTAACAGGGCCTATTTGGAATCCGAATCGTCCATGGAGCCGTCGATGCCGGTTTTGGTGTCGTCATCCGTATTGGGATCGTCATCCTTGGGGCTTATAGGACACACATTTTGTCCTATAAGCCCCGATCAATTCATACTCCTCATCCTCGCCGAATTGCGAGTATGGCAGAATCGGCACTGGATGGCAGTGCGCTAGGGCACCGACGATAGGCTTTCCAAAACTAGCGAGGCGTGTCTCCGCGAGCGTAATCGCCTCGGTCGACCGTGCGATCGACCTGCGGCGAGATGTCAACGTTACCACCATGGGCTCGACCTGCGGCGCGAACGCGATCATCGCCGGCATCGGGAACGGCGCCGGCATAGCGGTTGCGAATCTCCCTTGCGTAACCGCGACGCGCAAGAAGCTCATCGCGAACCGCCGGATCTTCGAGCAGGTCCTCATCGCACTTCGGTGCGATGAATTTGGGGAATGAATTGTAGGCGACGCCCTTGCTCGCTTTCGCTTGTTCGACCCACGCCGAGTACGCCTTCTTAAGACGTTGAATGTAAATCTCACAGCGCTTCTCGTACGGCAACGCTCGCTCGGCTTCCAGCATGTTCTTTTCGAACGCCGCTTCAAGTTGTTTGACCGCGAAACGTCCGTCGAGTCGAGTCAGGTTGAAAGTGCACTTCGGATTGCCGGCCTCCTTGATATCGAGATCTGTCGCATAGACTCGATTGTTCTTGATGAAAATGTCTACGCCCCATGAGGCAAGTAGTTTTTTGAACTGCTCCATATTCTTTGGGTGACCTTCATTGATTGCAAGATGGATCAGCTCGCGCAGATTGTTTTTATAACTGTACTCACCGCGACCGATAATCTCCTTTTCTGTGTCGCGCGGCTGGCGATCACGAATCTTCGAATTTTACTTTCCCTTTTCAAGTTGAGTAAGATTCCAAGCCTCGTCCATTTCACGGACCCACGCAGCGCGTTCGTACTTTCCGCGTCGCCCACCCGTCTCGCAACGTTTGCCGGTTAACAAATCGGTACGGTTAATCGCCATGTGCACTGCGTAGCGGTTTCCCGCCTTATCACTTTCCTCATGCAACGCGACAATCACTTGTTGATGCGGATAGTGCTTCGCAAGCCATTGCTCCGCGTAGGCCATACACGCATCTGGGGTCATCTTGCCTCCGTTGCAGCTGCACTCCTCGGGCAGAAACGCGAGAATCTGATGAAGCATCGTTATGTTCTTCGCGCCGGCACGCGCGGACCTGTCGTGATGAAACATCTTCCGCGTCATAGCCATCTCGGAAAACCAGTGCTTTGCGTTCGCGAGGTTCCAGCCGCCGCGGGCCAAAGCATTCTTTCCGTTAATGTACTTGCGCAGGTGCTTCGCGTAGCGTTCGGATGAAATACCTTTCTGCTTAATAACGGTCATTGAGATCACCGCCGTCGGTGAAATAGCGCCGCTCGAGCTCTCTTATGAAGAGAGTGACTTTGCGGGCGTTCTGGTAAACCTTTTCAAGCGTACGAAAAACAGCTTTCTCGTTGTACGCGGGAAGCCCTTGGGCGTTCACAAAATACATCAGCTGATTGAGGTTCGTTCCCTCGCGATACAGCTCGTGATAGATTTTCGCGACTTGGCTTTTATCGAAATCGATCTTCTCGATTTTACCGGCAAGCATCACGCGGCGGGCATACGCACTGACGGTCGCACCGAGTATATCCGCCCGTTTGCGGATCGCCTCGTGCTCGCCATCGGTGACCTTAACGTAAATGACCTTCGAGCGCTTTTCGTCCGAATCACCTGAAACGGGTTGCAGCTTTTTTCTGCGGCCACCGTCATCATTTTTGGAAACTAGATTATCGAGTGATTCACTCCGATGGATCAAGTTATAACGAATGAGTTCGGCTTTCGTCATGCCTGCCTTTTCCGCCAAAGCGGAAAACGTTTCATATTCTTCAGAAGTGAGTGTCGCCTTAACGGTGTGTGGACGCTTGCAACTCATATGCCCCCCAGGAAAGCAGAGCGAATCGGTGAGGCCACCGATTCAAAAACCGATATGAGATTGCTTTCCTTTTTAGGAGCGACTGACGTCGCGCCGTTTTTTTGAAGTGACGCCGTCGCTTCCCTTAGAAATGAAGGCGAACTTCATTTCTAACTTTATCGCCGTGAGAGGTGATAAACAAGATGTGTTGGCAGATAAAGGGGGCGAGTATGGCCCCATTTATCTAGCCCAACACCAATCTTGCAATCACCGGAACGGCGATTGGGCGGAGCGTAGCGTAGACACGAAATGAGAGGCCTCGTTTCGAGCGAAAGGCTTCGCGGTGTCGTAGTGTCAGCGGAGACCGTGAGCGGAAGCGAATTTTTAACGCGAAGGATGCTGAGTGTTAGAAATTCGCTGTAGCGAGAGCGGAGCGGTAATGCGAATGCGAAGGATGCCGAGTTTTTGCATTACCGCGCAGCGGACTCCGGGCGAGGGCTGGAGCAAGTTGATGGAAGACCTTACCGATTTGCGAACGGTTTTGCCCGAAGCATCCTGCACCGCCGGATTCTTTTGGAACGGCCTCTCGTTTGATTGCTTTCCTATCGTTTGCTCCCAGACTAGGCGTCTAAAAAAGGCGGCCGAAACCGGCCGCCCGCAAATAAATATTTATTTACCGAATGTAAGAGGAGAGGAACGATGTACATTACTCCCAGTGACCGGCGACGTCGACAACCCAATGCTGTCCCGTAGCCTGCTGTTCATAATGTCCCTGGTCCTCAGAGGTGGTATACGAATCATCTACAACGGATCCACCGATACCGCCGTTTTCGCCATCGTTAATAATCCAAGCGTAGGCGGCATCGGATGAATCGAAGGGCCCTACCATAGTACCGCCATGATTGACCCAGAAACGAGGATGACGCGTGTATACCACGTTCGGTACCCAGACCTGGCTGTAGTCGGTTTCCCAGTGGCCCTGCTCGGCAACCCATTTCTTCTGGCTACCGCTGTTGGAAGAGGAATTATTGCTGCCGGAACCCTGTGAATTGCCGGAATTCTGCTTCGAGTCGGAGGAGTTTCCCTTGCTGTCAGACTTCGACGAGTCGGAAGACTTGTTATCCTCTTTCTTGGAGTCATCGGACTTCTGGTCCTTGTCGTCGGATTCTTTCTTCTCCTCGGTCTTGGTTCCAGAGGTTTGCGCCGCCTTTTCTTCGCTCGGCTTCTTTTTTTCTTTATTCTTTACCGCTGTGGCGGCCTTTTCCGTAGAGCCGCTTCCTTGCTTTGCAACGCTGGCACATCCAAGTTGAGGTGCCGAAAGGCACACCAGAAGCGCAACGATAATAGCCTTTGTTCTCACGCCGATCTCCCTGTCCATGAAACCGGGCGTTGGACACTAGCCGATATCCAACGCCCGGCTCGCTTTTACATCTGCTCGCGGCGCTTCTTTTGATCGAGAAAGACGCCGGCCGCCACGAGGACGGTACCGCCGATGGCGAACGTCTCGCCGATGAGTCCCGCGCGGTCACCGGTCTGGGCGAGGCTGCCGGGCTGGGCGGTATCCGTGCCGGCGAGATGCTTCGGGCTGTATGCCGCCTGCTCCTTTGCGGCCTCCTGCTTTGTAGCCTCCTCCGCCTTCTGTCGTGCGATCTCATCGGAAAGCTTCTGCTCCGCTGCGATGCGGTCGGACTTCGCCGACTCGTAGGCGGCGCGTGCCGCATCGTAGCCGGGCTGGAGCCCGTCCACCGAGGCCCGTTTCTCGTCCAGGATGGCCTTGGCGGGCGCGACCTTGGCACGTGCCTCGACGGCGGCGGCGAAAAGCGCGTTGAGGGCGTCATCCGCGTTCGCATCATGGCCGGAAGCGATCGCCGCGCCGGCATCGATGGAGTTCAGCTTCGACAGCTTGGCGTCTGCCTGCGCCTTCGCCTGCTCGGCGGCGGAGACCAGGGACTCGACGGCGATGGTATCCGCCTTCGCGGCATCGAGGGCGGCCTTGGTGTCATTGACGGCCTTTACTGCATCCTGCTCGCGCTGCTGTGCCTCTGCGAGCTTCGCGGCAAGATCGGTGAGGATGTCGAGGTTCGACTGTGCGTCATCGAGATCGGTCTGGGAGCCGGTAAGCCTGTCGGCGGCAACGCCGGTGTCGGTCTTTGCGGCATCGACGGCGCGCTGGGCATCCGCGAGGGCGCGTGCGGTGGCGTCCGCCTTTTGCTCGGCGGCGGCGAGGACGGTCGCCTTCTCGGCCTGATCGGCTGCCGCTGCGTCATGGACGCTCTTTGCCGTATCGAGCGCCTTCTTGGCGTCGGCGACGTCCTGGAAGAACTTCGCGAGGTCGGCGTTCGCATCCATAACGTCCTGCTGCTTGGCCTCGGTGTCCGCCTTGGCGGAGTCAAGCTTGATCTGTGCGGCCGTTACAACCGCATTGGCGGCATCAAAGGCGACCTGCTTCTGCTGGACGGTCGACTTTGCCGTATCGACTGCCGCGTTGGCGGCATCGAGAGCCGATTTCGCCGCATCAAGCTCGGTCTGGGCATCCGTGACGCCCTGCTGCTTGGATGCGAGATCAGCCTTTGCGGCATCGACGGCACGCTGGGCATCGGCGACGTCCTGCTTCGCGGCATCGACATCTGCCTGTGCGGAATCCGCTGCGACCTGCTTCTGCTGGACGGTTTCAGCGGCGTCGGTGGCTGCCTGCTGCTTGGATGCGAGATCGGCCTTGGCTGCGTCGAGTGCGCTCTTGGCGTTCTTGAGACCGTTGATATAGGAAGTCAGCTTCTGCTCGTACTCGTCGACGAAGATGGGGTTCATGTTCCAACCGGAGCCGGACCAGCCGGAGACCTCTGCGGTGTAGCACTGCGTCTGAAGCCCGGACATGGTGCCCTTGGTACAGGTTGCCATTCCCATAACGGCGAGTTCGGGATTGATGATGTTCATATAATGACCGACGGTGCCGCTGCTGCCGTTCTCCCAGCGGCAGTTGTTTGCAATCCAATGGTTGATTGCGACACCGTTCTTTGCATAGAAATCATAGGCATCCTTGCCGACAAGACCGGTGACTCCATAAAGGGCCTCCGTTGCCTTGTCGAAAAAGCCCTTCTCCTGCTCGATCCACTGCCCACTCGGATCGATTCCGTAATTCCATGCCAGGTTTTCGGCAAAATCATATTGACGGGCATGATCGAGCACAGTGTCACTGTAGTTGGCATCCGCAATGGCTCCGGCGATGAGCTTGTAGGTGACCTGGAGCTCGGACAGGCCGACCGACTTGCGGTAGTCGTTGACGGACTTCATCCACCTGATCGCATTGAGCATGTTATCAAGGGACGTGGCGTCCTTGGAGTTGCCGACTTCGGTCTTTCCGACATATTTGGCGTTCAGGATGATGTTGACTGCGTCATCGGCACCCATGGCACGGAAGAAGCCGATGGCTCCCTGCTTGAGCTGCGCGTCGGCGGTATCGAGTTTCGCCTGTGCCTCGTCGACCTTCTGCTGCGCGGCGGTCACGGAGGCGTCTGCGGTATCCTTTGCGACCTTGGCGTTCGCGAGCTCTACGTCGGCGGCTGCCTTGGTGGACTCGGCGTCCTTGACAGCCTGCTTCGCTGCATCCAGCTTGGAGATGGCGTCGACATTCGCCTGCTTGGCGGCATCGAGGTCGGCGTTCGCGGCATCGAGTGCGGACTGGGCGGCGTTCACGCCGGATTCGGCATCGGCCGCGGCCTGCTGCTTCGCGGAGAGGGCCACCTGGGCATCATTCAGGTCGGCTTGTGCCGTTGCCGCAGCGGACTGTACCTGCTCGAGCTCGGACTCGCACTGGGACTGTGTCGCTTGTGCGGCAGCGAGGGCTGCCTCCGCGTCCGCGACCTTCTGTTTTGCCGCATCGTACTCCGGGCCGCTCGCGCCTGCCTCCGCTGCGGCGAGGTCTGCTTTCGCCTTCTCGTAGGCGGCGCTGGCGGCTGCGGCCTTAGCATCCGCCGCGTCCTTGTTCTGCTGGGCTGCGGCGAGGACGGCATCGGCGGAATCCTTTGCAGACTGGGCCGCAACCAGCTTGGACTGGGCATCGGCGAGCGTCGCGTTGGCGTTGTCCAGTTCGGCCTGTGCCCTGTCCACGGCAGCCTGGGCGTCGCGCACGGCCTGCTCGGCGGCACTGATTGCCTCCGGGGTGGCGCTTACAGCATCTGCCTTGGCTTTATCGAGGGCATCCTTGGCATCCTGAGCCGCCTTGAGGGCGGACTGGTACGCTTCGTCCTTCTCGGACGCATCCGCCTTGGCGTCTGCGAGACCCACCTTCGCCTGCTCGAGGTCCTTGCCGGCGGCATCGGCGGCGTCCTTGCCCTCCGCGACCTGACGGGCGTACTCGTCCATTGCCGCTCGGTCGGCTGCCGCGCCGGCGCTGACTGCCGAATCGTAGGATGCCTTGGCCTGGTCGCGGGCGGAAGCCGCCTCGTTGTAGGGACCGGCGGCCTCATCGTAGGATGCCTTGGCGGCGTCCTCCTTCGCCTTCGCCTCGTCGACTGCCTTCTGCAGGTCCGCGATGGTCTGTGCGGCGGATTTCGCGCCGGTACCGGATGCCGCGCCGGTGTGGGCAGCGATCGGCGACATCACGGCGGGGTGCTGCGTGCCCCCGTCACCGGTCTGGGCGAATGCCGTGAACGGTGAGATGAGGCTCGATCCGGTCATGGCGGCCATGGTCGCCGCGGTGACGGTCAGACGCGCGATCCCCTTCGGAGTGTGAATCTTTTTGTTTGGCAGTGCGGCGAAGTGATCGCCACCGGCAGCGAAATGCTTTCCCTGAGTCATTGCTATTCCATTCCTTTTCCGCGCCCTATCCGACTGGGCATCAGAGCTCTTTCCAATAGAGATAATTATGCGCCTTAACTGGGATTGTTGTATATAGTCCGTTGGCATAAATACAACAATCCATGACTCTTTTTGTCATGGATATCTCGCCGCTACAACAATCCTTTGGTCTACGCTGCAAAGAACTCAGATCAGAGTCTGGTTACTCACAAGAGCAATTTGCGAACCGCATTGACATGGACAGGTCTTACTACGCCTCGATAGAGGTCGGGCGAAGAAATGTCAGTCTTTCTAACCTCTCTAAAATTGCCAATGGATTCAACATATCAATTGCTGCACTTATGACTGGTGTCACTGATAAAAAGGATTAGTCCATCATCAGCGAACGCAGTGAGCGTATCAATCGACGGCGTAGCCGGCGGCAAGGTCACGGCACGTGACCGCGCAGCGAGCTCTGCGAGCGAAGGGGACGGCATCGCCGTCCCTATTTCTTTATAAACTATTTCTCTATTAATTGGTTTCACCAAACTGGGTATTACACAAGCTTCTGAGCAGGCTTTTTATCAAATAATTCAAAGCTACCGAATCATCAAAATGGTGAAATTATTTACCCAAAAGAGGGAAGCACATCACCAAAATGGAACCGACTAACAGCTGTTGAAAACTTTTATCCCCAAAATGGTGATTTCCTGTTTTCAGTGGAAAACTCGGGAAGTCATAATATTTACTTACCAGATTTACAAACGAAAGCGGTTCTTAGTCCCAAAACCAGAACAGGTCAGAAGCAAAAATAACTCCTGACCTGCGATTTTCCTGGTGCCCCCGGGCGGATTCGAACCGTCGACACCCGCTTTAGGAGAGCGGTGCTCTATCCCCTGAGCTACGGAGGCATGTTGTACTAGTGTAGCAGATTTACTGCATCGCAATACGTCGCATGACTAGACTTCGAAGTTG
>DBFOPE010000226.1:0-4622 GCA_048429085.1 Collinsella sp.
GGTTCGCGTAGCCGACGAGGGCTATCCCACGTTTGAAATCGCGCTCGACACGCTAGACGTTCAGGAGTCCGAGAAGGGCACGTCCGCGAGCCTCGTCCGCGGCATGGCCCACGAAATCGCTGCTCTGGGCGTTGAGCCCCAGGGCTTCGACTTCGCCTTCACCTGCTCTGTCCCCTCGGGCGGCGGCCTTTCCAGCTCTGCTGCTGTCGAGGCGGCATACGGTCGCACCATGGAGACGCTCTGGGGAGCACCCGCCATCGAGCCCGTCGCGCTCGCCCAGATGAGCCAGCGCACCGAGAACAACTATTACGGCAAGCCCTGCGGTCTGATGGACCAGGCCGCTGTGTGCCTGGGCGGCCTCGCCTACATGGACTTTGAGGACCAGGCTCAGCCTAAAACCCAGAAGCTCGAGCTCAACTTTGAGGATCACGGCTATGCGCTCGTGCTCGTTAAGGTCGGTGCCGACCACGTGGCCGCCACCGACGACTACGCCGCCGTTCCGCGCGAGATGCAGGACGTCGCTGCCGAGTTTGGCAAAGCACGCCTGTGCGAGGTAAACGTGGCGGACTTTGACGCCAAGCTCCCCGAGCTGCGCGCCAAGCTGGGCGACCGCGCCTGCCTGCGCGCCGTTCACTACTGGTACGAAAACGGCCTGGTCGACAAGCGCTGGGCTGCCCTGAACGCCGGCGACATCGATCAGTTCCTGGTCCTGACGCGCGAGTCCGGCGCCAGCTCTGCCATGTACCTACAGAATGTCGTTGCCAAGCTGGGCTCCGAGCAGCCCTCGATGTATGCCCTGGCACTGGCCGAGCACGTGCTCGACGGCCGTGGCGCCGTCCGTATCCACGGTGGCGGCTTTGGTGGCACCATCCAGGCCTTCGTGCCGCTCGACCTGGTCGACACCTTTATCACCAAGATGAACGGCTGGCTGGGCGAGGGCTCTGCCCGCCACTACGCAATTTCTGACAAGGGGGCTTACGCGGCATGGCTGTAATGACTGACGTGCGCGAGGCTGCGCAGAACCTGATCGAGTACGCTATCCACCGATCGATGATCGGACAGGACGACCGCATCTGGGCCTACAACACCATTCTGGAGTGCATCGGCGCCACGGGCCCCGCGCTCGACATGGCCTGGGCGCTCCAGGTTGAGAAACTCTCGCTCTTGCACCCCGATACCCTGCCCGACTTTGACCTTGAAGGCACGCTCGCCGCGCTTGCCGAGGCCGCCGTTGCCAACGGCGCCGCCGAGGACACGGCGTCGGGCCGCGACCGTATCGCCATGCGTATCATGGGTGCGCTCATGCCGAGGCCTTCGGTTGTAAACGAGGAGTTCAACGGCCGCATGGGCGTCGACGAGCCCCGCGCCGCGACCGACTGGTTCTACGGCCTGTGCTGCGACGCCGGCTACGTGCGCCGTGCCGCCATCGCGCGCAACATCAAATGGAGCACCCCCACCAACTGGGGCGATCTTGAAATCACTATCAACCTGTCCAAACCCGAGAAGGACCCGCGCGATATCGCCGCGGCAGGTGCAGCCAAGAACTTGGGCGAGAAGTATCCCGCCTGCCAGCTCTGCATCGAGAACGAGGGCTACCCCGGACGCTCCGCCGCAGCCGACGGCGGCGCTCACCCCGCCCGCCAGAATCTGCGCGTTATCCCCATTGAGCTCGACGGCGAGCGCTGGGGCTTCCAGTACAGCCCGTACGCGTACTTTAACGAGCACTGCATTGCCATGAGCTCCGAGCATCGTCCGATGCACGTCGACCGCAAGGGGCTGACCTGCCTGCTCGACTTTGTCGACCTGTTCCCGCACTACTTTATTGGCTCCAACGCCGACCTGCCCATCGTGGGCGGCTCGATTCTGTCGCACGACCACTTCCAGGGCGGCGCGCACGAGTTCCCCATGATGCATGCCACCGAGGTCTCGCAGTTTAGCGTGCCCGGCTTTGACCAAGTCAGCGGTACCGTGTTGCAGTGGCCGCTTTCGGTGCTGCGACTGCGCTCGCACGACCGCGCCCAGCTGCTCGACGCCGCCGAGAAGATTATCCTCGCCTGGCGCGAGTGGACCGATGAATCGGTTGGCGTCATCGCGCACACGGCCGACGGCGTGGCACACAACACCGTGACGCCCGTCATCCGCCGCGTCGACTCCCGCGGCAATGCCGGCGGCGAGATCTACGAGGCCTACCTGGCGCTTCGCTGCAACATCACGACCGACGAACATCCGCTGGGCGTTTTCCACCCGCATGCCGAATACCACCACATTAAGAAGGAGAACATTGGCCTGATCGAGGTCATGGGCCTGGCCATTTTACCGCCGCGTTTGGTTCCCGAGCTTGGTGCCGTTCGCGAGCACCTGCTGGCAGCCAAGGCCGATGCCAGCTACGACCTTGCCGGCGCGCTCGAGGGCGATGATCTTTGCCGCAGCCATGCCGCGTGGGCCGAGGATGTCTATGCCCGCCGTGCCGACGAGCTTACGGCGGACAACGCCATCGACATCCTGCACGAGGAGGTGGGCGTGGTGTTTGGCCACGTGCTCGACAACGCCGGAGTCTTTAAGTGGGACGAGGCAGGACGCGCCGCCCAGCAGCTCTTTATCGACTCGCTGTAGCAGCGAGCCCGAACGCACGCACTCAACGAATAGCGCCTACGCGACAGCGGCGCCCGCCGGCAACATCGCCGGCGGGCGCCGTTTTTAAGTGTTCGGTGTCGCGACTCCTAGAGTTCAGTCACGACAACGCTGTTGTAGACCTCGTCCCAGCGATCCATGACCAGGTGGCCGGTCTTGGGATCCATGGCATTGAGCTTGCCGCAGGTATTGGCGGTCTTGAGCACCGTGACGTCGTCGGCACCAGCAGCAATGGCATGTGCAAAGCCGGCGATGGTCGAGTCGCCGGAACCCGTCGCGTTCACAGCCGCAATCGCGGGCGTCTTGGCGCGGAACGCACGACCCTCATGGAAGCCCACCGAACCGGCAGCGCCCATCGAAACGACAACCCAGGGAATACCGGCAAAGCGGCCATCGACGGCGAGCGCCTCGCGCAGGGCATCGACATCATCGGTCGTAAAGGACGTACCCAGCAGGCCGTTGATCTCGGTCAGGTTGGGCTTTACGAGCTCAGGCTTAGCGTCGGACCCCAGCGCGGCCTCCAGCGATGCACCCGAGGTGTCGAGCAGCACCTTGGCGCCCGCCTCCTCGGCGATCTTGACGAGCTCGGCATAGTAGCCGGCATCGACACCACGCGGCAGCGAGCCCGAAAGCGTCACAACGTCCGCCTTCGCTGCAAGCTCGGCAAACTTGGCCGTAAAGGCCTCGAGCTCGGCCGGGGCGATCTGCGGGCCGCTCTCCAAAAGCTCGGTCTGATTACCCTCGTGCAGAATATTCAGGCAAATGCGTGTCTCACCGGCGATGGGCACAAAGTCGTTCTTGACGCCGTCAGCATCCATGAGCTCGGCCATATAGGCACCCATGTGGCCGCCGAGCAGACCGGTCGCGAGCACGTCGTCGCCCAGCTGCAGCAACACGCGGCTCACGTTGAGGCCCTTACCGCCAGCGGTCTTTTCGGGCGTCACGCGGTTCACGTCGTCGATGATCAACTTGTCGAGCTGATAGCGCGTATCAATCGACGGGTTCATGGTAACGGTCAGAATCATGTTGAACTCCTGTTCCGGGGCGGCATAACCCGCCCCAAACATACGATAGCTCGTTAAAGGATCTCGATCTCAAAGCCGCGGGTAACGGTCTCCCCCGGCTTGGCCACCAGGCAGCCGCGCTTGTGCTCCAGAATATCGTCCTCGTCGGAGCAGGTGGACAGACCACCCCACGGTTCCACGGCCACAAAGTCGCCCTCGGGCTTGCTCCACACAATCAGGTATGGCATATCGGGGAACGTCAGGCGCACGCCCTTGTCCTCGGTTTTCTTGGTAAGCGTAACCACGCGGCTCTCGAGCACGTCAAAGATGGTCTCTGCGAAGTCAAAGAGTTCGTGGGTCAGCGGCAGGTCATGGCCAACCATCGGGTTCTTGCTGCGATGCTCAACATCAATCAGGCCCGTCGAGGGAACGGCAGTACAGAGCTCGGCGGCCTCGCGCTGCTCAAAACGGAGCTCGTAGTCGTCATAGGACTCGCCCTCGTCAAGCGGGCACTTAAAGCCAGGGTGACCGCCCACAAAGAACGGCATGTCCTCGGTGCCCTCATTGGTCACCTCGTACGACACGGCCACCTTTTCCGCATCGATCGTGTAACGAGCAACGATCTTAAACGGATACGGGTACTGCTCGAGCAACTCGGCATGGTCGGCAGAGCTTAGGCTCAGCGCGACCATGTTGTCGCCCTGCTCCTCGAGCTTCCACTCTTGTTTGCGAGCAAAGCCGTGACGGGCAAGCTTAACCTCGCGGCCGCCCATGGTCATTGCGCGACCGTCACGAAGGCCGCCGCAGATCGGGAAACAAATGGGTGCCTGGCCCGACCAGACCGCAGGGTCACCCTGCCACAGGTACTCACGGCCGTTGGCCGCAATAGAAGTGAACGACCCGCCCGCCGTGCTCAGTGCTACGCGGATAGAACCGTTATCAAGAACAAACTCCATAGGAGCCTTCCCTTTCTTACGACAGCCCGCC
>DBFOPE010000227.1:0-4215 GCA_048429085.1 Collinsella sp.
TCCGCGTTACCCCGGCCACCCAGACCGAGGAGGATCGCGCCAAGCAGCCGATCGGCTCCGGCCCCTGGATGTACGACTCTATCTCCGATACCGAGATCACCCTGGTTCCCAACCCCGAGTACAACGGTGAGTATGCTGCCGAGGATAAGAAGATCCAGTACAGCATCCTGACCGACCCCACCGCTCGCGTTACCGCTCAGCAGGAGGGCTCCACGCTCGTTATGGAGCTCGTTACCGCTGACGCCGTCGACCAGCTCGAGAGCGCCGGCTGCAAGATCGATAACGTTCAGGGTTTCGGCACCCGCTTCATCATGTTCAACGTCGCCAAGGAGCCTTGGAACAACGTCAAGGTCCGTCAGGCTGTCATGTATGCGCTCGACACCGAGAAGATGGTCAGCAACACCTTCGCCGGCCTTGCCACCGCTGCCAGCTGCTACCTGCCCAAGAGCTTCACCAACTATCATGAGGCTTCCACGGTGTACAAGACCGACGCCAAGAAGGCTAAGAAGCTCATCGAGGAGTCTGGCATCACCCCGGGTGCCATCACCCTGCGCACCACCGACAACGAGCAGATCAAGGGCATGGCCGCCCAGGTCAAGAACGACCTCGACGCTCTCGGCTTTGAGGTGACCATCCAGACCGATACCTCGCCGGCCACCTACGCTGCCATCGACGGCGGCGAGGCCTACGATATCCTCCTTGCCCCTGGCGATCCTTCCTGCTTCGGCGCTGACCCCGACCTGCTGCTCAACTGGTGGTATGGCGACAACGTCTGGATGCAGACCCGTTGCCCGTGGAAGGAGTCCGCTGAGTGGCAGAAGCTTCACGGTCTCATGGACGAGGCTCTTGCCGCCGAGGGCGACGAGCAGCAGAAGAAGTGGAACGAGTGCTTCGACATCATCGCCGACAACGCCGTTCTGTACCCCGTTGTCCACGTCAAGACCGTCTCCGCTTCCTGGGACGATCCGTCCACCGCGCCCAACGGCGAGGCTCTCGACGGCTTCAAGGGCATCGGCACGACGAGCATGTCCTTCAGGGGCGTTGCGACCGTCAAGGCGTAAGACTCGCTTGAGTCTGTATGCAGGATGTCGGCCGTTGGGACCGTATCCTCATAGTTGAAACAAAGACCCGGGCGGCAACGATGTCGCTCGGGTCTTGTAATGAGTATCCGTACTCATATACCAGTTGGTCCTACCGACAAAAGAAAGGGGAGAGAACGTGAACAACTTGCTACGTTTGATTGGAAGGCGTCTTGTGGCGCTGCCGATCATGGCATTGGGCGTCACCGTCCTGGTGTTCTTCCTTATGTCGTTCTCCAAGACCGACCCCGCCTACACGGCGTTGGGTGACGGTGCCTCGCCCGAGGCGGTTGCCGAGTACCATGAGAAGTATGGTCTGGACGACCCCTGGCCTGTGCGCTACGTGCGCTATATGGGCGATTTGATTCATGGCGACATGGGTACCTACGGCGCTGCCCGCAACTCCGTTGCCAAGCGCATCTCCACGGCCCTGCCCGTCACGATGCAGCTGACCTTCATCGGTCTTGCCATCGGTGCGGTCGTTTCGTTTTTGCTCGGCGTCATCGCGGCACTGTATCGCGACAAATGGCCGGACCAAGTGATCCGCGTCTTTTCCATCGCCGGCTTGGCAACCCCGTCGTTCTGGCTTGCCGTTCTGTTGATCCTGCTGTTCTCTTCCTACCTTAAGGTGCTCCCGGCATCGGGTGCTCTGCCTCACTTCACCACGAATCCGGTTGGCTATCTGGGACGTATGATCATGCCCGCTATCGCCTTGGCATTTCCGCTGACGGGCCAGATGACTCGTATCGTGCGTACCGCCATGGTCGAGGAGCTCGACAAGGACTATGTCCGTATGGCTCGTGGCGCCGGCGTTCCCGAGAAGGTCGTCGTCGGCATCAACGTTCTTCGCAATGCGCTGATCACCCCGGTCACCACCCTCGGTCTTAAGATCGGCTACCTCATGGGCGGCGCCGTCGTCATCGAGGTTATCTTCAACCTCCCCGGCATGGGCACTGCGATTCTGCAGGGCGTTCAGGGCAACGAGGCGAACCTGGTTCAGGGCGTCGTTATCGTCGTTGCTCTTGCCTTCATCATCATCAACATCGTGGTTGACATGCTCTACCTGCTCATCAACCCGCGCATCAGGACGGTGTAGATTATGGTAAAGATTCGAGAGAAGCAAACCGAGCAGCTCGAGAAGGCTGCCTCCAAGGGGCTCAAGCTCGGTGGCTGGAAGAAGATGACGCTGTCTTCTAAGATTGCCGCCGTCGTGCTGGTGCTGGTCGCCCTGACTGCGATTTTGGCGCCCCTTCTTGCCCCCTATAGCCCGGTCGAGATCTTTACGGCTCGCCAGGCTCCCGGCAACGGATTTATCTTCGGTACCGACGATAAGGGTCGCGACATTCTGTCGCGCATGCTCTACGGCGGACGTTACTCGCTGATTATCGGCTTTGGTGCTACCGCCATGGCTTTGGTCTGTGGTTCCGTTGTCGGCGCTCTTGCAGCGGTTTCGCGCAAGTCTATCTCTGAGGCGATCATGCGTATCCTGGACATCATCATGTCCATCCCGGGTATCGCCCTCGCAGCCGTTTTCGTTTCCATCCTGGGCAATTCCGTGCCGTCGATCATCTTTGCGATCGGCTTTATGTACACCCCGCAGATCGCCCGTATCGTGCGCGCCAACATCGTGTCCGAGTACGGTGAGGACTATGTCCGCGCGGTCATCGTGTCCGGCGCCAAGGCTCCGTGGATTCTGATCAAGCATGTTCTGCGTAACTGCATCGCTCCGATTATGGTCTTCACCGTTACCCTGGTCGCCGACGCCATTATCTTCGAGGCCTCGCTGACCTTCATCGGCGCCGGCATCCAGGAGCCCACCGCTACCTGGGGCAACATTCTCGCCGACGCACGCGGTGGCGTGCTCGCTGGCCGTTGGTGGCAGGCACTGTTCCCGGGCCTGGCCATCATGATCACCTGCCTGGCGCTCAACATCCTCTCCGAGGGCATTACCGACGCCATGGCCGCTGCTCCCTCCGCCGCCCTGGATCCGACCGATTCCTCCAAGCGCCGCGAGGCCGACCTGCTGGTTTCCGACCCCGTTCGTGCCTACAAGGAGCAGGCTCAGTCCCTGTCCGCCCGTCTTGGCGCACTGCGCGATGTCGAGCTCAAGCGTAACGACCGCCATGTGCCCGATGAGTCCGTTGAGCCGATCCTTTCGGTCCGCGATTTCTGCATCCAGTTTGAGCACCACGGTGATATCAACGTCGTCGACCACGTTAACTTTGACGTCCGTCCCGGCCAGACCATGGGCCTGGTAGGCGAGTCCGGCTGCGGTAAGTCCATCACCACGCTGGCCATCATGGGCCTGACCGACGATGACGAGCATCTTTCCGGCGAGGTTCTCTGGGAGGGCCGCGACCTGCTCAAGATGAGCAAGAAGGAGTGGTTCGGCCTGCGCGGTACCGATATCGCCATGGTCTATCAGGACGCCCTGTCCTCGCTCAACCCCTCCATGCTCATCTCTGCCCAGATGAAGCAGCTCACCAAGCGCGGCGGCACCCGTAGCGCCGAGGAACTCCTGGAGCTCGTGGGCCTCGACCCCAAGCGTACGCTCGAGAGCTATCCGCACGAGCTTTCCGGTGGTCAGCGTCAGCGCGTTCTGATCGCTATGGCCCTTACCCGCGACCCCAAGCTGGTTATCTGCGACGAGCCCACGACCGCTCTGGACGTTACGGTCCAGAAGCAGGTCATCAAGCTGCTCAACGACCTTCAGGCCAAGCTCGGCTTTGCCATGATCTTCGTTTCGCACGACCTGGCGCTGGTCGCCGAGGTCGCCCACAACATCACGGTTATGTACGCCGGCCAGGTTATTGAGCAGGCGCCCACCAAGGAGCTGCTCACCAACCCGATTCACGAGTACACCCGCGGCCTTCTGGGTTCCGTCCTGTCCATCGAGAGCGGTTCGGGCCGCCTGCACCAGGTGCCCGGCGCCGTTCCGAGCCCGCGCGATTTCCCCAAGGGCGATCGCTTCGCGCCCCGCTCGAGCCATCCGCGCATTGGCCTGGACACCCGTCCGGTCTTCAAGCGCGTGCCCGGCACCGAGCACTTCTATTCCGAGCTCCCCGACGAGGTGCTCAAGGCAAATGGTTTGACCCCTCACGCGGAGGTGATGTAGATGAGCGAGACCGCAGTCAAC
>DBFOPE010000228.1:0-8256 GCA_048429085.1 Collinsella sp.
CGGTCAGTCCGGCGCTCTGCGCCTGGGCATCGCTCGCGCTCTTCTGAACGCTGGCGACTACCGTGCTGACCTCAAGAAGGCCGGTTTCCTTACGCGCGATGCTCGCGTGGTCGAGCGCAAGAAGTACGGCCTCAAGAAGGCTCGCCGCGCTCCCCAGTTCTCCAAGCGCTAAGGCTTTATCTCTTTACGAGATACAATGTACAAGCGGGGCCTGCCGATTGCTCGGCGGGTCCCGCTTTTCTTTTTCGACTAGGGTGGGTGACTGCGTTTTACCCACTTGGGAAGGAGCGATCCTATGCCCCAGAACATCTTCGGTACCGACGGCGTCCGTGGCGTCGCCAACGCCGACCTCTCGTGCGACCTCGCGTTTCGTCTTGGCCGTGCGGCGACCAAGTTCCTTGGTCCGGACATTTGCATCGGCCGCGACACGCGTCTTTCGGGCACCATGCTCGAGAGCGCTCTGACCGCCGGCATTATGGCCGAGGGCGGCCGCCCGCACTGCTGCGGCGTTATCCCTACGCCGGCCGTGGCGCTGCTCACCGTCCAAAACGAGCTCGACGGCGGCATCGTCATCTCCGCTTCGCATAATCCGCCGGAGTTCAACGGCATCAAGTTCTTTAGCCGCAAGGGCATGAAACTTCCCGATGCTGTCGAGGAAGAGATTAGCGCCTGGGTCATGTCCGAGGAGGCCATGGCTGCCGACACGCTGCCGACCGGTGCCGGTGTGGGTCACATCATCAAGATGAAGGACGCGCGCAAGGCATACGTCGACCACGCTATCAGCACCCTCGACGGCCTTAAGCTCGACGGCCTGGTTGTTGCCGTCGACTGCGGCCACGGTGCTTCTTGCCAGACCACGCCCGCCGCGCTGCAGCGCCTGGGCGCTACGGTCCATGCCATCAACACCGATTACTGCGGCACCGACATTAACGTCGAGTGCGGCTCCACTCACCTTGAGCCCCTGCGCGAGCTCGTGCTGCGCACTCACGCCGACATCGGTCTGGCCCACGACGGCGACGCCGATCGCGTGCTATTCGTGGACAGCGAGGGCAACGAGATCGATGGCGACTACATCCTGGCCATCTGTGGCTCCGATCTGGCTGCTCGCGGCAAGCTCGCCAACTCCGAGATCGTCTCGACCGTTATGTGCAACCTGGGCTTCTCCATTGCCATGAAGGAGCAGGGCTTTGAGATGGTGCAGACCGCCGTGGGCGACCGCTACGTATTGGAGCGCATGCTTGCGGACGGCGCTGTCATCGGCGGCGAGCAGTCCGGGCACATCATCTTCCTGGAGCACAACACCACCGGTGACGGTTTGGTGACGGCCCTGCAGCTTCTGGCCGTGCTCAAGCGCACCGGCCGCACCCTCACTGACCTTGCCGGCATCATGAAGAAGTACCCGCAGGTGCTTGTCAACGTGCATTCCGACAACAAGGCCGGCCTGGACGATTGTCAGCCCATTTGGGACGCCGTCGCTGCCGCCGAGAAGGAGCTCAACGGTCGCGGCCGTATTCTGGTGCGCCCGAGTGGCACCGAGCCGCTGGTTCGCGTCATGGCCGAGGCCGAGACGCACGAGCTGACCCAGCGCGTCGTCGACGACATCGTCGAGGTTGTCAAGCGCGAACTTCCTTAATGGTCAAAAACCGCTGCCAAGTGGTAAACTGGTAAAACTGTATTTGATCAAAGGTATGTCCAAGGGGGAGCATGTTCACTAAAGTCCTGAGGTCTTTTGGTATGCGTGGTCGAGTCCTTACGCTGGATGCTCCCATCTCGGGCGATGTCATTCCGCTTTCCGAGGTAAACGATCAGACGTTTGCCACTGGCCTTTTGGGTCAGGGCGTGGCGATTCAGCCAACTGGCACGCGTGTGATCGCTCCGGCGGATGCTAAGGTCGAAGCGATTTTTCCCACGGGTCATGCTGTTGCGCTTAACACGGTTGATGGCCTGGACGTTTTGATTCACGTTGGCTTGGACACCGTTCAACTCGAGGGCAAGCACTTTACCGTGCATGCGCAGGTGGGCGATATCGTCCATAAGGGCGATGTACTCATCGAGTTCGATCGCGAAGCGATTGCTGCCGAGGGCTACGATATGACGGTTCCCATCTTGGTTTGCAATTCCGTTGAGTTCTCGAGCATCAAGGGCTCTGTTGGAGAGCATGTCGAGGAGATGGACCAGCTCATCGTCGCGCGTGAGCGCTAGTCGCTCCGCTTGGCCTTTGGCCTACAATTCAATCACGTTTACGGAGGGCGCCCTTGAAAGAGGGCGCCCTCCGTGGCAAGATGGAAAACGTCCGAAGCTAAACAGCTTTGGGTCGCCGTGGACGGGCAGGGGCCTCGACGCGGTTAGACACGAGACACATACATTACGCGACCTCGCCCTGGTGGCCGCACACGTTGGTTGCGGCCGACGCGGGCCGCGGGCAAGTGCTTGTAAGGGAAGCCTTGCCTCTCTTCTACGAGAAAGGACGCGTAATGAAAATCATTAAAGCTAAAGACTACGAGGATATGAGCCGCAAGGCCGCTAATATCATTTCGGCCCAGGTTATCCTCAAGCCCGATTGCGTGTTGGGTCTTGCCACCGGCTCCACCCCGATTGGCGCTTACAAACAGCTCGCTGCTTGGTACAAGAAGGGCGACGTCGACTTTGCCGAGGTCAGCACCTATAACTTGGACGAGTATCGTGGTCTTTCGCACGATGATCCCCAGAGCTATCACTACTTTATGCGCGAGAACTTCTTCGATCACATCAATATCGATCTGAACAACACACACGTGCCCGATGGCTCCAACCCCGATGCAGCTGCTGCCTGCTCCGAGTACGACAAGATCGTCGCTGCCGCCGGTTACCCGGATCTGCAGCTGCTCGGCATTGGTAATAACGGCCACATCGGCTTCAACGAGCCCGATGACCACTTCTCCAAGGGTACGCACTGCGTCGACCTCACCGAGAGCACCATTCAGGCCAACAGCCGCCTGTTCGACAGCATCGATGACGTGCCCCGTCAGGCTTACACCATGGGCACCCAGACCATCATGTATGCCCGCATGATCCTGGTCGTCGCCAACGGCGAGGCCAAGGCTCAGGCTGTGCACGATATGTGCTATGGCCCGGTTACGCCCAAATGCCCGGCTTCGATTCTGCAGCTGCACACCAACTGCGTCGTCGTTGCCGACGAGGCTGCTCTTTCGCTCTGCGAGTAACGCGACCAAGCGATCTTACATAGCTTTCCAAAAGGCCCTCGCTTTGCGGGGGCCTTTTTAGTGGACATAGACCGTGGCGCATGCATGACGGAAACCTTGCCGCGTGCTTGACTGGAGGGTTTTAAATTATTGTGATTCATTCTATAGCAGATTCTATGCACATTTGCCACCATAGAGTCGCAGGCGGTAGCGAGGAGTAGGCGAGTTGCGCAACTCAAATAAAAATAGCCGACTGCGCTACACTGCAAATGGGATGGGACATGCTGGCAAGCGCATTGACCTGCGCAAAGACCTATTGGTCGGGGGATAAGTTACCATCGGTCCTCGCTGTACAAAAACTTGCCAAACACGTACCGGCAGACAATTAAAAACTCTAAGTCGCGCTATTCACGGGGCGGCTCATATGGTCCTGCAGCTACGGTGTCCATATGGTCGAGTTGAGGAGCAAGCATGGTAAACGATCTGGGCAATACGGACGACCTCGAGTTGATGCCGACGGGCGGCGGCTATATGGTGCGGCGCGATCGCTTGATGAACGAGCTCATCGTTAAAGGGCGCAAGGCGGGAATTGTTTTGCTCTACGCGCCCGATGGGTTTGGTAAGACGTCGGTGTTGCTGCAATACGTGCAGGAGGTTAAATCGGACCCCACGCGAGGGCCGGTTCGGATAATCGAGGCCGACCGCGCGATTGGACGCGAGCTCTTTATGCAGCTCGAGGTTGTCGCCGATGAGCTTAAGGACAAACCGCATTCGCTCGTTGCGATCGACAACGTGCCCAATCTCGAGCAGCACGAAACCGAGGACCTCATCGATCGAATCCGCAGCTTACGTGCTACGGGGACGGGGGTCTTTATTTCCTGCCGCCCCTCAAACCGATTGCTTATCCGCGGGTTGGGCGATTCGGTAAAAGTCAATGCGCAGATGCTCAAGGTGCACGCCTATGAGTATTCCTCATGGGCCACGGCGTTCTCGATCAGCACATCGCTCGATTTTTATCGGCTTACGCAAGGCGTACCCGAGCTGGTATCGGCCCTGCAAACGGGAATGTATGGACAGGGCGATGTTGCCGGGTTGCTCGAGAACGAAATCGTCAACGTGTACGGTGCGGCGCTGGCCGATCTCGCATCGCTCGAGAACAACCTGTTGTTTACTGTTGCCTGTTTGATGGTGCTGATGGGCGAGGGCCGCATTGCGGAGCTAGAGGCGTGCGGTGTGAGGCTTTCGATGGTCGACCAGTCCATCTTTGTGCGCGATTATCCGATTTTTGGCGTGGATCCGTCTGATCGCACCTTTAGATGTTTGGGTGCTAAGGACAATGCACGCCTGAGGTTGCGAAAGCTTGTTGCCGAGATCCGTCCCGAACTTGTATCGCGGGCTGCTCGCATTTTGATCAAGGCGGGCCGATGCGATTTGGCTATGGACCTGGCCGACGCGTTCTTGGACCGCCATGTGGTATTGGAACTTGCCGGGCAGTATGGGGCCGATCTTGCCCTAACCGGGCACGGAGGGGACATTTGCCGCGCGGCGACGGCGATGATCAATGCGGAAAAGCAGGAGCAAGAGCCGACACCCGCCGAGGCACTCGGCGTGTATCTGGCGGCTGTCAGCGTGTGCAATACAAAGCTAGCAAGGTATATGGCGTCCGTTATCGAACGTGCGGGTGATCAGGCGACGCGCGAGGTCGATCCCGCTACCTGGAAAATAGCCCAGGCGCTCACCATCGCCTTTTACGGCGACAATGACCTGGGGCTTCCCGCCAACCCTGTTGTGCAAGAACAGACATCCTGCGAGGTGCTCGACATGCTATCCGCGCATATCGAGGTCAAGCGCCACCTAACCGAGCGAGCGGAAGACGGCAATGTTCTCGCGAAGCTCAAGGCGTGCAAAGCCTATGATTGCGAGCTCGACATCGCGGGGATTCTCATACAGGCCGACCATATGCTGGTGGAGCTGTTCGACGGCTCGTTTGCTAAACCCGACGAGCGCGATGACAAGATGACGCAGATACTCGAGGCGCTCGATATCCGCGGGCTTAAGGCGCCATCCATTTGGCTGCGTATGGTGCTGGCGGCGCGGCGCCTGCTCGCGGGCTTGCCCGTGACCGACGATGTGGCGTTTGGCGAGCTCGACCGCTTTACGGTGCGTGTTCGTGACAATCAAATTCAGCTGTTTGGGTTATTGCTGGAGGGTTGGCAATCGCTGGCGGAGGGGCGGCCGGTCAACGCGAAGTTCCGCGCGGTTCAGGTGCTCAAGCTCGCCGACGAATCGATTGCGTACATGCGCGAAAACGCGTTGCTGCTGGAGCGCGTGGCGTACCTGCGCAATACGTCGCTGGTATCGGTTCGCGAAGAGGCGGAGCTGCTCGACATTAGCAAGACGCAGGTCGGTGGCTCAGAAGCCTGGATCGTGGCGCTGCACCTGGCCGCTGCGGGCCGCGATAGCGATCTTGCCGCCTGGATGTCTATGAATCGCTCGGGGATTTTAGACCCATCGTATCGGCTATTTGCGCGTCTTGCGATGCACTGTCTGGGCGAGCCTGCCGTCAGGATTCGCAAGAAGCTTCCGGTGCGTGAGCTGTCGCGGTATTCACTACGCGATGATTTTGAGGGCGAAAGCGAGCACCTGTTCCAGGCGGGCGAGGTTGAGGCTGTCGATACGATCGGCCATATTGAGATGCGCATGTTTGGCACATTTCGCGCCGAGCGCGACGGCTTTCCCATCACGGATAAGATGTGGCGTCGCAAAAAGGCGGCAACACTTGCCGAGCGGCTCGCGTTGGGCATGGATGCCATGGTCGACCGCGAGACAATCGCCATGGAGTTGTGGCCCCATGCCGAGTTTAGCGCGGCGCGCAACAATCTGTATTCGACGGTATCGCGCTTGCGCTCGGCTTTGGGTCCAACGCCGGATGGCAAGTCGTGCGTGCTCATCCAAAACGAGTGCATAGGGCTCAACGGCGACTACGTTAAGACCGATGTAAGGCTCTTTGACCAGCTGAGCCGCGAGATCCTGGGAAACCGTATGGGCGCGAGAGGCCCTCACCTGGTTGAGCTTTGTCTTAAGGTTGAGCAGCTCTACGCGGGGCCGCTGTATGTTCCCACCGGTTGCAACCCCACGTTCTTTACGCGCATGCGCCACATTATGCAATCCAAGTACATCGACTGCATGATTAGGGGAGCGAATGCCGCTCTCGAGGAAAATGACCTGCAATCGGCAATTTGGCTCGTGGAATCGGGGCTTCGCCAAGAGACGGCGCGCGAGGACATGGTTCGCTGCGCTATGCGCGTTTACGGCGCGGCGGGACGACGTCGCGATGTCGTTGAGCTGTACAGCGGCCACATGCACCACCTGCGAGAGCAGGTTCAAGGCGTGCCCGAGCCCGAGACAAGGCGTTTGTATGAGCGCCTGGTCGAAGGCAGGCTCAAGCGCGTGCTTGTCGAGCGATAAAAAACGGGCGTCCGAATCGATCGGACGCCCGCAGACTTGCTCGGTATGACCAGCCGGTATTTAGACGAGCTTGATCTTCTCGATATCCTTGCGCGAGGACTCGCGATACAGCGAGAACTTGCGGCCGATAACCTGAACGACGTCGGCGTGGCAGCGCTCGGCGAGCTCCTCGGCGGCCTCGCGGGCGGAAAGGCTGGAGCCGTCCAGCACGGAGCACTTAACGAGCTCGTGCTTCTCCAGGTAGGCAACCGTCTGCTCGACGGTGCCCTCGTTGACATCGGACTTACCGATGATGATGGCGGGGTTGAGGTGATGGGCCATGCTGCGAAGCTGCTTGACCTGGGCTCCTGTCAGTGCCATGGGTTCTCGCTTTCTATGTATGGGGCGCCCCACAATGGGGCCTTAATCTACGTGAGCTGTCCCACGATAGCGCAGGAACGGCGCGGTGTGGAGCGCGTTTGCCCAGTTCGCAAAGAATGCGGATGCCGATCGGGAAGACGATGCAAGCTTTAGATGGGCTACGGGCGGGGTACGGAGACCGGCTCCCAAGCGATAAACGCCCATCGGACTTTGCGGATGTGGTCGAGCATGTAGCGTCCCTGCGGAACGCCCTTGGATCCCGGCTCGCCGGCATGGGGGTTCTCGATCATGTGCTGGGCGATATAGTCGTGCAGGCGGTCAATCTTATCCTCGTTGCCATGCTCGAGCATGCGAGAAAAGTCTGCCACGCCCGCCTCGAGACTATCGAAGGTGTCGCGGCGGGGCGATTCAAAATACGTAACCTGCGGCAGTGCACCCATCTGAATAAGGATGTTAAAGGCGTACACAAAACCATTGCTACAGGTAACCGAGGCGCCGATGGCGTTCATCAGGTGCAGGTCATAACGCGGGCTCGAGTTGGCGACCATCGTGACAGCACAACGCCGACGAGCCGTACGATCAAGCTTGGCAAGCGCGCCTTTTAGATTGGTCGTCGTAACCGACCGACTGGCAAAGGCAACATCTACCGCTTTCACAACCGGTCCAACCAAATCCCAATCATCATCCCAAGCAAGCTTAAGCGGCGTAATGCGATCCTCGAGCCTATAGTACTCAATGCCAGCATCAAGGGTGCCCAACATGGCAGGAGAGAAGTCGGCAGCAATCACGGGATGCCCAGCCTGAGCAAGCGGAATAGCAATCGACCCAGCCCCGCACCCCATATCGAGCACCGACTCGCCAGGCTCAACCGCCAACAGCTTTATAAAATCCCGAGCATACGGGGCAGTCTCCAATGGCCGAAAATGCCGAGCACGCTTATCCCACTCAAACGAATCATCAGCCCGTCGCCGATCAGCTTGCAGACGCATCCATTCGCCATCCCAATCAGCAGAAAGCAGCTCAGAACGAATCAAATCATCAGCCACGGGCCCATCCCCCTCACAACAAAAAAGCGACTCCTCCCAAAAGAAGAGCCGCAACCAGCATATATCAGAAAAAGAACCGTTCCAATGCCAAACCGCCGCACCAGCCAAGTGGTGCAGGAGCGAAGCAACTGCAACCGGGATAGAACCCAACTGAGGTCCCGTTGTGCGGGAGCCCCGGGGAGGGCAAATATATAAGGTCG
>DBFOPE010000229.1:0-5272 GCA_048429085.1 Collinsella sp.
TTTACGTGGGGGCATGCGAAGCACGGGTATACTAACCGGCGGCGAATCTGCTCCATCGCTTAGAGCTGCTGCGTCTGGACGGCGCGTGATAGGGCTGCCAAAGCGATCGCCAGCGTGCTGAGCAACGTCCTCTCTGTGCGCGCCCGTTTTTGTATGTATTAGCGCACTACCAAGCACGCCCGCGCGGCCGCATGCCGTGTCCATTGCGCGTGCAGATAAGGAACAACAACATATGCGTAATTCTGTATCCGACGTCACCGACGCCGAGATTCTGGACGAGACCCGCGAGGCCATGACCCAGGCTGCCTTCGATGCCGCCGACGAGGCCAATGCTGCCCAGGCCGTCGAGTCCGCTACCGAGAGCCTGCCCGCCTTTGACGAACTGGGCCTTTCCGACGAGATGCTCCGTGCCATCGAGAACCTGGGCTACACGGCGCCGACGCCCGTGCAGGCCGGCTCGATCCCCGTGGTGCTCGAGGGCCGCGACCTGCTTGCCGCCGCTCAGACCGGCACCGGCAAGACGGCCGCCTTTTTGCTGCCGACTATGAACAATCTGGAGCACATCGCTCCTCCCAAGCCCGTGCGCGAGCGCGGCGGCCGCAACCGTCGTCGCGGTGCTAAAAAGCCCGAGGGCAACGGCCGTGGCCCCGTGATGCTCGTCATCACTCCTACGCGCGAGCTTGCCCAGCAAATCGACGAGGTCGCGAGCAAGATCGCCGACGTCACCGGCCATGTTGCCGTGACCGTCGTGGGCGGTGTGAGCTACAAGCCGCAGACCGCGGCACTCAAGTACGGCTGCGACATTCTGGTCGCCACGCCGGGCCGTCTGGTCGATCTGATCGAGCAGGGCGCCTGCCACCTGAACGAGGTCAAGGTGCTGGTGCTCGACGAGGCTGACCGCATGCTCGACATGGGCTTTTTGCCCGCCGTCCGCCGCATTGTGCGCGAGACGCCGGCAGAGCGCCAGACGCTGCTGTTCTCGGCGACCCTCGACGAGGAGGCCGTGGGCGAGATCACCGACCTGGTGAGCGACCCGGCCCGCGTGGAGATCGCGCCCGCCACGTCGACCGCCGACACCGTCGACCAGTTTGTGTTCCCGGTGTCCATCGAGGCCAAGAACAACTTGCTGCCCGAGTTCCTCAAGAAGGAGGGCCCGGAGCGCACTATCGTCTTTATGCGCACCAAGCACCGCGCCGACAGCTGCTGCCGTCGTCTGGAGCGCAAGGGCATCAAGGCCGCCGCGATTCACGGCAACCGCAGTCAGGCCCAGCGCGAGCGTGCCCTTTCGGCCTTCCGCGACGGTACCGTCGACGTGTTGGTGGCGACCGACGTGCTCGCCCGCGGCATCGACATTAGCGACGTGCGCTACGTCGTGAACTTTGACGTGCCGGCCGAGCCGACCGACTACATCCACCGTATTGGCCGTACGGGTCGCGCCGGCGAGCTGGGCTGGGCCATTACGTTTGTGACCGAGCAGGACGTGGACGAGTTCTACGAGATCGAGAAGCTCATGGACAAGACCGCCGACATTTACGAGGCCGGCGACCTGCATGTGGGTCCCAATCCGCCCGCGGTTGATCCCGAGCGCGACCCTGCGGCCTTTAAGGTGAAGAAGAAGACCAAGCGCGGCAAGTCCAAGAGCAAGAAGAAGCTTGAGCAGGCACGTCGCGACGGCAAACGCAACGGCGATGACTACGGCGATGTGGCCGGTCGTTCCAGCCGCGGTCGCGATGAGCGTCGCGGCGACGGCGAGCGTCCGAGCCGTCCCAAGCGCGGCGGCAAGACCCGCGTGCGCGAGGGCGTTCAGGCTCGCGTGGATGAGGCCGTGGAGAGCGTGGCCCGCGAGGTGGCTGCCGAGGAGCGCGGCGGTGCCGGTGCTGCCGAGCAGGCCCCGCGCGGCAACCGTGCCGAGCGCCGTGCCAAGCAGTTCCAGGGCGAGGCGCATCGCCGTCGTCGCGAGGACGAGGACCGCGGTGGTCGTCGCCGTGTTGAGCGCGAGGACGAGGGCCGTGGCTCGCGCGGCGGCAAGCGTGGCTCGGGCGATCGTCGTCGTTCCGGTCGCAATGACGAGCGCGGTGGCCGTGACGAGCGTCGCGGCGGCGAGGGTCGCGGTGAGCGTGGCACCCGCAGCGGTGAGTCCCGTGGCGGCAAGCGCTTTGAAGAGCACAGCGGCCGTGGCGGCGAGCGTCGCGAGGGCGCTCGCGGTAATGGCGGGCGCAGCGGCGCCGGCCGTTCTGGCGAGTCACGCGATCGTCGCGATCCGCGTGCCAGCCGCGATCGTCGCGATGACTGGCGCAACTACGACGATACCCGCGAAGAGCGTCGCGGCGGCTACCGTGGTGGCCGCGGCGGCAACCAAGCCGGTTCCCGTGGCGGCCGCGCCGGCGGTCGCGATAACCGTGGCAGCTATGGCAACAGCCGTGGCGGCAAGCGCGGCGGCAGCTCCCGTCGCCCCGGTGACGGCGGCGGCAAGCGGAAGTAACATACGCGTCGCGCTCTAAGTCGAGGCAACCAGAGGGCTCCGGGCATGTTTTTGCTCGGGGCCCTTTTTAGTGCAAAGAGGTCAGGTTAATCTGCACCAACGTCTTGAAGTTGCGGTGGAATACGGACTGTTTTGGCCTTTTGAGCGGCTTTTCAGTCCCTATTTCACCGCAACTCATGATTGGTGCAAACAAACCTGTCCACGATGCACCAGAGTGAGGAATGTCCCCAAGTGCCGCGTTGTGGGTAACGCGTTTTATCAAATATGGCATTTATCTGCGGTAATGTTCTATTTCACCGCTGAGGACGACGTTTCATACCGCCTGCCGAACCGTGTTGCTGCCAAACAACTTTATAGGTCAGTGTGTTGCGTGTAGCAATTTCGCCCGGCCTCGCCTCCGGGTTGCCATGCGAGAGGGGATCTTATGGCTCGACTGCATGTAATGGAACGCAGCCACGCTCAGGCCGTCATGGACGACCTGCACGATGCGCTCGGACGCCGTTTGGCGGTGAGTTCGCTCGCCCCGTGTCCCGTTGAGTTTACGGCAGCGCTCGTCAACCTGTGCTCCACTCAAAGCTGTGGCAAGTGCACGCCCTGCCGTGTGGGCCTGAGCGCGCTGGGCGACCTGCTCGCCGATGTGCTCGAAGGGCGCGCCGACGAGTCCACACTCAACCTGATTGAACGCACGGCCCGCACTATCTATCTTTCGAGCGACTGCGCCATCGGCTACGAGGCCGGCGCCATGGCGCTCATGGCCATTCGCGGCTTCCGCGACGACTTTGAGCATCACATCCGCGAGCACTCCTGCGGCTTTGACCGCGAGGCCCGCGTCCCGTGCGTCTCAGGCTGCCCGGCGCACGTCGACATTCCCGGATACATTTCGCTTGTCGAGGCCGGCCGCTATGCCGATGCCGTCAAGGTCATCCGCAAGAACAATCCGCTGCCGCTCGTCTGCGGCTTGGTGTGCGAGCATCCCTGCGAGATGCACTGCCGTCGCGGCATGGTCGACGATCCCATGAACATCTTCGCCCTCAAGCGTTTTGCCGTTGAGCACAGTGACCTCAACGACCACAAGCCGCATGTGGTGGACAACACCGGTAAGCGCGTCGCCGTGATCGGCGGCGGCCCGGCCGGTCTTTCCTGCGCTTACTACTTGGCCGTGATGGGCCATAAGGTGACCATCTTTGAGCAACGTCACCACTTGGGCGGCATGCTGCGTTACGGCATCCCCAGCTATCGTCTGCCGCGCGAGCGTCTGCAGGCCGAGATCGACTGGATCTTGAGCGCCGGTATCGATGCGGAGCTCGACCACTCCGTGAACGGCGAGGAGCTCGCTCGTCTGCGCGACGAGTTCGATGCCGTCTACCTGGCCATCGGTGCCCACAGCGATAAGAGGCTCGGCCTTCCGGGCGAAGAGGCGCTCGGTGTGGAGTCGGCCGTCAAGATGCTGCGTGCCATCGGCGACGACGAGCTGCCCGACCTGGGCGGCCAGCGCGTGTGCGTCATCGGCGGCGGCAACGTGGCCATGGACGTGGCACGCTCTGCCGTGCGCTGCGGAGCCGAAAAGGTGAGCATCGTCTACCGCCGCCGCATCTGCGATATGACAGCCCAGGACGCCGAGATCGCCGGTGCCCAGGCCGAGGGCTGCGAGGTGCTGGAGCTCACGGCCCCGCTCGCCATCGAGACGGGCGAGGACGGTCGCGTGAGCGGCCTGCGCGTGCAGCCGCAGATTATCGGCGAGCCCCGCCGCGGGCGCCCGGCCCCGCGTGCCGCCGCCACACCCGAGCAGGTCATTCCTTGCGAGCGCGTGTTCGTGGCCATTGGTCAGGACATTGACTCCAAGTCGTTTGAGGACATGGGCATCGCCTGCAAGTGGGGTCGCGTCGTCACCGATTCGGACGGCGCCGTGCCCAACTTCGATGGCCTCTTTAGCGGCGGCGACTGCCAGACCGGCCCCGCCACTGTCATCCGTGCCATCAACGCCGGCCGCGTGGCTTCGGCAAATATCGACCGCTACCTGGGCTTCGACCACAAGATTAAGCTCGACGTGGAGCTGCCGACCGTTCAGTTTAAGGGCAAGCACGAGTGCGGCCGCTGCGAGCTGGGCGAGCGCGAGGCCGGCGAGCGCATTCATGATTGGAATCTGGTCGAACAGGGCCTTACCGAGGAAGAGGCACGCCAAGAGGCGAGTCGCTGCCTGCGTTGCGACCACTTTGGCTTTGGCGCGTTCCGCGGAGGGAGGAACCTGGAATGGTAGAGTTCAACAAAACCACCGCCGGCGACAACAGCGAAAACGGAGCGCACAACATGGTCAGGCTCATTATCGATAACTGCGAAGTCGTGGTGCCCGAGCACACCACGATCCTGGATGCGGCCAAGTCCGTCGGCATCCAGATTCCCACCCTGTGCTACCTGCGCGATCTAAACGAGATCGGCGGCTGCCGCGTGTGCGTGGTCGAGGTTGAGGGCTGCGACCAGCTGGTTGCCGCCTGCAACAACTACGTGCTCGACGGCATGGTGGTCCACACCAACAGCCCCAAGGCCCGCGAGGCTCGTCGCACCAACGTGCAGCTGCTGCTGTCCCAGCACGACTCGCAGTGCACGAGCTGCGTGCGCAGCGGTAACTGCAACCTGCAGACCATCGCCAACGACCTGGGCATTTTCTATCTGCCGTATCAAAGGCATTTGGCGGGCGAGGGCTGGGATTTCGATTTTCCCATCATCCGCGAAAACGACAAGTGCATTAAATGCATGCGCTGCATCAAGGTGTGCGAGAGCGTGCAGGGCCTA
>DBFOPE010000230.1:0-5136 GCA_048429085.1 Collinsella sp.
GCTTCCGGCCGAGTCCGCCAAGCTGCTCGCCGACGCCGGCATCGCCGAGCCCCGCGTGATCGAGTCCGTCGAGGCCGGTCAGCTCGTCGTCCTCACCGACCACAACGAGTCTGCCCAGTCCGTCGCCGGCCTTAAGGACGCCACGGTCTTTGGCGTCGTCGATCATCACCGCATCGGCGATTTCGAGACCGCCGGCCCGCTGCACTACATCTGCCTGCCCTGGGGCTCCAGCTGCACCATCGTCACCAAGCTCGCCGACGTGCTCGGCGTTGAGCTTTCCGACGTCCAGGCCAAGCTGCTGCTCTCGGCCATGATGACCGACACGCTCATGCTCAAGAGCCCCACCACCACCGATGTCGACCGCGCCGTCGCCGCCAAGCTCGGCGAGCAGGTGGGCGTCGACCCGGTCGAGTTTGGCATGGAGGTCTTCCTTACCCGCCCGTCCGGCTCCTTCACCGCTGCCGAGATGGTCGGCAACGACATCAAGATGTTCGAGCCCGCCGGCAAGAAGCTGCTCATCGGCCAGTACGAGACCGTCGACAAGAGCCGTGCGCTTGGCATGATTGACGAGATCCGCGAGGCCATGCGCGCCTACGCCGCCGAGAAGGGTGCCGACGGCATTGTCCTGTGCATCACCGACATCATGGAGGAGGGCTCGCAGGTCCTGCTCGAGGGCGAGACCGAGGCTGCTCAGAAGGGCCTGGGCATTGCCGACGAGCACGACGGCGTCTGGATGCCGGGCGTCCTCTCCCGTAAGAAGCAGGTCGCTGCCCCCATCATGGCCGCCTGCTAGGTTTAGTTGACCGAACGCCACGACCGGATCGCGGACGCCCCGCGCTCCGGTCGTTTTTTGTGCATGCGCCGCGTCGTCTCTTGGACAGGCGTGCCCGTGCCGTTGAGCAAATAATGTTCAACCTGTGGTTCCGCTTTTCGGCCACGCCTGCGTGCTTGTCGTGCAGGGTAGGCTAGATGCAAGCGTAATACGTTAGAGCGCGGCGCCGCCACTTGGGCGGGCCGTGCTTTTTTAAGACGGGAGCTTTCCCGTGAAAGGAGCCGCCCATGGCAGCAACCGAGCAGCTGTTCAACGTCCGTGAGCGCAAGCGCTTTGAACGCCACGACATTTGGGAGCGCATCGCCGAGAACGGCACGATTTCCGCCGCGGTTATGGTCATCGCCGCCATCGCCGCCGTCATTTGCGCCAATACCGATGCCTACGAGGCCATCCATCACTTTTTGGAGACCCCGCTGTATGTGGGTCTGGGCAACCTTACGGCCGGTCTTACCGTTGAACTTTTCGTCAACGACTTCCTCATGGCGATTTTCTTTTTGTTGGTGGGCATTGAGCTTAAGTACGAGATGACGGTCGGCGAGCTCAAGAATCCGCGTCAGGCCATGCTTCCCATGCTGGCGGCCGTGGGCGGCGTCGTCGTTCCCGCCTGCATCTACCTGATCTTTAACCATGCCGGCGCCCGCAACGGTTGGGCCATCCCCATGGCAACCGATATTGCCTTTGCGCTGGGCGTGCTGTCGCTTTTGGGCAACCGCGTGCCCAACGGCGTGCGCGTGTTCTTCTCGACGCTCGCCATCGCCGACGACCTTATCTCCATCGCCGCCATCGCCATCTTCTACGGTCAGAGCCCCAATCCGTTTTGGTTGGGCGCCGCTGCGCTTGTGACCTGCGCGCTCGTGTGGCTCAACAAGACGCAGCATTACCGCCTTGCCCCGTATTCGGTACTGGGTCTGCTGTTGTGGTTCTGCATGTTCAAGAGCGGCGTACATGCCACGCTCGCCGGCGTCATCTTGGCCTTTACCATCCCGGCCAAGTGCGGCGTCAAGCTCGATAGCCTCACCGATTGGTTGGGCGAGTGCCTGCCGCTGCTTGATGACCGCTACGACGACGAGGCGCACATCTTGGGCCAGCATGACTTTACCGTCTCGACCACCAGGGTCGAGCGCGTCATGCACCGCGTGACCCCGCCGCTCATCCGCATGGAGCGTCTGATCTCCACGCCGGTCAACTTTGTGATTCTGCCGATCTTTGCGTTCGTGAACGCACAGGTTCGCCTAGTGGGCGTGGACATGAGCACGCTGCTCACCGACCCGGTGACGCTCGGCGTGTACTTTGGCATGCTGCTGGGCAAGCCGATTGGTATCTTTGGCATGACGTTTGCCCTGGTTAAGTTTAGGGTCTGCGAGCTGCCGCATAACGTTAACTGGCACATGATTGCCGGTGTGGGCATTCTGGGCGGCATCGGCTTCACCATGTCGATCCTCATCAGCGGCCTTGCCTTCCCGACGGCCCAGTTTGAGGTTCTGGCTGCCAAGGCCGCCATCCTTGCCGGTTCGGTCACCGCTGCCGTGCTCGGTATGATCTACATGAGCGTGGTCTGCAAACACCCCGCGCCCAAAGACAAGTAAAAGCATATACAAGTTTGAAAACGCCGCCTGTGGACACCATCACAAGCGGCGTTTTAGTCAATGGGGACGTTCTTAAATGACTAGGTTTATTCCACGGTGCCGTAGACGGCGCCCCAGCCGTGGGCGGCCAAGGCGGAGTTGAGCTGGTCGCAAAGTGACTGGCGGTCGTAATAGCCGGGCGGTAGCAGGTTGACGATTTCCATGAGATCGGGCGCCAGGTCCAAGATTTCGGCTTGTACGATCAGATCCAGGCGGTCGATGGCGTGGCGGTCGTAAAACAGTCCGTCGACCAGGCGCTGCAGGTCGCCGAATTCCTCGGCCTGAAACGATCCGTACTCCATAGTGCCTCCTTGGGCGCCCCACGCCGGCATGCGCGGCGATGTCGTAAATCATTGCGATGAACTTAATCTATCACGGCTTCATGCCGTTGCGGCGGTGGCGGTCTATACTTAGACGAACTGCAACGTCCCGCTTCGCGAAAGGTCGCACCCATGCAGACGATCTACCAGAAGATGGAAACCACCGAACTCGATGCCGCCATCGAGGCGCTCAAAGCCGAGGTCGCCGAGGTCAAGGCCAAGGGCCTGGCGCTCGACATGGCCCGCGGCAAGCCGTCGCCCTCCCAGGTGGACATCTCTCGACCCATGCTCGATATTCTCAATGCCGACGCCGATCTGCACGACGGCAACGTCGACTGCTCAAACTACGGTTGCTTTGAGGGCATTCCCTCGGCGCGCAAACTGGCGGGGGAGTTCCTGGGTTGCCCTGCCGAGCAGACGCTCGTACTGGGTTCGTCGAGCCTTCTGATCGAGCACGATATCGCCGGCATGTTTTGGCGCTGCGGTTCGTGCGGCAGCGAGCCTTGGGAGGCTTACGAGGCCGCGCACGACGGCAAGAAGGTCAAATTCCTGTGCCCTGTTCCCGGCTACGACCGTCACTTTGGCATCACCGCCGACCTGGGCATCGAGAACGTTCCCGTCGCGATGACCGACAACGGCCCCGACATGGACGAGGTCGAGCGCCTGGTTGCCGCCGACGACTCCATCAAGGGCATCTGGTGCGTGCCCAAGTATTCCAACCCCACGGGCATCACCTTTAGCGAGGACACCGTGCGTCGCCTGGTCGAGATGCCCACGGCCGCGCCCGATTTCCGCATCTTCTGGGATAACGCCTACTGCGTGCACGACCTGTACGACGAGACCGACGAGCTCGCCAATATCTTCGACCTCGCTCGCGCGGCGGGCACCGAGGATCGCGTGGTGGCCTTTGCCTCGACGTCCAAGATTACCTTCCCGGGCGCCGGCATCGGCTTTATCGGTGCGAGCCCCGCGGTTATCGCGGAGTTCTCCAAGCGCCTGAAGGCCGGCCTCATCAGCGCCGACAAGCTCAACCAGCTGCGTCACGTGCGTTTCCTTCCCACCATCGAGGCGGTCAAGGAGCACATGAAAAAGCATGCCGAGTTCTTGCGCCCGCGCTTTGAGGCCGTTGAGCGTAAGCTCACCGAGGGCCTGGGCGATACGGGTTGCGCCACTTGGACGCATCCCCGCGGCGGCTACTTTGTGAGCTTTGATGGTCCCGAGGGCTCGGCCCAAAAGGTCGCAGCGCTTTGTGCCGACCTGGGCGTCAAGCTTACGCCGGCTGGTGCCACCTGGCCTTATGGCAAGGATCCGCGCGACACCAACATCCGCATCGCGCCGAGCTATCCCACGGTCGATGACCTGGAGGCCGCGCTCGACGTGCTGGTGCTGGCCGTTAAGCTTGTCGCTGCCGAGCTTGCTCGTGCCGAGCGCGCCTAACGCCTAGGGCCCCGTAAGTCCGCGCCCAGTACTATCCGCACTTTCGATACGTAAAGGAGCGTATACATGGATTTGGGTATTTCCACCAACCCCACGCCGGAGATCTACACCATTAAGGTAACCGGCGAGATCGATATTTCTAACGCCGATAGCCTGCGCAATGCTATCGACCTGGCGCTCGAGCAGCCCACTGAGGCCGTTGAGCTCGATTTTGCCCAGGTGAGCTACATCGATTCGACGGGCATTGGCGTGCTCGTGGGCGCCGCGCACCACGCGGTCGACCACGGTAAGCGCTTTAGCTGCACTAATGTGCAGCCCCAGGTGATGCGCGTGGTTCAGCTGCTGGGCGTCGACCAGGAGATTTCGATCACGGCGGCATAATCTTTGCCCCCAAAAGGGCGTGCCGTTTGGCATATGTTTGTGATGCGCTCGGACGTTTTGGCGTCCGGGCGCTATACTTGACCGAATGAATAGACGAGTTCCGGCCGAATGGCGCGGTGCGGGCTCGACTCACATCGAGCCTTGGAGGTATGTGTGTTTGGTATTGGAGAGGGTGAGCTCGCGATCATCGTGGTCTTCGGCTTTTTGCTGTTTGGCCCGGATAAGCTCCCGCAGATGGGCCGCACGATCGGCCGTGCCATCCGTCAGTTCCGCGAGACGCAGGAAAAGATGACGGCCGTTGTTCAGTCCGAGATCATCGATCCGGTAAGCGAAGCCGCGTCGGCCCCGGTCAAGCCCAAGAAGGCTGCCGTCGATGACGATTCCGATGCGGACGAGGATGCCGTCGAGACGGCCGCGCCCGCAAAGAAGGAGACCTTTGCCGAGCGCCGTGCCCGCCTTGCCGCCGAGAAGGCTGCGAGCGAGGGTGCCACCGAGGGCGAAGGTATTGCCGAGGAGGCCAAGGGTGCAGAGCCTGCCGCCG
>DBFOPE010000231.1:0-36173 GCA_048429085.1 Collinsella sp.
AGAAGACTGCAGCATCAGGTTCAAAAACAGCGAGATCGCAGCGGAGCTCTTAGACGAAATCAACCACAAGGGAAAGCCAGATGCCACGTCAACAGGCAGGACATCCCCACCACTTGCGGTGGAATAGGGACTGTTTTTGGCTTATCAGCCGCAAATCAATCCCTATTCCACCGCAAATTATGAGCGGGCAATCAGCCCTGCGGGCCCTGGAACAGTTCCTCATGCGAGCCCATTCTGACCAGCCGGATCACAGGATTAGTCTTATGCGGCAAGTACAGAACGACCACATCGACCAAGCCATCGGATAGGTGGAAATCGATGTGGCCGTTGTAATTGCCGCCCGGGTTTGAGAGCCCGTGGGCGCCGTACTCCGCCGGAAGCGACCCATGAGCCACAAGCTCTGCAACCGCCGCTTTAAACTCACTCTTTAGCTGCGGATGCATGCGCATCGTTCGTTTGTAGTCCGCCTTAAATTGAGCCTCGACTTTGATCTCGAACATCGCTATTCCTCATCGAGGAACGACATAAGCTCATCAGCGTCGTTGAATGACGGGCTATCGTCCGACAAAACCCCCAACTCATGAGCCTCGGCGATTACCATGGCACGCCTCGTCGCCTCGTTGGGCACTTCCGCCCTTCCTACAATCTCAAAAGGAATCTTTCGCTGATTTACAAGCTGCCGAACGGCAAGATTGAGATAGGAATTGAGGCTGAGGCCGACCGAATCCAAGAACTCAGTCGCCTGCTCCTTGAGCCCCTCTTCGATGCGAACCGTCGTAGGCTTAACCGTTGCAGTAGACATACGCGACCTCCTCGCCCTCGTCTTTTGCATCAGTATACCCAATATAAATGGCAAACTGACGTTAGAAAGCATCAGAGTGCCATACATATTCATATCGCGGTGGGCACGCTCGCCCTACATCAGCCCACTCAGGGCAATGTCGACGGCTTCGTTGAGGTCATCGGTAATGTGCACCAGCTCCGGATCGAGCGGGCTGATCATACCGGCGTTCATCACCGGGCCGTTGAGCCAGTCGAATAAGCCCTGCCAGTACTCGCTGCCTACCAGCACGAGCAGCATGCGCTTAACCTTGTGCGTCTGCACCAGCGTGAGCACCTCGAACATCTCGTCGAGCGTGCCAAAACCACCGGGAAACACGATGGCACCCGAGCTGTATTTGACGAACATGGTCTTGCGCACAAAGAAGTAACGGAAGTCCATGCCGAGGTTCACGTATTTGTTGAGCCCGTGCTCGTGCGGAAGCTCGATACCCAAGCCGACCGACTTGCCGTTGACACTCGCCGCTCCCCTGTTGGCCGCTTCCATGATGCCAGGGCCGCCGCCGGTGATAACCGCCACGCCGCGCTGGGCGATCTTGCGGCCGACCGTGCGCGCCGCCTTGTAGAGCGGATCGGTCTTAGGCGTGCGGGCACTGCCGAAGATGGTCACTGCGGGGCCAAGCTCGGCAAGCGCGCCAAAGCCATCGACAAACTCTGCCTGAATGCGCAGCACGCGCCAGGGGTCGGCGTGCAACCAGTCGGTCGAATCCTCGGGCGCCAGCAGGTTGGCGTAGGTGTTGTCCTTAGGAATCATGGGGCCGCGCATGACCACGGGGCCACGGCGGTACGTCTCGTCGTAGGCGGGCTCGCCCTCGACGTTCTCATTCTTAATCATGGGTACTCCTATCGAAAACAGAAACGGGCGGGGTCGACGCCATGCGCCAAACACCCGCCCGAACATCAACCATTCGGTATGGTACCCACGATGCATCAAGTGCTTGCAAGGCATCGGTCAGCGGTCACGCAGACCGTGCTGGCGAACGCGACGACCGATCACCGCTTGACCTTTGCCGTTGCACGCGCTCTGCAAGCGCCCACGCCGCTCTTAGTAGTCCACCGCCGCAGGACTGTTCATCCAGTCGCTCACAAACGCGCCGTAGCGGCCCTCGATAATGGCCTGGCGGGCACGCTGCATAAGGTTGAGCAGGTAGTAGATATTGTGCATCGACAGCAGAATACCGCCGAGCATCTCCTTCTGCGTGACCATGTGGCGGATGAGCGCGCGGCTGTAGCCGCCCGTGCACACCGGGCAGGTGCAGGTGGGATCGATGGGACCGTCGTCGTGCGCAAAGCGCGCGTTGCGGAAGTTAAGGCGACCCTCACTGGAGAACGCCGTACCCATGCGGCCGGTGCGCGTCGGCAGCACGCAGTCGAACATGTCGATGCCCACGCCAACGCCGCGCACGAGCGTGGTAGGGTTGCCGACGCCCATGAGGTAGCGCGGCTTGTGCTTAGGCATGTACTCGGAAACCAGCGGCGCCAGCGTCTCGAACATGGTCTCGTGGTCCTCGCCCACCGAGTAGCCGCCGATGCCATAGCCGGGGAAGTCGCCGCACTCCTCCAGATGGCGCAGCGAGCGCAGGCGCAGGTCCAGGTGCATGCCGCCTTGGACGATGCCAAAGAGCGCCTGGTCATCGCGGGTATGCGCCTTATAGCAGCGCTCGGCCCACATACTCGACAGCTCAACGGCGCGCTCAACGTAGGCGCGCGTGGCGGGATAGCCCGGGCACTGGTCCAGCTGCATGCAGATATCGGACCCGAGCTTCATGGCGATTTCCATGTTGTCCTCGGGCGTCCAGAACACGTGGCGGCCGTCGTAGTCATTGACGATAAAGCGCACGCCCTCGTCGGTGAGCTTGACGGCGTCGTTGTGGCTGAACACCTGGAAGCCGCCTGAATCGGTGAGGATGGGACCGTGCCAGTTCATAAACTTGTGCAGGCCGCCCAGCTCGGCGATGGTGTCCTCGCCGGGACGCATAGACAGGTGATAGGTGTTGGCAAGCACGATCTGGGCACCGAGCTGTTTGACGGTCTCGGTAGGAATACCCTTGACGTTTGCCTTGGTGCCCACGGGCATAAAGATCGGCGTCTCGATGTCACCGTGCGGGGTGTGCAGTACGCCGGCACGCGCGTGCGTCGTCGGGTCCTCGGCGATCAGGTCGAATTTAAAGAGGCTCTGGTCCATAAACTGGAACTCCTTGGTTGCGGTTCATACGCAAACCATTATACGGGCAACCCGCAAGAAGCACCGACTCGACAGAAACTGGCGCATTAAACGACTAGTCATTTAAGAACGTCCCCAAAGACTACATCCAACAGCCCAGGTAACGCCGGTGCTTTGTCAACGACAGCGAAAACCCGCCAGAGCGAGCAAGGTGCCTTGAAACAAGGCGGCATAGACCTTCTGGTCATGCCGCCCTCTTTGAATGACAAGTTGTCGCCCTGGCGACCGCGCAGCGTCGGCCCGTTACGGCGTTTGGTAAAACGCCGTAACTCTTAGGGCCGCTGGCCCATGCCGCCCTCGAGGGTGACGGTCTCACCGTTCATGTACTTAAAGTCGGGACCGCAGAGCTGAACGACCACGCGGCCGATTTCCTTCTCGACGTCGCCGTAGTGGCCTGCCGGCGGCATGTGGACGTTGGCCTTGAACGCCTCGGGATAAGCATCCTGGAAGTTCTCGAGCGCAGCGGTCCAAGCAAGCGGGCACACGATGTTGACGTTGATGCCGTCCTTGCCCCACTCGTTGGCTGCAACGCGAGTCAGACCGCGGATGCCCTCCTTGGCAGCGGCATAGCTGCACTGGCCGTAGTTGCCAAACAGGCCGGCGCCCGAGGCAAAGTTGACCACGGAGCCCTTGGTCTCCTTCAGGTGCGGATAGGCCTTCTGCATGTACAGATAGGTAGCATACAGACCGGAATAAATGGCCAGGTTAAACTGATCCATGGTGTGGTCGGCGATGGTCACACCCGAGGCGCTGGCCTGAGCGTTGTTAACGACGGCGTCGATGCGGCCGAACTCCTCAATGGCCTTGTCGATGACGTTCTGGACGACGGCCTCGTTGTCCTGACCAGCCGAGACATCGGCCTGAACAGGCAGAACCTTGACGCCGTACTCGGCCTCGAGGGACTCCTTGGCAGCCTCGAGCTTGGCAACGTTGCGACCGGTAATGACGAGGTTTGCGCCCTCCTTGGCAAAAGCGATATCGATGCCGTAACCGATGGAGCCAGCGGAGCCGTCCTTAAGCGTGGCCTTGCCGCCGCCGGTGACGATCACGGTCTTACCAGTGAAAAGTCCCATACAAAGTCCTTTCGAATCGCGACGGGCACGCCCGCCGACTGCGCGTATCCAACTTCACGCGCCAAAAGCTGAAATGCAACTTTAGCGGGTTCAAGTGAAAAATAAAGACCGCACCAGGCGAACGGCGCAACGTCATTCGGCGAAGGGAATGTCAAGCGTAAACTGAATTTAGAGGACGAATTTTTGCTATCCAAGCGAGTCATCGAACACGTTTTGAAACTTTGCTGCGGGGCGCGGGATGTCGGCGCGAGACTTTATCATAGGGTGACAAACAACGATGAGGAGCACATGCCTATGACAGACGAGCTGGACCCCCAGACTCAACAGCATATTGATGATTCAGCAGACGTCGCCGCAGATACTGACGCTGCGACCTGCAATGATACCGACGTCGACGACGCCACTCTAGATAACGGCGCTGCGACGGAAATCCCTACGGCCGAAGATGCCGGCGAGCAAAACGACGATTCGGCCGCTCAGGACGACGCCCCCGAAAAGGACGCCGCCCCGCAAGCAGAAGGCCCTATCGAGGTGTCTTCGGAAGAAGAGCTCGATGCCGTCATGGACTCCATGATGGATGCCGTCAAAGCGATGAAAAACGCCGTGGCCGACGCCGATATTGACGCCGAAGAAGAGGAGGCCGCCGAGGCCGCCTCGACCTTCGTGCCCGGCGAGACCCCCGTTGCCGACCAAGGCAGCACCCTGCCCTCGTTCCTGCAGCTTGAGCACCCCACCATTGGTGCCGATGCAGTCGACCCGCACGCTGCCGGCTTTTCCGTAGTCGAGGGCGGCACCGGCAGCATCGCCACGCCGCAGACGCCCGATGCGGGCACGGCGAACGCCGCTCACCCGACCGCCCTGCACACCCCAGCAGCCAGCCGCGATCTGGGAGGCGCCGTCTCAAACACCGCCAGCGCCGTGGGCGCCTTTATCGCCCAGGGTGCCTCGGCCATGCGCGAGATGAACGCCGCAAAGAAGGCACTCGCGGACGCCCGTGCCCACCTGGCCGAACTTGAGCAGCGCATCGCCGATCAAGGCGAGGAGCTCAAGACACGCCAGGACATCGCAGGCCGCTACGACCAAATCGTCGCCGAGCAGCGCCAGACTATCGACACGGCACAAAAGGCCGCCGCGGCGGCAGAAATCGGCCGCGATACCCATGCTGCCAAGGCAACAGAGCTCAAGGCGCAGCTCGAGCAAATAAAAGAAGAGGACGATGCCACCGAGCGGCGTCTCAAAGCCGCACTCGATGCCGTGGAGGCGCGCGAAGCCAGCTCGCGCGAGACCGGTAACCGCCTCGTTCGCCGCCTCGAGGATTCCAAGCGCATCCGCGACAAGGTGCAGGCCGAGCGCGACGCCGGCGTTGCCGCAGCGCAGCAAACCGTCGATGCCACGCGCGCTCAACTCGAAACGCTGCGCCGCGAGTATGCCGAGCTGCAGCGCAATCCTTCGGCGAATCCCGCCAATTACACGGTGCGCACCAGCGAGCTTTCGATGCAGATCTCCGACACGGCCGATGCCCTGCGCAAAGCCGAGGAAGATGTCCCGCACATCACCGCCGATCTTGAGCACTCACTCGCGGCCGCCGAGCACGCCGTCGAGCAGGCACAAGCCCCCATCGCTGACGCCAGGCGTGCCCATCAGGCCGTGACGGCCGAGGCCGATGCCGCGCGCGACGAGCTGCAGACCGCAAAAGCCGCCGCCGCAACGCGCCAGCGCGAACTGCGCGAGAAGATCGCCGCCGAGGACAAAGCGCGTCGAGAGCAAGAGCAGGCTATTGCCAATGCCCAGGCGGACGTCGCGCACGCACAGTCGATCATCGAGCAGGCGACCGAGGTGCATGACCATCCCGAGATTACCGAATCGCTCGCGGGCTCCCTGGCCCGCGATAAGGCCGAGCACGCCGAAACTGAGCGTGAAGTGGCTCAACTCGAAGCCGCCGAGGACGACGTGCGCGAGCGCACCCGCGACTCACGCATCAAATTCACCGGAGCCATCGTCTGCATCATCGCCGTAATCCTCGTGATCGTCCTGATCGGGCTCTTCGCGAGCAAGTAAACTAGCTGCCAAAAAACACTCAAGGCAGTTGCGGTGAGATAGTTCCTGTTTAGCCATCAAAAAGGCCAATTCAAGAACTATCTCACCGCAACTTTTTGGTGCAAAGGGGTCAGGCTACTTTGCACCAACTTGGTGAATATAAACCAGTCCCCATTGCGCCAACAACGTTTGCCCAAATAAAACCTGCCAAAATAAACCTGTCCCTTTTTGGCAGGTTGAACCACGGCAACGCCGATGTTTTGGCGCGGACAGCGAAAACCCGCCAGAGCGAGCAAGGTGCCTTGAAACAAGGCGGCATTGACCTTCTGGTCATGCCGCCGAAGTTGAAAGGCAGATTGCCGCTCTGGCGGGTTTGCAGCGTCGAGCAGTTACGCGGTTCGTAGAACCGCGTAACTAACAAATGAGCATGGCGTCGCCAAAGCTGAAGAAGCGGTAACGCTCCTCGATAGCAGCAGCGTAGGCATCCATGATCTGGTCGCGGGTGGCAAGTGCGCTCACGAGCATCATGAGCGTGGAGCGCGGCACGTGGAAGTTAGTGATCAGTGCGTCGACCACGTGATAGGTCGAGCCAGGCATGAGGTAGAGCTGCGTTGTCGCGTTCTCGCGTACCACGATGTCACCGCGGCCAAGCGTGTCGGCCCCGTCCTCGCGGTCCTCAAAATAGCGCGCCGTCACGGCCGGATCGGACACCGGCGCGTCCGCGTCAAAAGCGCTCTCGAGCGAGCGCACGGCGGTGGTGCCGACGGCGATCACGCGGTGTCCCTCGGCCTTCGCCTTATGCACGGCGTCGACAACCTCCTGCGATACGTGGTAACGCTCGGTGTGCATGACGTGCTGCGTAGGGTCGTCCTCCTCCACCAAGCGGAAGGTATCAATGCCCACCTCGAGCTCGACGGCGGCAAACTTCGCACCCTTGGCCTCGATAGCGGCCATGAGCTCGGGGGTAAAGTGCAGACCCGCCGTGGGAGCGGCAGCCGAGTGCTCCTCCTTCATGGCGTAGACGGTCTGGTACTTCTCGGGATCGCCCTCGTAATCGGTAATGTAGGGCGGCAGCGGCACGTGGCCGGCAGCATGGATGGCCTCGTCGAGCGTGCGCGGGTCGCCGGCGGCATTGCAGCCGGCCGGCTCAAAACGCACCAGGCGGCCGCCGCGGCTATCGGTGACAAAGTCGACGACCTCGGCCGTCAGCACCACGGGAGCCCCCACGGGCGCATGGGCGCCACCGGCGCGATACTCAATCTGTGCACCGGGCTTCAGGCGCTTGCCCGGCTTGACCAGGCACTCCCAAACATGGCCCAGCGGGTCAATATCCTCGCGGCGCTTGAGCAGCAGCGTCTCGACCACGCCGCCCGAGCCGGCCTTGCGACCGATCAGGCGGGCCGGCATCACGCGCGTCTTGTTGATGACGAGCACATCGCCCGGCTCGATATAATCGATGATGTCGCGGAAGATGCGGTGCTCGACGGTGCCGCCGTGCTCCAGCGGCATTCCCGCCTGGGAGCCTTTGCGATCCACCACCAGCAGGCGGCAGGAGTCGCGCGGCTCGGCAGGCGCTTGGGCGATGAGCTCTTCGGGCAGGTTATAGTCAAAATCATCGGTACGCATAGACACGTCGGATACTCCTTATATAGCTAAAGTCCGCTCTACATCCTAGCAGGCTGACGTCCCAAATGAACTACTTTTTGGCGGCTTTGCGCTCGTCGCGGATGCGGGCGCGGTCCATGGCCGCCTCGACAGCCGAGAAGCGGCAACCACAGTAGTTCTGCCGATACATGCCAAGCTCGCGCGAACGACGCGTGGCCTCGGGATAATACGGGCGAAAATCGCGAATTACCGGAGTAAGACCGCGGGCGGCAGCTAGACGCTCCAACACATCATTGCAGGTTTCGAACAACTGATACGGCGAGACGGCGAGCGTCGTGCCCACAAACTCAAACCCACGCTCCTGGGCCACACGGCACGCCTCGGCCAAGCGCAGGGCATAGCACGCGCGACAGCGACGAGGCCGATCGGCGCCCAGCGGGGCCACGCCGGCCTCCCAGCGCTCGCGGTCCTCCCCCGCCTCGACAAGCTCGATGTCACCATCGGCACACCACCGGCGCAGCTCGTCCAAACGCCGCTGCCATTCATCGTGAGGCTGAATATTGGGGTTGGTCCAGCAGATTGTGGGTTCAAACCCCTCCTCGCGCAGCAGACGGACCGGCTCAAGCGAGCACGGCGCACAGCAGGCGTGCAACAACAACGGCTTCATCAACATCTTCTCCCCCGCAATGCTTTTTTAATCCCCGTCCCAGAAAAATCATCCCAAAAAGACTACCTTGCGAAAAAGCGCACGCCAAAGGACGTGTCCTCGCAGGCGACAATGCGGCGGTCGCGCAAAATGGTCCGCACGTAATACCAGTCGCCCACACAGCCCGACAAATGCAAGCCGGCAGCCAGGTAGCACAGCAGCGGATAGCCCGAGAACGCAAACCCCAGGGCAAACGCCGCCGTCACAACAACCGTCGGCGCCAGGCAAACCGCCACGTACCGCCGGCGCGAATACACGACACCCTCGGCGCAGGCATAGATCATCGCCGTCTCGCGATTCGCCCCAAAGGTCACCTTCGCGCCCGCAGGCGCCAGCAGCTTAAAAAACACACCGTGCACCAGCTCGTGCACGGCAAATGACGCCGCCGAAACCGCAGCCAAGCCGACCAGCCAGCCCAAAACGGCCATCCAACCGCCCGCGTCAGCCGCATCCAGGTCCGCGGGCCCACCCAGCAGCATAAACACCGGCACCAGGCACACGGCAAATGCGCCAAGCACGGCCATCCCCCACACAAAGCAGGCGTGCAGAAAATCCTCGTCCTCAAACGCATGTATGTTGGAAATCTCATTCATAGCATCTTAGGATAGCGCCCCTGCCACGTACCCGTCCGCATGTGCGATAATGTCGAACGATATGCACGAATTGACCACCGCGTCGCCAGGCCTTGCGCCCGGCTGCGCTCTCACCATATGCGAAGGAGTCCCATGGCATCCAAATACTCCATGAACGACCGTCCCAGCTGGCCTCGCCGCGCCATCGTAACCGCCGGCGAGCCCTACGGCAACAAGGGCCTTCACTTTGGCCACGTTGGCGGCGTCTTTGTCCCGGCCGACTTCTTCGCCCGCTTCCTGCGCGACCGTCTGGGCCGCGAGAACGTCATCTTCACCTCGGGCACCGACTGCTATGGCTCGCCCATCATGGAGAGCTACCGCAAGCTCAAGGAGAACGAGGGCTACGACAAGTCCATTAACGAGTATGTCGAGTCCAATCACTCCCGCCAGGCCGCGACCCTCAACAACTACAACATCAGCTGCGATATCTACGGCGGCTCGGGCCTTGAGCCGGCGGCCCAGATCCACAACGAGGTTACCGCCGAGATTATCGAGCGCCTGCACGAGCAGGGCACCATCTCCAAGCGCTCCACGCTGCAGTTCTACGACGCCAAGGCCGGCACGTTCCTCAACGGCCGCCAGGTGATCGGCCGCTGCCCCATCCAGGGCTGCAAGTCCGAGAAGGCGTACGCCGACGAGTGCGACCTGGGTCACCAGTTTGAGCCCGAGGAGCTCATCGCGCCCAAGAGCCAGCTCACCGGCGAGGTGCCCGAGCTGCGCCCGGTCGACAACCTCTACTTTGACCTGCCGGCCTACCTCGACTTTATGAAGACCTACACCGCCAAGCTCGCCCAGAACCCGCAGGTTCGCTCCGTGGTCTCCAAGACCATGGAAGAGTGGCTGCTGCCGGCACAGCTCTATATTCAGAACAAGTTCCGCGAGGCCTTCGACGCCGTCGAGGATCAACTGCCCGAGCACACCGTGCTGGAGCCCGAGGGCAACAAGAGCAGCTTTACCGTCACCTTCCCCAGCTGGAAGGAGCGCGACGACGCCCACGCGGTGCTCGCCAACGGCGGCGTGCGCTTCCGCAGCGGCAAGGCGCTCGTACCCTTCCGCATCACCGGTAACATCGACTGGGGCGTTCCGGTGCCCGAGGTCGACGGCGTGACCGACGTCACCTGCTGGTGCTGGCCCGAGAGCCTGTGGGCGCCCATCAGCTATACGCGTACCGTGCTCGCGCGCGATGCCAAGGCAGCCGGCGTGACCGAGGGTGTCGCCGCCCAGGACGCCGCCCTCATGGGCGAGCCCGCTGCCGATTCCACGCAGGTACCCGCACCCACCTACCAGCACAGCTCGCTCGACTGGCGCGACTGGTGGTGCTCGGACGACGCGCAGATCTACCAGTTCATCGGTCAGGACAACATCTACTTCTACTGCATCGCGCAGACCGCCATGTGGGAGGCCCTGGGCTGGAACCTCACGCAGAGCACCGTCAGCGCCTGCTACCACCTGCTCTACATGGGTAAAAAGGCCAGCTCGTCCTCGCAGACGCCTCCCCCGCCGGCAGACGACCTGCTTAACCACTACACCTGCGAGCAGATGCGCGCGCATTGGCTGTCGCTCGGCCTGTCCGAGAAGCCGGTGAGCTTTAGCCCCAAGGCATATGACACGCGCGTGACCGGCAAGGACAAGGACGGCAACGAGGTGCGCGCCTGCGACGACAAGCGCGTCATCGATCCGGCCCTTAAGGAGAGCGCCCTTTTGACCGGCGTGTTCAACCGTCTGGCCCGCAGCTGCTTCTACGGCGTCGCCGTCAAGGAGGGCGACGAGAGCCCCTATCGCAACGGCTGCATTCCCGCCGGCGCCGCCTCTGCCGCCGTGGTCGAGGCTGCCGAGCAGGCCGTCCTTGCCTTTGAGCAGGCCATGTACAAGTTCGAGACGCACCGCGCGCTCGCCGTGTGCGACGACTACCTGCGCGCCGCCAACAAGCGCTGGAGCGATGCCTCCAAGGCCGCCAACAAGCTCGAGGGTGAGCCGGCCAACGCCGCCATGACGCAGGCCCTGGTCGACGCCTTCACCGAGCTGCGCGTGGCGACCGTGCTCATGCACGGCATCGTCCCGGCCGGCTGCGAGCTTATCTGCGAGTACTTCGACGTCGACCCGGTCGCCTTCTTTAGCTGGGACAACATCTTTGCCTCCACGGACGAGTTTATGAAGAACCTGGGCGAGAAGCCCGGCGAGCACCGCGTAAAGCCGCTGCCCCCGCGCTTCGACTTCTTTAGCAAGCACGAGAGCCAGTACTAAAGCACGCCGGCAGCAGCGTGCCCGGAAAGTAGTCAATTTGGGACGGGAAGGAAAGACGGATGTCCAAGCCGCGTCGTCGTAAGCAGAAAAAGCAGGTTAAGCCCGAGCTCAAGCTTAGGCAGTTTGCCGCTACCGAGCTTTCCGACCGGCTTGCCGCCCAACACTCCGCCGCCGACCTGCCGCGCTTTATGGTCGACACGGTTGCCGGTGCCTATACGCCTGCCGATGCCGAGCTCATGATCGAGGGCTTTGGCGCCGCAGCCGCGCGCCCAGTCACGCTGCGCGCCAACACGCTCAAGGCGACCGCCGAGGACATTGCCGCGGCACTCGACGCCGCCGGGATCGCCCACCGCTCCGTCGCGTGGTACCCGGACGCGTTCATCTTGCCCGAGGCCCAGGTTTCCGATCTGTGGGATCTCGACATCTACCGTGACGGCAAAATCTATCTGCAGAGCTTGTCGTCCATGATGCCGCCTTTGGTGCTGGGCGCCCAGGCCGGCGAGGACATCCTGGACATGTGCGCGGCCCCCGGCGGCAAGACGACGCAGATCGCCGCCCTCACCCAGGGACAGGCGCACCTCACCGCCTGTGAGATGAGCATTCCCCGCGCCGAAAAGCTCGAGGCAAACTTGGGCCGCCAGGGCGCCAAAAACGTGCCCGTCATGCGCATTGACGCACGCGAGCTCGACGAGTTCTTCCGCTTTGACCGTATCCTGCTCGACGCCCCCTGCACCGGCACGGGCACCGTCATCAGCGGCAACGAAAAGAGCCTGCGCGGCCTCACCGAACAGTTGCTCGTTAAGTGCGCCCGCTCGCAGCGCGCGCTTCTGGACCGCGCCATGGGGGCCCTCAAACCGGGCGGCACGCTCGTCTATTCGACCTGTTCGATCTTGCCGCAGGAAAACGAGGATGCCCTGCAAGAGGCCCTCGACAAGCACATGGACTGCGAGCTCATCCCCCTCGACGGCACGCCAAGCGAAAGCGAAGCGCGTCGCGCCCAGGGTGCCGGCGAGGATCCGCATATCGAGTGCAACGCCCTTACCGAAGCCATTGCCGAAGGCCACGTCTCGGCCATTGCCAACGGCATGCCCGGCACGCTGACCATTCCGCCCAGTCGCGACTTTGAGGGCTTCTATATCGCCCTGGTCCGAAAACGCAGCTAGCGCACGGATTCAAAACTCAACAAGCTATCGCCGTGCGCGCCTGTCCTGCTGGTCCTTATGCCGCGCAAGCGCTTCACGCTCCTTGCGCTCAGCCTTTTTGCCCTTAATGGCCGTGACCGCAAAGTAGATGACCGCGGCGGCAACGATTGCGCCCACGCATAGGCCAATCGAGCCCAACATTGCCGAGAATTCCATACCGCGTCACCTCTCTTTTGTATACGGGACATTCAAGATAGCACCTCGATTCCCGCCACCACAGCTCCTTCACGTTCGCCGGCCCTTCAGTCTAACGGATGGCGCAGCGGGGAAAAATCAACTCGTCAAACGATTTAGCACTCGCAACGCCGGTCGTACACTGCCGACCGCACAGCATAGAAACGGACCGCCATGGATTCTCTCAACGATTTGAACGAGCGCGTCGACGCCTTTGTCGGCACCAGCTCCTTCGAGACGCCTGCCGCGACGAACGACCAAGCCCCCATCGATGTTCCCGCCGAGGTTCACGAGGACATCGTCGCCTCGGTCGACTTCTCCGAGGTTGAGCTTGCAGACGAATTTACCGAGCCCCAGGTGGCCGTAACTCCCAACGGCCTTTTGCCCATGGAGCCGCTGCCCATCGACGGGCGTCTGCGCAAGGCAGCCCTCCGTATGCCCGATGAGATCGAGGAGGCCAGCGGCTTTACGCTCTTTGGCCGCCGCATCAAATCGCTCATCTACACCACCGACGTGGCGGTCATCCGCAACTCCAATGCCGACGCCGTGTTTGCCGTCTACCCCTTCACGCCGCAGCCCGCCATTACGCAAGCGTTGCTGACTGTTGCCGAGTGCCCGGTCTTTGTGGGCGTTGGCGGCGGCACCACCACCGGTAAGCGTTCCGTGCAGATGGCGGCCGTATCCGAGATGCAGGGCGCGGCGGGCTGCGTGGTCAACTCCCCCGCTACTGCCGAGATGGTCGAGCACATCACCAACATCGCCGACATCCCCGTCATCGCCACGGTCGTTCGCTGCGACGACGATGCTCACGCCAAGGTGCGCGCCGGAGCCAAGATTCTCAACATCGCCGCCGGCAAAAACACGCCCCAGGTCCTGCGCGAGCTGCGCGAGCACTATCCCAACCTGCCGCTCATCGCACCGGGCGGCAAGACGCCCGAGAGCATCCGTGAAACCATCGCCGCTGGCGCCAACGCCATCATCTGGACGCCGCCTTCGGCCCAGCAGCTTCAGACCGACATGATGCAGCGATACCGCAAGATGAAAGAAGACGCCACGCCCGTCATCTCGCGCGACGATGTGCCCATTATCGACCAGGTCGCCGCCGCCGAGGTTAGCCAGGTCGAGAACATGAATCCCGACGTGCCGATCCCCGACGAAGTCATCGAACGCGTCGCTTCGATCCACGATCATATCGAGGAGCGTCGCGCCAGCCGCGGACTCAAACCCTCGCTGCACGGCTTCTTCTTCCGCGGAAAGAAACGCTAGCCGCAGCAGCAAGGCCCGTCCCGCAAACAACGGGACGGGCCTTTTTCTGTTATCGAATGTCGGGAGGGACAGGCGCAGCCGTTAAAACCGTCAGCCAGCCCACAAACGTTAGTCCACGCGCTTGTCGCCCATAAAGAAGACGGCCACCGTGCCAGGGCCGGTATGCGAGCCAATCAGAGCACCGATGCTATTGATCTCAATCTTACCTTTGAGCTGCGGAACCTGTTCCTCTATCAGTGCCGCAACGGCCTCGGCGTCCTCGCGGCACGCCGAGTGCGACATGATGCACTTGCCCGAATAATCCGCGCCGTCCTGCACATGCGCCATCACGGTCTTGGCCATCTCGGAGATCGCGCGCTTCTTGGTGCGAATCTTCTCGCGTGGCGCCAGCTCACCTTCGCAATCGACCGTCATAAGCGGGCAAATCTTGAGCGCCGTGCCGATGATCGCGCTCGCGGCCGAAATGCGACCGACGCGCAGGTAACTCGACAAATCGGTCGAGAAGAACCAGTGGTGCAGGTTGAGTTTATGCTCCTCAATCCAAGCGGCCGTCTCGTCGAGCGAAGCGCCGCTATCGCGAACGTCGGCGGCACATTCCGCCAGCAGGCCAAAGCCCGAAGACGCCGCCAGCGAGTCGATGACGCGTACCTTGCCGCCCTGGGGATAGCGATCCGCAAGCATCTGCGCCGCAACGCAGGCCGATCCATACGTGCCCGAAATACCCGACGACAACGCCAGGTGCAGCACGTCTTTACCCTCGGCAACAAACGGCTCCCAAAACTCCTCGTACTCACCCACGCTCACCTGAGACGTCTTGGGCATGGCGCCCGCGGCAATCTGGGCAAAAAACTCGTCCGGTGCAATCGACTGATACAGATCGTCCGTATAGACAACATCGTCGATCTCGTAATGAAAACACACGACAGGGATATTGCGCGATTCAAAGAACTCGCGGGTTCGGTCGGCGGCGGATTCACAGGTCAGGACAAAATCACTCATATGAGGCTCCTTACTTATTACTGCGTAAATTATCGCACAGCAAGCGTGAATACAGTACAAATGTCCACTATTTACCAATTCGAACCATTTGCATTGAATATCTTTATCATGAACATCCCCATCCCCGCCATGGGCCAACATGGGCAAAATCACCCCCTTCGTCTCCACCCAACCGACACATCAACCTCAACTAAATCGATTTACCAAACCGTTCAGCCGACAATTCGATCTCCCATCCCCAATCGAAACAAAAGCGGCGCATACTGATAAACGTTTGACGTTGTTTATCAGTTTTACCAACAACATCGGAAGGTGTTTCATGGTCGCATTCGATCGCAATCCGCAAGACTTCAAGTATCTGCGCCTGCTGTCGAGACAGTTCCCCACCGAGCAATCCGCATTTACCGAAATCATCAACCTCTCGGCCATCCTCAACCTGCCCAAGGGCACCGAGCATTTTATGAGCGATGTGCATGGCGAATACGAAGCCTTTATGCACATCCTCAACAACTGCTCGGGCGTCGTGCGCGAGCATGTCGACGAGATCTTTGGCGACACGCTCTCCTTTGACGAAAAGGGCGAGCTGTGCACGCTCATCTACTATCCGCGCGAGAAGATCGAGCTGGTCCGCAGCCGGCGCGAGGACTCGCCCACCTGGTACAAGACCATGCTCGACCAGCTCATTGTGGTTGCCCGCTCGCTTTCGAGTCGCTACACCCGCTCCAAGGTGCGTAAGGCCATCCCGCGTGATTACGCCTACATCATCGACGAGTTGCTGCACACGCATCCAGACGAAAACAACTACCGCGTGCGTTATCACGAGCGCATCATTGAGTCCATCCTGGAGACCGCCAGCGCCGACGACTTTATCGAGTCGCTCGCCTCACTCATCAAGCGCCTCGCCGTCGACCACCTGCACTTGGTGGGCGACATCTTCGACCGTGGCGGCGGTGCGGCCAAGATTATGGACCGCCTGCTCACCTATCATTCGCTCGATATTCAGTGGGGTAACCACGATCTGCTGTGGATGGGCGCTGCGGCCGGTGAGCCCGCCTGTATCGCCACGGTGCTGCGCAACAACCTGCGCTACGACAATTACGAGATCCTCGAGAACGATTACGGCATCTCGCTGCGCGAGCTTGTCGCCTTCGCCGACGCCACCTATACCGCCGGCGAGTCCATCGCCCCGCTGATCAAGGCCATCAACGTGCTGCTCTTTAAACTCGAGGGCCAGATTATCCAGCGTCACCCCGAGTTCGACATGACCGACCGCCTGCTGCTCGACAAGATCGACCACAACACCGGCACGGTCACGCTCGCCGACGGCAGCGTGTGGCCGCTCGCGACCAACGACTTCCCCACCGTCGACCCGACGGACCCTTACACGCTCACGCCCCAGGAGCAACACATCATCGACAAGCTCGTGTCCGAGTTTGTCACCGCCGATCATCTGCATCGCCATATCGATTTCCTCTACACCCACGGCTCCATGTATAAGGTCACCAACGGCAACCTGCTGTTCCATGGCTGTGTGCCGCTCAACGAGGACGGTACCTTTAGCAGCATGAACTGCCTGGGCACCTGGCACGCTGGTCGCGATTATCTCGATTTTTGCGACCGCATCGCCCGCCGCGCCTGGCGCGTGGGCGACCGCGACGCCCTCGACTGGATGTGGTACCTGTGGATCGGCTTTAACTCACCCGCCAGCGGACGCCTGGTGCGTACCTTTGAGCGTGCCTATATCGCCGATAAGAGCACCTGGGCCGAGCCGATGGACCCATACTTTACGCTTACCAAGTCGCCCTCGCTCTGCGACGACATCATGCGCGAGTTCGGCGTCGCACCCATGGCATGTTCGCCGACCGGCCACATCATCAACGGTCATACGCCCGTCAAGACTACCAAGGGCGAGCAGCCCATCCGCGCCAACGGCAAGCTGTTGGTCATCGACGGCGGCTTCTGTCGCGCCTACCATCCCAAGACGGGCATCGCCGGCTACACGCTTATCTCGAGCTCGCGCGGATGCCGTCTTAAGTCGCACCGGGCCTTTACGACGGTTGCCGAGGCGCTCACCCGCAACGTGGACATCGAAAGCGAGACCAACCGCTTTGACGAGGCCGACCGCCGCCGCATGGTCAGCGATACCGACACTGGCGCCAAGATCCGCAGCCAAATCCAGGACCTACGCCAGCTGCTCGATGCATATAGAAACGGTGCTATCGAGGAGCGCGCCTAGCCCCGCCTGCGGGGATTGGCTAAACTTGCTGAGTTTGTCATCCCCGCGGCGCTCCGGCGCCACTCTAAGGCAGGTACCATGCAAAAGCTCCTTGCGCAGATCATGAAGTTTGGCGTCGTCGGCGTCGTCGCCACGATCATCGACTTTGGCATCATGAATCTGCTCCACTACGGTTTGGGCCTCAATATCCTGATCGCCAATACCAGCGGCTTTATCGTCTCGCTCATCTTTAACTACGTCGCGAGCATGAAGTACGTGTTTGCGCACAAGGAGGGCATGAGCCGCCACCGCGAGTTCATCATCTTTGTCGTGCTGTCCGTGATCGGCTTGGCGCTCAACGACGGCATCGTGCTGGCGCTCAACGCCGGCCTGGGGCTCGAGGCCAATATCGCCAAGATTTGCGCCACCGCGCTGGTCATGGTCTACAACTTTGTGACCCGAAAGATCTTCCTGGAGGGCGACGAGACCAAGTAGCTCGACCTCCTCGTTGCACTACGGGGCCCACGGACGATGCGCATCGAGTGCTGCGTTGTTCGTGGGCCCTGCTCGTTTGCGGGAAGATTTGCAACGTTTGCGGATTACCTCTTGAATATTTGGCGAGTTCGTATAGTTCTTGCCAAAGACCTTACGTTTCCCTTGCAAAAGCTCTAAAGTATCCTCTGCTCGATTCGTCAACGCATTGGATGTGATTACGTGCGCAAGGCACTGGCACAACCTCATACCAAGCAGTTCCTCAAGTTCGCTGTCGTGGGTCTTATCTCCTTTGGCATCGACTGGGGCATGCTCATTGCACTCGTCGAGCTGTTCCACCTCGACTTTTTGATGAGCACCACGATCTCGTTTATCACGTCCGTCGTGGTCAACTACTGGCTCAGCATGAAGTACGTGTTCGACCATCGCGAGGGCATGAGCCGCAAGCGCGAGTTTACGATCTTCACCATCCTGTCGGTGATTGGCCTGGGTCTCAACGATCTGTACATGTTTGTGGGCGTCACGTTTTTGAGCATCGGCTACCAGGCCATGAAGGCCATCGCCACGTTCCTGGTCACCTGGTACAACTACTTTAGCCGTCGCTTCTTCCTCGAGGGCGCGCAGTCGTAGTTTGTTTGACATTTGCTTAAAGGTATAACCGGTTGGAATTCTCGTTCCAACCGGTTTTTTGTTTGCCAAGAGACCCGGCGGCCCAGTTCCATTCGCATGAAAAACGGGCGGCTCGGATGTTTGTCCGAACCGCCCGCATGGCGTGTTATGTCGAGGCATTTAGCCCGTTACGTAATACCAGACGACACTGTCGCCGTTGTGTAGGACGTAGTTGCTGCACGCCGTGTTGGGCGCCACGCCGTTAACGGAGTACATCCAGCCACTCGTGCCGCCATGCTCCTTCTCGGCCAAACCGCCAATGGCGGCGACATACGTGCCGTACGACGAGCCATGCGCATTCACGGAAAGGCCCAGGGCGCACAGGGCATCGTAGACCGTTGCACCCTCGTTAAAGGTGAAGGTGCCACTAGAAGACACAGGATTGCCCACAGCGCTCGATGTGACCGAAATCGTCACCGTGACGTAGCCAGGCTGCCGCGAGCCGCCCTGATTGCCCGCAGAGGCGCCGCCACTGCTGGATGCAGACCCACCGCCGGTCGCCGAGCCAGCGCTCGAAGAAGAGCCGTCAGAAGAACTCGATCCACCGGTGGATTCAGAGCCCTGTCCAACAGACGCGTTGTTGGACGTCTTGCCGTCCTTGCTTTCGGACTTCTTCTCCTTCGAATCCTTTTTTGAGTCCTTCGACCCGTCCTTCGCATTGTCCGAAGATTTGGAGTCCTTGGACGCAACCTTGCCCGAAACGGTAGTCGAGCCGGAACCCGATGCGTCCTTGGCAACGACGCTCTCCCCTGTCACAGCCTGAGCGATCCAATCGATGGACCATGCACCGCTGGAAGAAGGTTGGATAAAGCCTAGCGACACAACGATCAAAACGACGCAAACGGCCGTCAGGGCACCAACAAGCGCCTTGCGCCGAGGGGCGGACGCCGCCGAAGCGGCGCCCTTTTGCTTTCCATCGTCGAGCTGGATGAACGACGAATCGGGTTGCTTGGAGCCGGCGTCCTGAGGTTTATTGGACACAGCCCTCACCTACCGACGCTTGGTGAATACGAACACGCCGATGACGGCGAGACCGATCACGCCGGCCGCCACGCCAGCAATGGCGAGCGGATTGAAGCCAGACTGCTGCACAGGAGCCTCAGCGGACTTCTTATCAGACTTCTTGCTGTCCTTCTTGTCGGACTTGTCGGAATCCTTCTTGGAATCCTTGCCGTCCTTGGTTTTGGTCTCGGTCGTGGTCGACGACACCGGCTTCTGCCTAGGCGAAACGGCACCGCCGCTCTGCTGGCCACTCGTTCCGCTGCCGGAGCCGGCGCCATTGCCAGAGCCGCCCGCGTTGCCATTGGAGCCACCGCTACCGCCAGGGTTAACGGCATTCTTGATCCACTTGGCGTAGAGCGTCATATCGGCCGTCACGACGTCCTTGGCGAAATCCCACTTCTCGCCTTCGGCAGTGTACCAGCCGAGGAACGTATATCCGTCGCGGGTAGGGGCGGCCGGCTCGGAAACCATCTTGTTCTTGGCAACATAGCGCGGTGCGACGTACGAACCGCCCTGTGCATCGAACGCAACTCTCCAGGACTCGGCACCCGCTAGCTTAAAGAGACGTCCCGAGTCATTGGCGTAGTACAGGTTGCCTTTCTCATCACAGATGATAGAAGCGGTGCAGTATTCACGATACTTTGCGTCGGGCGTGAATATCATTTGCGCCGCATCGTCGCCCAGTTTATAAGCGTAAACGCCACCGGGCAGAGCGTTGCAGGTGAAGTACACGTACGTGTCGTTACCTTGAACCGAGACGAGTGGGGTACTCTTGGACTCGCCCTTGTCTGCGCGGATGCTCTTTTTAACGCTCATAGTGCTCAGATCGATGACAGAGAGTGTTCCGTAACCCTCGATGTCCATGCCGCAGACATACGCCAGGCCGTTGCTCACTGCCGGCGTAGAGGTGGAGATGGCCGCGAAGGCAACGGGCTTGCCCTCGAGGGTCAGCTTGTCCCCGCTGCGACGAATCTTGTAGAGCGTTCCGTTATCGCGGGAGACCGCGAGATACGTGCCGCCGCCGTTCTCGCCAACCTCGACGGCAATGATGCCGGAGCGAACGGGCGTTCCTACGCTTACGCTCGAGAGCTCTTTGCCGTTGGAGCCATCAATGAGGGCAACCTTACCGGACTCGTTACCGATGATGATGTCGTCACCGGAGGCCGCAGCGCCCGCCCAGTAGTAGCCCTCGCTCTCGTTGGTTTCGGACTTCTTTTTGTCTGTTGTCCAGTCCACTTTGCCGGAAGCCAGGTCAACGCATACGAACGCACCTTCTGAACCGTCGACAACAGTGAAGCCTGCGTAGGCCTTGCCGCCGGAGATGGTCACGGACGTGAGAGCTTGGGTATCTTTGATCCCGAGCGAAGGGGTCTTGTATCGACAGGCTATCGAGTACTGCCCATCCTTCTTGTCCAGAACAAAAATGCCGAGCGAGCCGTCCTCAAAAGGAACAACCAGATAGCCGTCTTTATAGGCGGGACGGCAGAAGTAGCCAATGTTCGCGCCAATAGAGCAGCTCGCAAGCTCCTTCTTTCCGGTTTCAGAATCTATGAGCACAATGCGGTTGCCCTTAACCGCGCAAATATTACCGTCGATAATGAGCAAGTCCGAAACGCCTTTTGCATCGCCCTTGATATCCGCGGGCTCATCCCACGCAGATTCAGCCGCACCAGACGGAGTCGGCACTTCGGCAACCGAGCCATTGACTTTGCCGCCGGCAAACGCAGGCCAGGCAGAGTCGAAGTTAGACTTAGGCGCGTTGGGGTCGGTCGTGAGGGCATCGGGGTCAGGCAGCTTGTCGCCAGCCGTATAGACCCAGGCGATAGACTTCGAGTCCTTCAGCTGGACGCCGCCCGCGCCCAAATCGGAAGGCTTGCCATCGATAAAGAGCTTCCAGTAAGCCCCAGTCGTGGAGTCCCAAGCGAGCGTTCGCCCATCAAACGGCGATGTAATTGAGTTGAGGAACCAGCCCCATGCACCCGTACCATAATTCGCAGAGATGCCACTCTGCTTGAAGGCAAGTTCAGTCGCATCAGCCACGGTCGCGGTATCAACCATGGTGTAGTCAGCTGCAGGCGCCCACGTCTGAACATTACCGCCGCTGTCAACACCGATAATCTGCAGGGAAGCCTTTGTCTGCCCAGGCATAGTACCGTCAGAGCCGTAGACCCAGGAAACCTTGTCACCGGCCTTGAGCGTGTAGTTACCGGCGCCCACATTTGCGAGCTTGCCGTTGACAAAGAACTGCCAGAATTTCCAAGTGGAAGCGTCAACCTGTTCGGTCGAGAGCTTTACGTCCTCATCAAACGGAGAGGTGAGCGAGTTGAGGAACCAGCCGTAGGAGCCCGTCCCAGTGTTGGCGCCAATGCCAGCCTGCTTGAACACCTGCTCAGAGAGCTCCGCCGCGGTCGAGCCCTCCTTCACTTGGATAGTCGTGGGCTGAGCCCAGGTCTGCTGGCTACCGTCCTTAGCCTGGCCAACAACCTCGCAGCTCACGGAAAGCTGGTCGGTGGGCGCCGGGTCGCCGTACTTGGAGTAGCACCAGACGACCGAGTCGCCGGCCTCGAGCACGTAGCCGCCCGCACCAACCGATGCGGCCGTGCCGTTGATGAAGAGCTGCCAGTACGCTCCGGTCTGCGAATCATAGCCAAGCGTTTGGCCCGCGTCGACGGGCGAGGTGATGGAATTGAGGTACCAGCCCCAGGTTCCCATGCCGTAATCGGCAGTGAGGCCGTGCTTCTTGAAGAGCGCCTCAGAGAGGTCGGCGGCGGTAGACCCCGTTTTTAACGTATACGGCTCGGCGGCGGTCCAGGTCTGCTGGTTGCCATCAGCATCGATGCCGATAACCGAGCATGTTGCTGTAACCTCAGGAGCGACCTGACCACTCGTTCCAAGCACGGTCACTGTCGCAGAAACATCCAAGCCGGCAAGCACCGCGTAGTCCGAATTGTCGGGATAGCGCTCGGCATAACGGGCAAAGCGCTCACTCTTCAGACGGCCGCTAATCGTAACTTTCGTGTTGTATTCGGGCTGAGTGAGGATAAGGTTCTCATGCGCGATGACCCCAGGCTTGCTCGACTTGAGCAAACGATAGGTGTTCTCCGTGGCACCGGGGAGCTCGCTGAACACGAAACCGTAATGGCCCGCAGCCTCTTCGTCGGAATAGCACCAGTTAACGCCGAGTCCTTGACCATACACCTTAAGCGGTGCATGCAGGCTTCCCGTTACATTGGAGGCATCCTGGCCATCAAGAATACCCTGAGAGAATGTTGACTTTGCAAGGCTCAGGTGGAACAGCTCGGCATCGAGCTCGTCCTGGTCCTGCGGGGCAATCGCAAAGTCGAGGGTCTTGCTTGCCGTGACCTCAGCGTTAGACTTATCAGTCACCGTGAGGGTGATCTTGGTCTTCGCCGCCTCGGTGCCAGGCAGCGGCTGGTAGACCGTGCCCTTGTAACCATTGAACGTAATGTCATCGGTGCTGGCGGAGTACTCGACCTTGTAGTACTTGCCGTCGATATTGAGCGTGCTCGTGCGCGGCATCTGCAGGTCGGCGGTCAAGCCGTCCTTGTTGGCGACCGCGTCGGTGCCGGAGTACTTGATGTTGTCGTAAGTAAACGCCGCGTCGACCTTCTCCTGCAGCGCCTTCTTGTCGGCAGCAACCTTCTCGGGATCGCCCTTGACGGTCACCGTGAAGTCGTGCGCGCCCTTAACGTCAGACGGGCCACCGCTCACAAACGAAACGGTCGCGGTCAGCGTTACGGTGCGATCGCTCGAAACGCGCGTCACCTTGCCGGCGTAGTCGTCCCAGCCATAACCGGAAGGCCAAATGACATCGCCGTCGGAACTCTTCCATTCAACCTCGAACTTGCTCTTGGAGCCCGCGCGGTACGGAAGTGTGAGATTCGACGTGACGGACTCGGCCGAATCGCCCGAAGCGTAGCCTATGGCAATTTGCTCGGCAGCATCGTCGAGCATCTGCTGCACACGAGCCTCGTCCCAAGCCACCTGAACCGTCTTGTTGGGCTGGTAATACTCGATCTTCTCGCCATCGCGCGACAGTTCAAACGCCACATCGGCGCTACGCAGACCGTCGATGTTGTAACCGGTGTAGTCGTTGGGGTCAATGAAGAAGAACGTTACATCGCCATTGGTCTTGTCCTGCGCATCGGAGATGCCGACCGTGGCCTTGGCGTCCTCAGCCTTAAAGAGCACGCCGCCCTCGGAGACCTTAACGTCAACGTCGGTAAATCCCAGATCAGCAAGCTGTGCCTTCAGCGCATCATTGACGTTGCCGCCCTTGGCGCTGTAGTCAACAACAATCTGCTTGTTAGCATCGTTGAGCTTTTGGACTGCAGCCTCGAGCGAACCCGCGGCGATAACCTTGTTGGTGGAGACGAGCTCGACCGTCGAGCTTCCGCTCGTGGCGACAGCCTTCAGATACTTGCCAGCAGCAGATGCCGAGACCGTCGCCTCGGCGCCCGACATATCGGACAGCAGCGTCCAGTCGGCCGCGGGAGCCTTCGCGTCGTCGGCCGCATACCAAGCAACAGTCGCCTGACCGGTGACGTCGATACCATTGGTGGCCGAACCGTCGGCGCGCTTGGCCTGCGCCGTCGCCTTAACGCTATCACCTGAGACGAGATGGGTCGTATCGCTATTGATCTGCGGCGTAGTGGTCACGCGCAGCAGGTTATACTCCCCCGCCGCGGTAACACTGTCGGGCGAAACCCACTCAACGGTGTTGTCGAGTGCGCTCGCGGTGACCTTGATCTTCTTGCCGACAAGCGCATCCGTAATAGTCAGGCTGCCATCAGTCGTATCGACGCCGTCGGTGAGCTCGGTCCAATCGGTACCGTTCTCGCTCGCGTACCACGCCATGGTGAGGTCGGCATCATCGGGCACGTCCTTGGTCGAGCCCGACCAAGGACCCGGAACCTGCACGCTCGGTGTGATCTTTGAACCCACGCTCAGCGTAACGTTCTTATCGGCAAGCTCAATGCCCGCCAGCTTGTACTGGCCCTTAAGCGTCACGGGACCAAGCGGAGCGACAGACTGCGTGCCGCCGTACGAGCTCTTCTTCTGCGTACTGGAAACGGTGTTTTCGCTCGTCACCTTCACGCGCAGATACTTGCCGGCATAGGCGGCGTCAACGGTATAGGTGGCCTTGGTAGCACCGGGGATATCGGTGTAAGCGGAGTCGTAGCTCGAGCTGGTATTTGCATACTGCCACTGATAGGTCACATTGTCGGTACGTTCGATATAACTGTAGTTCGAGCCGTCCTTTTTGCGTACCTTGGTCTTGAGCGTATCGCCCACGTGCACGCCATTGGTGGCGGGAGAGCCCTCAAACTGTACGTCGTAAAGCTCAACTTGGCCAGCGACGGACACAGGACCCGCCGCATAGTACGGCTTCTGCTCGCCATAGCCGCCATTGGCCTTAGCCACGACGTAGTAGCCCTTAAGGGCGGCGGTCGCCGTCAAGGTGCTGCCGGTCTCGCCCTCGATAGGCGTGTTGCACGAGCTCGCGTATCTCGAGGTGCCCTTATACCACTGCCACGTGACATGCGAATCGGTGGTAACGTCGGTGGAACCCACCTTGGCGGTCGCCGTAATCGTGGAGCCAACCTCGACTTTGCCCGAAGTCGGGCTCATAGTCACGCTCGTGACATTAATTGAACCGGCGGCAGCAACGAGAGCGCCCGTCGAGTTGGTCAAGCTCGAAGAGCCGATCTTCGAAGACACCTTGCACTTGAGGTACTTGCCGCCCAAAGCGTCGGTAAACTCGAGGGTCTCACCCGTGGCGCCCGCAATGTCGGTATACGTGCCACTCTTGGTGTCAGAGCACTGCCACTGATAGTTGAGCTTGCTCGCGTCGACGAATGCGCCGTACGCGCCGCCCTTCTCCTTGGCGCGGGCCTTAGCGGTATCCCCCACCGCAAAGACACTCGTGTTGTCCTTGGTGTTGATGATGGACACGGCCGAAATCTCGACCGCACCGGCCTGTTTGACCTTGCTGGAAGTGGTCTTGCTCACCGTGTTGACGCCGGCAGTGGCCTCGACCTTAATGTACTTGCCCTCGAGGTCGTCGCCCACCACGAGCGTAGCGCCCGTCTGCCCCTCGATCTTGGTAAAGCCCGAGTACTGCGAGGTGGATGCGGACCACGTGTAGGTAACCTTGGCGTCGGCGGGGGCTTGCTGATAATAGCTTATGTACGGAGTCGCCGTCAGGGTATCGCCTATACTCGGCGTGTCGCTATTCAGCTTGACGCTGTTAAGCTCCATCTGCCCGGCACCCAGCACGGGACCGGGGATGTTGTTGGCATTGATACCCGAGCCGTACGAAACCGAGGGGCCGAAGTAATCCTTGCCATCAACCGTTACCTTGCAGATGAAGTACTTGCCCACCATCGCATCGGTGACAGTGAGGGACTGCTCGTAGCCTACGACCTCGGTGTAGTCAGCGACATTGCTGCTGGCCCTGGTCGTGCCGGCGAGCCAGGTGTAAGTCCAGGTGCCGGGATTGACAACGGACTCAGTCGAAGTGCCGTACCAGTCGTCCTCGACCTCATCGTACATATTGGCCCAGAGCGTATCGCCCGCTTTGAGCGGACCGGACTTCGTGGAATACGAATTGCCATCATCCTTGGAATCCTGGATGAAGACCTTGGCCTCGCTGGAAAGCGTCGTGGCGGACGCAGCGGCAACGGCGTTCTTCTGCTCCGAATCAGCAGGCACCGCGGGAGAGCTCTCGGACTCAGTCGCGTTGTCTGCGGCGGTGTCAGCACCATTCGCGGAACTCGCATTTGCGCCCTGATCTGCGTCGGCGCCATCGGCAGCACCGTTCGCACCGGTATCGGCGGCAGCAGTGCCCTCGTCGGCTGGCGCACCCTCGCCGCCCGTCGTAGCCTGGGTCACGGCCTTGGCAATGCCCTCGGCGCCCTCGGCCCAAAGTTGCGCCGGCGTGGTGCCAAAAGCCATGGCAAAAGCCAGGAACGCCACCAGACCGCGCTTGGCTACGCCGCGCGCAATTGCGCCACGGCGATGCAGGACGCGCTGGCGCTCGTCCTCAAACATATCCATTTGTCTCCTACTGTCTGCACTTGGAGCGTTGCCTTGAGGCTGCCCCACGTCATCGCGCATGTTGCGCTCGAGTTCCCCCATCGGGGTCCCCCTTCCCTCCAGAGCCCTATGCACACCGGCGGCAAAAGCTGCAGCCGCGTACAAGATGGGAGGCGATCCGACTTAACCTTACCAACCCGGGCGCGCCGTCCGATCTGCGACGCGAACATCCCGGGCCAAGAGGAATTACGGTTACTGGTACAGCCAGGGATTTGCACCCCGATTCTCCCAAACGCGCAGGAAAACCGCGCATTCGTGCGTCTCCGCACCACCATCTAGGCCATCGATTATTACTGTCAGTATGGTAGCACGCAAAAAGGCCCCGCACACAGGCGAAGCCCAAGGTAAAAGCTATGGTTTGCGATAGAAAAGGGTGCGGATGGAGTGCCGAGCAAAAGGATCCGTCTTTCTCTGATCCCGGAAAACGTTAAGGCTTGCCGCCGTGGCTGTTGCGCCAGATCTCGCGGCCCAGCATCAGCGCCAGCACCAGCGCGCTCACGTAGCCCATAAAGCCAATCACCGGGATACCAAACACAACCGGCTCGATGCGCGCGTAGTACACCACCGACGAACCGATAAACAGACCGGCGATCACAATTGCCATCGACATGCGGTCGATGATTCCACCCAGCTGCCGCAGCGCCTTATCGCTGCTTATGATCTGCGTGTTCACCTTAAGCTGGCCGCGCGTGAGCATACGCGACGCCAAGCCCAGATACTCGGCCGCCTCGAGCGAGCCTTTTGCCGCGCGATATCTGCTCGCCGCAAAGTCGCGCCCCATTTCGCGGACGCGCGCATAGGCGCTCTTCTCGTTTTTGATGTGCGCTTGGATGATCTGGATCATGTTGACGTTGGGCATGTACTCGGTCAGCAGACCCTCGAGCGTCACCATGCCGCGGGCGAACATCGTCACCACGCTCGGCAGCTCAACGTCGTTTCTGCGCGCCAGGTTTAGCAACGAGGTCAAAAACTCGCCGATATCCAGGTCCTTAAGATCGAGTCCTGCAAAGTCGGCTACGATAAAGTCCAAATCGGACAAAAAGGCCGAATGATCGAGCTCGGCCGAATCACCGCGCGTCACGGCAAAGCGCATGAGCGAATCCTTGAGCTTGGGCACATCGCCCTCGGCCACGGCAAAGATCATATCCTTGACGATACCGCGGTCGTGGCTCGACATGCGCCCGACCATGCCCAGGTCAATAAAGTAGACAATGCCGTCCTTGAGGATGATGTTTCCCGCATGCGAGTCGGCATGGAAAAAGCCGTCGTCGAGCACCTGCGTCGAATAGTCCTCGACGATCGCCGAGCCGATCTTTTCCAGGTCATAGCCCTCGGCCACCAGGCGCTCGGGATCGGCAATGGAGATGCCGTCGATGTAGTCCATGACCACCACGTGTTCGGTGCAAAGGTCCAGGTAGGATTTGGGACACGAAACGCCGTGCACGCTTTTGTGGAAGTCATAGAAATCGTTGAGGTTTTTGGCCTCGGCCAAAAAGTTGGTCTCCTCGCGAAACGAGGTCCACAGCTCCTCGACCACGCCGTGCAGGTCAACAAACTGATCGGTGTTGACAAACTTGGAAACGATGCGCACCACCGAACGGATGATGTCGATATCCTGCGCCATGACCTGTTGCGCGCCGGGGCGCTGCACCTTAACGGCCACGTCCTCGCCCGTCACCAGACGGGCGCGGTGCACCTGCGCGAGCGACGCGCTACCGAGCGGGTTGGGGTCGATCGCGTCGAACATCTGCCCCAGGCGCTGGCCGTATTCCTCTTCCAGACAGCGGAGCACTACCTCATATGGCACCGGCTCTACGTCGGAGCGCAGGCGACGGAGCTCGTCGCAAAACCGCTGCGGCAAAATCTCGGACCGGTTGGCCAGAATCTGCCCCATCTTGACGAACATGGGGCCAAGCTCTTCGACCAGGCGGCGCAGGCGAACCGGCGTGAGGTTATCCCATACGCGGTACTTTTTGATCAGGCGAACGATCTGCCCAATGCGTTCGCGGCGGCCTGCCGGCGTGAGCTGGTATTCCTCATCCGGCGCCATCGCGTCGGGCTCCTCGGGCACCATATCGACAGCGCGCGGCTTCTTGCTAGCGCCCGAGACGGCGGCATCGACCTCGTCGACAACCGCCGCCTCGTCACCCAAGGGATCTAGATTGTTGCAATCGGTAGTGGAATCTGCCATCTGCGCTGCTACTCGGTCTCTTCGGTGCCCTCTGCATCGTCGGGCTCAACGGACTCGACGGGCACCGAGGTCACGTTATCCTCGACCGAATCGACGATGTCGCGCACATGGGCCAAAAAGGCCGTGCGCTCGGGGACGGTCATAACGCGGACGCGGGCCAGGATGAGCTCGTCGAGCACGCGCTGTGCCGCAGTCTCACCCTGCATGCCCAGACGCTCGGTCAGGTCGGAAATGGTGCCACCGGCCTGCTCGAACATATCGGACACGCTGCGGGCGATATCGGGGGTGCCGGCGTCCTTGCGGACCTGCTCGCCCTTGGTATTGAGGTCGTCGAGGACCTTCTTGCCGCCCTCGACGGCAACGGCGGCGGCACCGAAGCCCACGTTGATGGCACCGTTAACAAGCTGATCGAATTTCATAACCATGGTTGGCTCCAATCGTGAACAACTGCATTGGACTTCTTGTACCCAAGATTGAGCGAACGACACAAAATCGTTTTACCGCCAAGATAGAAATCGAGCGGGGCAAAGCCTTTGACGGCGTTTGCCCCGCTCGCTCGCTGCAAGGTTGCCTTTACCTTACGTTGTCGTTCATCGCGAAGGAGTTCTTCATGGCGCAGCTCGTGGTGTAGAGCACCTTGCCCAACAGGGCATCGGTCTCCACGCGCACGAGCTCGGCAAAGGCCTCGTTGGCGCGGGCGAGCTCGGCAGGCACCTCGGCCTCGGACAGCGCGGCTACGACAGCGTCAACGTCGTGAATCTGCTTGTGGCCCATGCCGCCGACCTTTTCCTGATAATCCTCGACCGCGCGACCGCACTCATGGAAGCGGACGTCGGCCAGCGCGCCGATCAGGCGGTTGGCCCAGTAGAAGTTCTCGGACGTCACGCGAGCCTGCGTGTCGGCATAGTACTCGGGCATGGTCTCGACATTGGCGTACAGCGGTACGAGCGCGTTAAACGAGTTGGAGCCAAACGCCATCCACTGCACGGCGCGATACGCCGGCTGCGCATAGGGGCGCAGCTGCAGCACGGCAAGCTGGCTGTTGCGGTTGATGCCGATGGGACGATAGGCACCACGCGTGGCGGGCGTGCCCTTGCTGCCGTAGCAGTCGTACTCCGTACCCTGGTAGTGGCTCGAAAGCACGTACTTGATATCCTCGATGGTCACCTTGCGCTCGGGCACGCGGCTCCAGGGGATATCGTCGCTCTCGGGCGTGTAGTCGGCGTCGGGGCCGTCCCACACATCGCTGGGGTTGAGGCAGCGCTGCATGTACCAGGCGCGCGGCGTGTTGTAAACGTGGTCGCTGTCACTGTGCGAGCCAAAGGCCTCGCGCGGGTTAAAGACCGCGGCGGGACCGTCGCCCTTAACACCCAGCGTAAGGTCCAGATGCCACTCGGCCATCCAGGAGCGCAGGTCGGCGGAGCACATGTGGTCGGCCTGGGCGCCCTCGGCATCGTCCAGGTCAAAGCTATCGATACCCAGCTGGTTGGGCATGGTCACATAGGCGTCGTCGGGCACGCGCTTGGCGATCCAGTGGTGGCCGCCGATGGTCTCGAGCCACCAGATCTCGTCAACGTCACTAAAGGCGATGCCGTTGTTCTCGTAAGTGCCGTAGCGCTCGACCAGGTCGCCCAGGACACGCACGCCGTCGCGGGCGGACTTGGCATACGGCAGCACCAGGGTCACCATGTCCTCCTCGCCCAGGCCACCGGGCTGCGCCGGAACATAGCCGTCCTCGCCCTCGTTACCCTTGGCGGGCACGTAGTCCACGAGCGGATCGGCGCCGCGGACGCGCTCGTTGGTGGTAAGCGTCTCGGTTGCGGACATGCCAACATTGAGCTCATTGAAGCCGGCCTCGGCCCAAATGCCATGACCCGGGACAACGTCGGGGACGCTTGTGTAACGCATGGGATTGTCGGGCAGTTCAACGGTCAGGTGGCTCAGGACACTCGTGTAGACACGCGGCTGCTCGTCGGGATGCACTACGCGCATGCGCTTGGGCTCAAACACCCCGTTGGACGAGTCCTCATTGCGGGCAACCAGCGTCGACCCGTCGTAGCTCGCGTTCTTACCAACCAAAATCGTTGTGCACGGCATGCGCATCCTCCTTGAGCGAAGAAATCAAACGGTACCAGTGTATCGCTTCGGCGCAAAAAGGGCGAAACCGCCGCCCCGGCAGCCCCTGTGGGCAAAAAACGCCTATTTCGATGCGCGCTCCGCCGCCTCGATCACGTGCTTGGCGAGAATCGCGGTGGTCACAGCCCCCACGCCGCCCGGCACCGGAGTAATTGCGCCAACGATCGGTTCCGCAGCATCAAAATCGACATCACCGACCAGCTTGCCAGCGGCCTCGTCCCAGTTAATGCCCACATCGATGATCGTCTGGCCCTCGCGAACCGCATCCGCGCCAATCGTACGTGCGCGTCCAACGGCCGCAACCACAATATCAGCCGCACGGCACTCGGCAGCCAAGTCGCGCGTATGCGTATGGCACGTCGTCACCGTGGCATTGCGAGCCGTAAGCATGGCGGCAACGGGACGGCCAATCACGAGCGACCGACCGACGACCGCGACCTTGGCCCCATCCAGCTCAACGCTGTAATGGTCCAGCAACGCCAACACGGCTTCTGCCGTGCAAGGAGCAAAGCCCTCGCCTCGCCCCGAAAGCGTGGCGACCAGCGAGGCCGGCGTCATGGAGTCAACATCCTTGGCGGGCTCGAGTGCCGCGGCAACTGCATCCCCGTCAAGCCCAGCGGGCAACGGACGAAACATCAGGCAGCCGTGAACAGCGGGGTCGGCATTGATGTCCTTAATAGCCGCCAACAGCTCGTCCTGCGAAACATCGGCGGGAAGCAAAACGCGGCGAGCCTCAATGCCAATCTTCTCGCAGCGCTTGAGGGCGCCGCGCTCGTAGGACAGGTCGTCCTCGCGCTCGCCCACACGCACGATGGCCAGCGTCGGCACGATGCCCTGTTCGCGCAGGGCGGCGCAATGAGCGGCAAGTTCCTCGGTTAACGCACGGGCAACGGGAGCACCCTTGAGCAGCTCGGCCATGGCTATCCCCTCTTCCTTGCGGCGTCAGCAGCACGGCGCGCCAGTGCATCGGCGCGCGGCAACCACGTATCCAGCAGTTCATCGCACGCCGCCTCGAGTTCCTCGGCGCGCACCCGGTCTTTCATAGATGTGGTATTGGCAAAGAGCGTCAGGCTCGCGCCTTGCATGGCGGCGCGGCAGAACACGGCACCGCATGCCACGTCGGACAGCAACTGGCGCGAACCCTTGTCGGCCATGTCCTCGAGCAGCGCCAGCGCGCGCCCGCAGGCATCCATGATCCGGTACGGCGGCATGGCCGCCACGCGCAACGCGTCCTGAATCGCCGCGGGTCGAGCCGGGTCCTCGCGCGGAATGTCATACGATGCGGACACCTGGCCGTATGCACGAACATCCTCGGCAACCAGACCCACTAGTTCCTGCGCCAACTCGTCTGCCTGGGCAAATGCACGCGTCAGATCGTCCGCCCGATCGCTAAGCGCGGGATTGGTCGCCCCGTAGCGAGCAACCATCCCGCAAAGCGAGGCGCCCAGCGCGCCCACAAAGGCGCTCGCGCTACCGCCGCCGGGAACCGGCTCGCGCGCGGCCAGCGCCTCGGCAAACCCACGGCAGGTCTTGTCCATCATCTCTTGGCTCATACGTATGCACCTTCAAGTCATATAGATCGGTCGGGCGGCAACCGCCGACCAACCGCATCAAACACGTAATGATGCTAAGTCTAGCCCATAAGCACATGAGCGTCAGCACACCTGGCCATCGCGGATTTCTATGACGAACGATAGGCGTCGGCGCCGCAAACATGGGACACATGGCCCACCTTTCGAGACTCCCGAACGGCACAAACTGGGGCATATCTATAAGTAAGGAACCCGTTGGGGCACGGCCGCGCAACGGCCACAAGCGATGAACGGAGGCATAAGCCGCACAGTACACAGAGACATCCGCCGCCAGCGCAATCAGTACCCCAACAGCATGCGGCGCCGTGATGTCACCGGCAGACAAGGAGGACGCCACCATGAAGAAAAAGACCCTATCGATCCTTTCCCTTTGCATCGCCCTCTTTGCCGCATTTGCCCTTGTCGGCTGCGGCGGGAGCGCATCGGGCGTGGGCGGCAGCGCCGTTAAGAGCGAGAGCAAAGAAAAGGCCCCCGTCGCCAAGAAGACTGACTTCATTTGGTTTAAGGTCGAGATGCCCGAGAGCGTTGGCGTAAGCGACTCCGCTGGCAAGAACGCCGACAGGGTCCAGCTCACCTTCCCCGAAGACGAGAACGGTTCGGCCGATCGCTTTATCCCCGTTTGGAAAAAAGCGCTGACGGCAGAGGAATCCCACGCCGACCAGGCAGAAAAGAAAGGTGATACGTTCCAGTGGAAGGATGGCGGGTCCGTCGAGTATAACGGCAGGACGTGGCTCGTCGGAACGTACGAGGACAACAGCGGCGTCTCAACCCTCCTCTTTACCGACGTTGAGCCGGGAAGCGCCTACGTCCTCATCTCGAACTTCGATCTGCATAAGAAAGAAGCCGAGACGCTCCTCAACTCCATCGAGTTCCCCGATGACATGGCGAAGGCAGTTGCCGAGGCACGCGAAGTCGAGATTTCGAGCATCGAGATCAAGTAACGGGACCCCGCACACACCCACGTGCGCGCGCCCCATTAAAACAACGGGCACCCAACCCCGGGGAGGGCCGACAACATCGGCCCTCCCCTCTTTTTGTTCAGCAAAACATTGCCACTTATCGGCGCAAATCCAGCCCCCAGAATGGGACACATGGCCCACCCTAGCGAGCCGTCCGCGCGTACAGTAAAGGCAAGTAATCCATGGGCGGTTACAGATCGAGGAGGACACGACCATGAAAAAGAAGGCCTTTGCGATTCTCACCCTCTGCATCAGTCTCTTTGCCGCAGTTGCCCTGGTGGGTTGTGGCGGAAGCGGCGGCGCTACCGGCAGTGGCGGTGGCGGCGGAGCAGAAAAGCCAGCCGTGGATATGAGGACCGACTTCATCTGGTTTAAGGTCGAGGTCCCCGAGGGCGTCGAGGTCACCGACGTCGCAGGCGATACCGCCGACAGGGCCCAGTTTAAGTTCACCGAGAGCGAGCACGCCAGCGATCGCTTCATCCCCGTCTTCGACTCTGACAAGAACGCCGACGAGCTGTTCGACTACGAGGCAAAGTGGAATGCCAGCTTTGAATGGACCGAGAATGACCCCGTCAAGTACAACGGCAAGACTTGGCGCAACGCTTCCTATACACACTCGGGCGGCGTGACGACTGAGTACTTCACCGAAGCAGGCGGCGGCAGCGTCTACGTGCGCATCGACAATGTCGAGGAGCACAAGGATGCCGTCGAAACCATGATGAAGTCTCTGGAATTTGCCGATGATATCGCCAAGGCCAAGACCGAGGCCATGGATGTTAAGCTCGACGATATCGAGATTAAGCGCTAAGCGACTCGCGAGCGCAACGAAAAACACGAGCGCAGTGCCAACAAGCGGCGGTGCCCCAGCGCTTCGTACTAAGGGAGGGCCGGTAAACCGACCCTCCTTTTCTTATGCCGGTAGCCGACGAACGCAGGATGCCGGACGCCGGAACCACCCCAAATGTGGCAACGGTACGAAAACGGCAAGCACCCCAACACGTCCACCCGCCGATTTATAGCGCCGCGCACACAATTTAAGCCGACACCTTTAAACATCCGGGCAGTATAGTGACCAAAATGAGTGCATAACCGCACCCTGCGAATGGAGGAGTTATGACCGAACACCACGCCATCAGTCGTCGAGCATTTACGCTGGGCCTAGGACTTGCGGCGTTGTCGCCGCTTGCAAGCCTGCCCGAAACCGCGGGATTGGGCCTTCCCATGCGCGCGGCATTTGCAGAAGACACGCCCACATCGGCGGCCACCCTCGACAAGTTCGTCATTCGCCTTCGCCCCGCGGGCTATTTTCGCACCGCGAGCGTCAACGAAGACGGCAACGTCATCGGCAACGTCTGCCACCTGTTTAATGACGGCACGTCCAGCAAGCTCATCCTTGAGAACGTAACGACCAAGAATGACGATACAAACTGGTATGCTATCCGCACCTTGCTCAATTTCGAAGAGCACAAGAAGACGGGCTACAGCATTTGGTCGGTCGATGGCGACTCGGACAAAGATGGAAAGGTCATCCACGTATGGAGTGGCGAGCATGACGGCAAGGCCAGTCGCTCTTTTGCGTTCAAGCGTCAATCAAACGGTACCTATATCATCCGAGACCGCACGGTCGAGAAAGAAACCGAGAAAAAAGACATTAAGTACCTGGCCATAGAAAAGGACGGCAAAGACCAGGACAACAATAAGATCTGCCATAAGAGTAAGAGCGTTCCGTGGGAGCTCGAGCTTGTCGGCTACAGCATGGACAAGACCAATGCCACAGTTAGCAGCATCGACTGGACCACGTATAGCAGCTACGTCGACGGACCATGCTGGATGAAATACGTCGACGGCAACAAATACCTCGACGAGCTGAGCATCCCGGGCACGCATGATTCAAGCACCTGCAGCGTCGACAACGACACCGAGCCCCAAACCTCGCTTGCAAAGTGCCAGCAGGATTACATCCCCACGCAGTTGCTCGAAGGCATTCGCTATTTTGATATCCGACTTGGAAAGAACAACGATAAAGGCGACCCCGGCATCGACCATGGAATATGCTACTTGCTCAAAAAAGACGGGGGCTTTATACATCTCTCCGATGTCATCGGTTACTTCAAAACATTTTTGAACGAAAACCCGTCAGAAGCGCTCATCATGCTGGTGTCACGAGGCAACGACGAAGCTACCGACGAAAGCATTACGACGGCTTTCGCCAATGTTATGGACAATAACTCCGATCTGTTCTATACGTCGAGCCATGTCCCCACACTGAACGAGGTGCGCGGAAAGATCGTCCTGCTGCGTCGATTTAAACTCGCCGGCGACAGCGTAGACGGCCACACGTGGGGCCTCGACCTCACCGAATGGGATGACAAGATCAAGGCGCATTCCGGAAAGTCCATGTGCCTCGTGAAATACGAGCAAGGCTTTGAGGCTGCGGGCAATACGGGCGACAAAGAGCCCTATAGCACAGCGGTATATGCCCAAGACCATTACAACTGCACGGGATCCAGTAAGATCGACTGGGTCGATATGGCCCTGAAGGCAGCGTCCGAGTTCGAGCGCAGCACCGTAGATATCACTGCCGCGGACGGGACAACGGTGCAGGCAACGGAGCGCTGCTGGTTTATCAACTACACTAGCTGCACGCAAAACAACCCTTTTACCGCGGCGCGAGTGGTCAACGAGCATCTGTACAAGAGCCAGTACATCAATCCCAGCGGCAGCGATAAAACAAAGTCAGATTGCCTCAAGCACGTTGGCATTATCGCGTCCGACTTTGTCGATTCGGCACTGGCC
>DBFOPE010000232.1:0-7087 GCA_048429085.1 Collinsella sp.
TATCCAGCCGCGCCGACGATTCCAACCTTCAAAGACATATCAGACTCCTTGTCTGCGATTTATGCACCGATGCGCATTTCGCAGCGGTCGTTATGAAGTGGGTTGAAACTTTAGCACCAAAAGATGCATGAATACGTAAATAGCTTGCATGTTCATGCATTGAAACATTCCCGACACATTCGCTTGAAGGAATTGACAAATAGAGCGGGCCTCGTATTGACCGGCACTCCTTACGGTGCCGGGCAACACGGGGTCCGCCCATGCGAAAACTAAGTTGTTAGGATGAGCCAGCTGGCTAGAGCTCAACCGGCACCCATTCGTCATGATTGCAGATAAATGCCTCAGGATCCTCGACGCTAAAGAAGACGAGCGCGGGGTCGTTAGGCCCCTCATAGTGCTCGCTCAAGCGCTCAAGATGCTTCCATCCGGCCTCGCGCATTTCACTCGAAGCCCGGTCTTCCAGCCCCGCACGCCCGCGCAGGATCAACCAACCATGGCCCGGCCACCAACTCGTGACCTCAAAGCGCTGGTTTTGCAGCAGCTCCTGCCACACATCTTTGGTGCGCGCTGTCACAAACCACAGCTTGCCGTCCTGAATCTGCGCAAACGAGAACGGACGCACATGCGGCTGCCCGCCCACGCTCGTCGCCAGATACCACGCCGGCACCGACGTCAGATACTCCAGCACCGTATTCAATCCGTCCACGTTTCCTCCTGTCGCCTGACCAGTCTTTTTGGAATGGGTAGTCAATTTGGGAAATTAGAGCTCGAGGCGCTCTTCGCTGCCGTCGATATCGCAGAACCGTGCGGCGATGTTGCGGACCGAGAAGAATGCAAGGCGGCCATCGTTGGCGCTATCGTGTTGCTCGCCAATGCCCACCATGTGCTTAAAGCCCGCTTGGCGCACCTTGTCGCTCACGAATGCATCGTCCTCGAGCGCGGCCTCGCCAGTTAACACGATCCAGCACTCCCCCGGCTTCCAGCCCGATACCTCAAACTTGGGATTCGCGCTCAACTCCACCCACACGTCCTTGTCGCGCGACGTGCAAAACCACAGCTTGCCATCATCGACCATGGCAAACGAAAACGGCCTCACGCGGGGCTGATGCCCGTCGCTCGCATCGGTCGTGGCAAGATACCACGCCGGAATGCGCCTGAGATACGAGCAGGCGCGCTCGAGCTGAGCCGTGCGATCGATGTCGGTCATAGAGACCCCTTTCTTGCGCTCGAATCGAGCTTAGACGAGTTGAAGATTGATAACGACAACGCATGTCACCAGCAGCGCCATCGCCAGCGCTGCCAGTACATCCCCCCGGCCAAACGCAAGCGCATGCAGACGCGTGCGTCCCTGCTCGCCGTGATAACAGCGCGCATCCATGGCGGCCGAAAGCGTCTCGGCATGACGGAACACGCCGGTGAACAGCGGAATCGCCACACTGCCGAGCATGCGCACACCGCCGAGCGGACCGCCCGTCACGCGCGCGCCGCGACTTGCCTGTGCATCGGCCGTCTGTTTCATCTCGGTGGCAAATTGCGGCATAAACCGCAGCGCGATACCCATAATCATGCCGAGCTCGTGCGCCGGAAGCCCCACGCGCGCAAATGGTGCGAGCAGACGTTCAAAGCCCGCGGTAAGGTCGAGCGTCGGCGTGGTGAGTGTAATGGCGCTCATGCCGGCCATCATCAACGTCAGGCGGCACGCCACAAACGCCGCAGAACGCAGCGAGCCCTCGCTCACCTGCAAAAAGCCAAGCTGCCACAGGATGCGGCCACTCTGGTCGGAAAACAGGTTGAGCACCGCGACCACCACGACAATCGCCAGCAATGGTGCCATCGATGATAGGACCCGGCGCAACGGCACCCGGGCTGCGAGATAGACCAGCACGACAAAAAATGCGACCGGAACCAGCCCGCAAAAGCTTCCGACGGTGAGCACGGTGATCAGAAATGCGAAACCTAGGAGCAACTTAGTACGCGGATCCAGGCGATGCACCGCGCTATCCCCAGGATAGTAGCTACCAAATGAGAACGCCTCCATTAGCAGCCCTCCTCTCGCGTGGGCGCCTTGGAACCAGCCTGACACGGAACCCTCAAAGGCACGTCCGCGCAGCCCAGCAGCAAGCCGGCCAACTCGTCGGCTAGCGCCTCAACCGTATAAAGCTTGTCGCAGCGGAGCGGCACACCGGCTTGCGCAAGCGCCAGCGCCATGCGCTGGGCGGCAGGAACGCCCAGGCCGATCGATTTGAGCTCGTTCGCGCGCGCAAACACCTGCGCGGGCGTTCCCTCGGCAAACACGGCGCCCTCGTTCATCACAACGATACGGTCACAGCAATTTGCCAGGTCATCCATGCTATGCGAAACCATGACAACAGTCAGGCCCTCGCGATGGAGTCGATCGATGAGCCCCAGGAAATCCCCGCGCGCAGCCGGATCGAGCCCCGCCATGGGCTCGTCGAGCACCAGCACCTCGGGCTCCATGGCGAGCACGCCGGCAAACGCCACGCGGCGCTGCTGGCCGCCCGAAAGCTCAAAGGGGTTCTTGTCGCCTATCGCGGCAAGGTCGAGGCCCACGCGCGCAAGCGATGATGCGACACGGCGTGCAACCTCGTCTTCTGGCAGGCCAAGGTTGCGCGGGCCAAACGCCACGTCCTGCGCCACGGTCTCGGCAAATAGCTGGCGCTCGGGATACTGAAACACCACGCCGACCTTGGCCTTAACCGCGGCGGCGTCTTTCTTGCTTGATAGGTCGAGCCCCAGCGCGCAAACGCTTCCCTCCTGCGGACGAATCAACCCGTTGAGATGCTGAACCAGCGTCGATTTACCCGAGCCGGTATGACCCGCCAATCCCAGAAACTCGCCGCGGCGCACCGTCAGCGAAACATCACGTAGCGCCCAGGGGCTGTTTGGATCGTTGCCCCAAAGAGCTTGTTTGCTCGATGCGTCCGCAGTGGTCGAGCGCTTGCGCCATCGACGGCGCTCGCGGGCGCTCAGCGAGTAACTATGCGAGAGGTGCGAAATCTCGATAACGGGCTCCGACGCGGCTATCCCGTCGGCCGCAGAGGATCCATTGTCAAGCACATGAGAATCGGATGCGGAAGGCTGCCCTGCGATGTCCGTCCCGCTCCGCTCGGCATAAGCCTGTGCAATCTCGGCGACCATATCTGCCTCGCGCACCTGCGCGCAAACGGAAACGCCCTTCTCACGAAGTGCCCTACCTAGGCAGCACGACACCGGCATATCCAGGTTGAGCTGCGCAAGTTCGTCCGCCCGCGTCAAGATTTCCTCGGGCTTACCGAGCATGGCAACGCGACCCGCCTGAAACACCGCGACACGATCGGCCTCGGCGGCCTCTTCCATAAAGTGCGTAATCATCACGATGGTCATGCCACGATTGTGCAACGCGTGGCAAGCCTTCATGAGGCCCTTGCGTCCACGTGGATCGAGCATCGAAGAAGCCTCATCCAAAATGAGCACGCGCGGCTCCATGGCGAGCACGCCGGCAAGCGCCACGCGCTGCTTTTGGCCGCCCGAAAGCGCATGGGTCTCGTGACGCTCAAAGCCCACCAGGCCCACACCCTTCAGCGCCTCGCGTACGCGCCGCGCAATTTGCGCCGACGGCACGCCAAGGTTTTCGGGACCAAACGCAACGTCATCTTCGACAAGCGTTGCCACCAGCTGGTCATCGGGATTCTGGAATACCATGCCCGCGGTCGAACGAATGTCGTAAACCAGCTCGGGATCGGACGCATCCATGCCGTTGACGCGTACCGTGCCCGCATCGGGCTGCAACAGTGCATTCAGATGCTTGGCAAACGTCGACTTGCCCGACCCATTGCCACCAAGGATGCAGAAAAACTCGCCATCCTCGATGTTCAGATCGACGCCGTCGAGTGCCGGCGCGGCACCGTCATAGCTAAAGGAAACGCCCCGACACTCAATCATGCGCGGCCTTTGACCTGGTCCTTCTTGGGCGTGATGAGGTTGGAGACCGCCTTGTACACCGCAAGCGTCAGCACCGAGTTGAGCACGGTCTTGATAAGGTTGAACGGCAGCACCGCAGGAATCATGAGCGGGGCAATCACATCGACCGAGCCATACCAGAACCATACGCCAATGGTAAGATTTGCGACCATAGACAACGCCGTAGCGGCAATAACGCCGAGCACCAGGCCAATCACGGCACCCTTATAGGTATGCATCTTCTGGTAGACAATAGCCGCGGGTAGAATGTAGCCCAGCGTGGCAACCAGGTTCATAAGCGCGCCGACCCAGTCACCCGTAGTGAGCGCATGGATAACGATCGCCATGGCTGCAACAGCGGTACCAGCACCGGGGCCATACGCAAATCCGCACACCATCGCCGGCACCAGCGACGGGTCATACGTCAAAAATGGCGCCGAAGGAAGAATGGGCAGCTGCACGTACATAAACAGGGCGCCCAAGGCGCACATCAACGCCATGGTAACGAGCTGTTTGGTGCTCCACCTATTCGTGTTCTCAAAATGGATATGCTGCGACTGTTCAGACATAAGATCACCTGCCTCTTTCATCCGGACTCTAACCGTTGGTACTGGGGTCTCACCAGTTCAGCCGGCATGCGAACCAACGCATGCACGGGTCGCGGACTCATCGGCTCGGTCGCAGACGCCTCGTCTGCGCCACGGCACCCCTTTGGCACCGCCCGATTTACCGCCAGTGGGGAATTTCACCCCGCCCTGAAACAGCAATTGCAAGTGTAGCACGGGCAGGTTTTCGCGCAAGTATGCCAAGGGTAATTTGTGGTGGAGACCAGTTGCCGTAACAACCACGTCTCCCACTCACCCCAAAGTGGTGCGCTTTTCGCGGCTTTGCCGCGAAACAGCAACCGGGATACGTATCCCCCACAACCACGTCTTTCTCCGCGAGCCGACCTCAAGGCCGTAAACGCAGGGAATCCGGGGGCGTGACGGGGTTTCTCTCCGGAACGTCCTCGGACATGCAAAGAGGCTCCGCATCGCGCTTCGCGCTGCGGAGTCTCTTTGCGTCCTGCGGAATGTTCCGGAGAGAAACCCCGTCACGCCCCCGGATTCCCGGTGGGAGTTCTAGACCTTGTCGGCCTTAGTACATACCGCCGCCCTGCTGACCAGCGGTGGCAGCAGCGATAGCATCCTCAAGCTGAGTGTTCTTGGGCACATCGGAGACAGTAGCCTCGGTGATGAGGATCAGGCTGGCGACGGAAGCAGCGTTCTGCAGGGTGACGCGGCTGACCTTGACGGGGTCGAGGACACCCATCTCGATCATGTCGCCCCACTCGCCGTTGGCAGAGTTGAGACCCTGGCCGGCGGGCAGTTCGGCAACCTTGTCGACCACGACAGCACCCTCAAAGCCAGCGTTCTTGGCGATGGTGGCGACCGGAGCGGTCAGAGCCTTCTTGACGATGTCGACGCCGATCTTCTCCTCGGGGTCGTCGATCTCGACAGCGTCGAGCGCAGGAGCAGCGTCCATGAAGGCGACGCCGCCACCAGCGACAATGCCCTCCTCGACAGCAGCGCGGGTAGCCTGCAGGGCGTCCTCGACGCGATGCTTGATCTCCTTGAGCTCGGACTCGGTAGCAGCGCCAACCTTGATGACGGCAACGCCACCGGAGAGCTTGGCCAGGCGCTCCTGGAGCTTCTCGCGGTCGAAGTCAGAGGTGGTGTTCTCCATCTCGCCCTTGATCTGAGCGATACGGGCGTCGATGGCCTCCTTGGAGCCAGCGCCGCCGACGACGACGGTGTTGTCCTTGGAGATGGTGACGGACTTAGCGGTACCGAGCATATCGGCGGTGATGTCAGCGACCTTCACACCCAGCTCGTCCAGAGCAGCCTGGCCACCAGTGAGGACGGCGATGTCCTCGAGGATGCGCTTGCGGCGATCGCCGTAGCCCGGGGCCTTGACGGCGCAGACGTTGAGAGCGCCACGGATCTTGTTGAGGACGAGGGTGGGCAGAGCCTCGCCGTCGATGTCCTCAGCGATGATGAGCAGGCCACGACCAGCGCGCTGGACAGCCTCGAGAACGGGCATGATGTCCTGGACGCTGGAGATCTTCTGGTCGGTGATGAGGATGTACGGATCCTTCATCACGGCCTCCATGCGGTCGTTATCCGTGACGAAGTAAGCGGAGACATAGCCCTTGTCGAACTGCATACCCTCGACGGTGTCGATGGTGATGTCGAACGTCTGGGAATCCTCGACGGTGATGACGCCGTCCTTGCCCACGACCTCCATGGCCTCCGCGATCTTCTCGCCGACCTCGGGGTCACCGGCGGAGATGGTACCGACGGAAGCAATCTGCTCCTTGGTCTCGACCGGCTTGGCCTGCTTCTTCATCTCGGCGACGGCGGCGTTGACGGCCTTGTCGATGCCGCGACGGATGGCCAGCGGGTTGGCGCCAGCAGCGACGTTGCGCAGACCGTCGTTGACGATGGCCTGAGCGAGCAGGGTTGCGGTGGTGGTACCGTCACCCACGGTGTCGTTGGTCTTGGTGGCGACCTCCTTCACCAACTGAGCGCCCATGTTCTCGATGTTGTCCTCGAGCTCGATCTCCTTAGCGACGGAAACGCCGTCGTTGGTGATGGTCGGGGCACCGAACGTGCGCTGCAGAGCGACGTAACGGCCCTTGGGGCCCATGGTGACGGTAACGGCGTCGGCCAGAGTGTTGACGCCCTTTGCGAGCTTAGCGCGGGCATCGGTGTTGAACGTAATGTTCTTTGCCATGGTAGGTAATCCTCCAAAAGAAATGTGACTCGCGTCGCCGCTTCCGAGTCCTATGCGGCGGGCGCGCTCAAAGACGAATCAGAGAGCCTGGTGAGATTAGGCCTCGACGACGGCGTAGATGTCGTCGGCACGCATCAGCAGATACTTCTCGCCGTCGACCTTGACCTCGTTGCCACCGAACTTGCCGTAGATGACAACGTCGCCGACCTGAACGTCCATGGGGATGCGCTCACCCTTGTCGTTGACCTTGCCGGCGCCAACGGCAACGATGGTGCCGCGCTGCGGCTTCTCCTGAGCGTTGCTGGCGATATACAGACCAGAAGCGGTCTTCTGCTCGGCCTCGTCGGGCTTG
>DBFOPE010000233.1:0-12189 GCA_048429085.1 Collinsella sp.
GCTCAAAGGTCTTGGATACGAGTGTCATTGTTCTCCTTTACCCCACAGGCCCCTTGCCTGCGGGCTTCTCATGTGACGCGGGCCCCCTGCCCCCGCCACGCTTCAGAGCGTGATTGTTCACGCCCTTACACAAAAAGAGCGCCCCGCTGCGCAGGACGCTCTTAGCATGTACAAATCCTTACTGGATGTTGTCGCGGATGCCCAGAGCCTTGATGAGCTCACGGTACTCGACGATGTCGTTCTTCTTGATGTAGGAGAGAAGACGACGACGGCGGCCGACGAGCATAAGCAGACCACGACGGGTGTGGAAGTCCTTCTGGTGGGACTTCATGTGCTCGGTCAGCTCCTTGATGCGCTCGGACAGGATGGCAACCTGAACCTTGGGGTTACCGGTATCGACCGGAGTGTTACCGAACTGGGCAGTCAGCTCCGCCTTGCGCTCTTTGGAAACAGTCATTGTTTCACCTTTCGTTTTACGTCGCCCGCGGGCGACTCGATTCGCCTCGGACTGGGAAGCCGCCGGTGGAGCGAACAACCAAGGTCGAGGTACCAACAGGTCGGTATGTTACCACAAGCAGCCTGTGCCTGCGCATCATCACCGACCCAACATGAATTCCATCGCACGGAGCCGCTGATCGGTATGTGTTGCTGCCCAGATATGCGAAAGCCCGAGCAAAAACGCCGCAGTATGCGGATCGATCTTTTGAACCATAAGCTCGTCGAAGGTCATGCCCATAAGGGCGCGCAGCCATGCGACCTCACCGGTCGACACGAGCTCGGCACCGGGAACGCTCGACGCGCACGACCCGCACATGAGCCCGCCGGCCTGGGGCGAAAAATACGACAGCATAGGGTCGCCGCACGACACGCAGGCAGAAAAATCGGGGCGATACCCGATATGCGACAGCAGCTTAAAGACAAAGGCGGCTACCAGGAGGTCCATGTGCGCCGTATCGAGGCCGCCGCCCACAAGTTCCAAGGCGCGCGAGGAAATGGCAAAGGTAAACGGATCCTCCGCATCCTCAAACGAACACACACGCGCGACCTCGGCAATCGCACTCGCCGCACAGGTCGCCTCGTAATCGGGGGCGGCGCCAAGGGGAGCCTCCAACAACTCGGCCTGCGACACGATGTCGAGCGAGCGTCCGTGCGCGAGCAGCATATCCACCGTGCAGAACAACTCGCAGCGCGCCGCCAAGCGACCGCCAGGCTTGCGCGCGCCCTTTGCCACGGCACGCACCTGGCGGCCTCGCTCGTCAAGCATCGTCAATATCAGATCGGTTTCCTTGAGTTTGGTCTTGTCGAGGACGAGCACTTTCGTGCGATATGTCCGGGAGCCTGCCATGCGCGCCGCGCGCCCTTAGTCCTCGGCGTTGTAGCCAAAGCGGCGAATCTGGGCCTCGTCGTCGCGCCAGCCGGCCTTGACCTTCACGTCCAGCTCCAAAAAGACCTGCGTGCCAAAGATGCGCTCAAGATCGCGACGGGCGTCGATACCGATATGCTTGATCATCTCGCCGCCCTTGCCGATGATGATGCCCTTTTGACCCTCGCGCTCGACGTAAATTGTGGCGTGCACGCGCAGCACCTTCTTGGTCTGCTCGAGCGCATCGCAGATCACGCCAACGGAGTGCGGGATCTCGTCGCGGGTGCGGCGCAAGACCTTCTCGCGCACAAACTCGGCAACAAGCGTCTCGTCGGAAGCATCGGTACCCATGTCTTCGGGGAACCAACGCGGGCCCTCGGGCAAAAAGTGGGCAACGGTCTCGATGAAGGCGTCGACGTTGAAGTTCTTCACCGACGAGGTCACGATCTCGTCGTCGTATTCCATAAGCTCATGCGCTGCCTTAAGCTGCTCCATGACCTGCGCGGGGTCGGCCTCATCGGCCTTGGTGAGCACCAGGACTTTCTTGCAACGGGCGCATCTGACGCGCTCGGCAACCCAGGCGTCTCCCCTGCCGATGGGCTTGGTGGCATCAATCAAAAACGCGACGACGTCAACGTCGTTGAGCTCGAACAGGGCGCTTTTGTTGAGCTCGGAGCCCAGACCGTCCTTGGGCTTATGAATACCCGGGGTATCGACAAAGACCAGCTGATAGCCAGGGCGGTTAACCACAGCGCGCATGCGGCGGCGAGTCGTCTGAGCCACCGGAGAGGTAATGGCGACCTTTTTGCCATAGCAGGCGTTGAGCAGCGTGGACTTACCGGCGTTGGGACGACCGACCAGGGCCACAAAGCCGCTGCGAAAACCGGGCTCCACATCGCCAAAGCCCAGAGACGTCTCGTCCTCGTCACATAGGGCATCGAGCTCCTCGTCGCTCATACCCTCAAACGGGTCGAATTCCTCGACCTCGTCAAGCGAATCGGTATCCTCGACCTCATCGAGAACCTCGTCGTCCAAAACCTCGTCAGTAGGCTGCATATTGTCGGACATGGGAATCCCTTTCTAAATAAAGCCAAGCGCGTGGGCAAAGACTAGCAGGCCCACGATTGCGGCGGTAATGGAAAGAACGTACACGGAAGCGGCGGCGATATCCTTGGCGCGCTTTGCCAGCGGATGAAGTTCCTGGGTCGCCAGGTCGACGATCGCCTCCATAGCGGTATTGCACAGCTCGCCGTGAATCACCAGGCCACAGCAGATGATAACCGTGGCCCACTCGGCAATGTCGAGGCCGACAATGCAGCCGGCAATGACGGTACACACGCCCGCCACGAGCATGACTTTGATGTTGCGCTCGGTTTTAACGGCGGTGACAAAGCCCTCCATGGCGTAGGAGAACGACTTTAAAAAGGACGGATGGTCCTTGTTCGATCCGGGAATCATAGACGGCTCCTAGTCGTGGGCATGGTTGGTGATGGGACCGACGTGGACCAACTTGGGGTCCTCGCCGCGCTCGAGCGCCAGATCGCGCAGGATGGCATCCTCGCGGGCCTCCATGACCTCGGCCTCGTCGTCCTCAATGTGGTCATACCCCAGCAGGTGCAGCATGCCATGCACGAGCATCAGGCGGCACTCGTCGGCAGGGCTATTACCAAAGCCGGGGGCCTGACGGGTAATGACCTGCGGGGCCAGGATAATATCGCCGAGCTCGAGCGTCTCGTCGGCGGGAATATCCTCGTCAAAGGCCGAGTCGCACTCAAACGAGAGGACATCGGTGGTACGGTCGATACCGCGCCACTCGTGGTTGAGCTCGTGCATCTCGTCCTCATCGACATATGAAAGGGAAATCTCGACTTCACGCTCAACGCCCTCGGCGGCAAGCACGACCTCGCAGATGTGCTCTACCTCCTGCGCGTCGAGCAGCGTATCGAGCTCGGCATCGTTGCTGATCAATACACTCAACGGGACTCCTTTCGGTCGTGCACGCGTTTCTCGCGCACATCATCATAAGCATCGTATGCCTCGACGATACGCCCCACCAAGGCATGGCGCACCACGTCGGCACGCTCGAGGTGAGAAAATGCGACATCGTCGACACGGCCTAAAATCTGCTCGACGTCGGCAAGACCGCCGCGACGACCCACCAGGTCGCGCTGACTCAGGTCGCCGGTAATCACAAACTTGGAGTTAAAGCCCAGGCGCGTCAGGAACATCTTCATCTGCTCGGGCGTGGTATTTTGCGCCTCGTCGAGCACCACGAAGGCATCGCTCAGCGTGCGGCCGCGCATGTAGGCAAGCGGGGCGATCTCGATCACGCCGCGCTCCATGAGCTCATCGGTGCGCTCGCGATCCATCATGTCAAAAAGGGCGTCGTAGAGCGGACGCATGTAGGGGTCGATCTTTTCCTCGAGGGTACCGGGCAAAAAGCCCAGGTTCTCCCCCGCCTCGACAACCGGACGCGTCAAGATCAGACGGCCCACCTCGTGACGCTTGAGCGCGGCAACGGCGAGCGCCATGGCCAGATAGGTCTTACCGGTACCGGCAGGACCTAGACCAAACGTGATGGTATGCGAGCGGATGGCATCCACGTAACGCTTTTGGCCGAGCGTTTTGGGGCGAATGACACGGCCGCGATACGAAAGCAGCACATCATCGCGAAGCGATGTAGCCTCGTGCTCACCGTCGCGCAAGACGGCCAGGCAGCGAGAGACATCGTCGGCAGACAGTGTGCGTCCGGCGGCCGCCTCGCGAAAAGTATGGTCGAAAAAACGCGCCACGAGCTCGACCTCGTCCGGGTCACCGCTCACGGCGATGCTGTCGCCACGGACGACCACATGGGCACGAACCAAACTCTCGAGTGCACGAAGGACACCGTCGCCGGCGCCCAAAACGCGCGAGGGGTCAATACCCTCGGGAACGGTAAGTCTAATCTTCGAGGCTTCCATGAACCTCCCTGCGTGCATGGACCAAGCCGGAATCATCGACTCCGATGATAGCAACATCGAGCAGGCACGGGGCTGTGAGTCCACAGGTATCGTCAAGACGGGCATGATGGAACGAACCGAGCGTCAGGTTGTCGCCATACTCAAGCACGGCACGCTCGACGGTTCCCACGCGACGGCGAGCGTCGGCAATGGCGAGTTCCTGCGCCGCGGCCCTCATGCGGCGGCTACGCTCGGCCATAACCTCGGGCGGCACCTGGTCGGGCATATCGGCAGCAAGGGTACCGGGACGCTTGCTGTAGCGGAACACGTGCATACGCGAAAAGCCCACACGGCGGCACAGTGCCAGCGACTCCTCAAACTCCTCGTCCGTCTCACCGGGAAAACCGACGATGACATCGCACGAAAGGGACACCTGAGGCAAGTTGGTGCGAATCATGCGCACCGTTTCCTCGAAGGCCTCGGCGCTATAGGGACGGCCCATGCGATGCAGTGTCCTGGTGCAGCCGGACTGCACGGGCAGGTGTAAAAACGGGGCGATGCGCTTCGGATAGCGCGCCATGACCTTAAGCAGGGACTCGGAGATATCCATGGGCTCGACCGAGGAAATGCGCACATGCGGAATGGACGTGCGCTCCATGATCGCCTCGAGCAGCTCATCGATCTCGACGTGTTCATCAGTCGCGCTCTTGCCATCGTAGGCGCCCAGGTTCACACCCGTCAGCACCACCTCGGGCACGCCGGCCTCCTGTGCCTCGCGAACTTGCTCGAGCACGGACTCGACCGGCACGGAGCGCTCGGGGCCGCGGGCCTTCCACACAATGCAATAGGTGCAACGATGGTTGCAGCCGTCCTGGATCTTCACGCCCAGACGCGAGCGACCGAGCGCGTCGACAACCTCGCCGTCGCTGCAGGCGGGAACGTCATCGGACTCAACGCCCAGCACCTCACAGACGCGTTCGGCGACATCGATCTTGGACGGCTCGGCGATCACGCGGTCCGAGAGCTCCAGCAGCTCCTCGGGATGCAGATTGACCACGCATCCGGTCACGACCACATAGGGCTCGTTTGGATAGGCCAGCGCATGGCGAACGGCCTTACGGGTCTTGGCCTCGGCCTCGCCCGTAACGGCACAGGTGTTAATGACGATCAGCTCAGCATCCTGAGGCTCCACCATCGCAAAGCCCAGGCGCATTAGATCGGCAGTGATACGGTCGGACTCAACCCGGTTGACACGGCAGCCGAGGTTGACGACAGAGATATGAGGTGCGAGCACGCGGGCTCCTTAATCGAGGATGTCGTCGAGGGCACTCTTGATACGGTCGGTCACCGACTTCTTACCGGATGCGACGTCATCGCCCATCTCGTCGGCAAAGGCGCGAAGCAGCTCGCGCTGCTTATTGGAAAGGTTCGTGGGGACGACCACACGCAGCTGCACGATCAGACGACCGCGCGAACCGCCACCGCCGATACGCGGCATGCCGTAATTGTTGACGCTCACGGTGTCGCCGTACTGGGCGCCAGCGGGGACGCACACCTTGACGACCTCGTCAGGCATAATGCCCTCGACCTCGATCTCGCATCCGAGCGCAGCCTGCGCAATCGAGATATCGCTCACGAGGTACAGGTCGTCGCCGTTGCGCTTAAAACGCTCGTGGTCGGCGACGCGCACGTTGACGATCAGGTCGCCCGACGGCTCGCCGCGAAGGCCGGCCTCGCCAAAACCGCTCACGCGCAGCTGGCGACCGGTCGAAACGCCGGCGGGAATATCGATATCGATCTTTTCGTGCGAAGGCGTGCGGCCCTGACCGTCACAGGTCTCGCAGGGATGGTCGATGACCGTGCCTTCGCCGTGGCAGTCGGGACAGGGCGAAGAGGACTGAACCTGGCCCAGGAAAGAACGCTGGACCGTCGTCACATAGCCCGTGCCGTGGCAGCGGCTGCACTGCTTTTCCTGTGCGCCCTCGGCCCTACCGGTGCCGTTGCAATCCTCGCAGGGGGCAAGGCGGTCATAGCTGATCGTCTTTTTGCAACCGAGTGCCGCCTCCTCAAGGGTCACCGAAAGGGAGATGGCCATATCGCGGCCGCGACGACGCTCACGGCGATTTCGGGCGCCACCGCCGGCACCGCCGCCAAAGAACGACGAGAAGAGGTCGTCCATGCCCATGCCACCAAAGATATCGTTGATGTCGACATAGCCAGAGCCACCGGGGCCGTCCGCGGTGCCGTAACGGTCGTAGTTAGCACGCTTCTGCTCGTCGGAAAGAACGGAATACGCCTCGTTGAGCTCTTTGAACTTGGCCTCGGCCTCGGGGTCGTCCGAAACGTCCGGGTGTACGGTACGGGCCTTCTTTAGAAACGCGCGCTTAATCGTCCGCGCGTCGGCATCCTTGTCGACGCCAAGTACCTCGTAGTAATCCCTATTTTCCGACACGACCGAATCCTTCCGACTTTCATTATTGTCACAGTGCGTCCTATACCCAAGCTGGGCCGGCCGCAAACAGAGGGGTTGATGTTATTGCATTGCGTAGGGCGAAAGCATGGCACGTTGCGAGCAGCTCGCAAACCAAACCGACACGAGCGCAAACATAAATCCGTTGGCAAAACCGTTGGCAAACTGCATCGCGCCGCGCTTCCACCACAGCAGGCTGCGGTGCAGCACGCCGTCCGAGACCACCATGAACAGGCCCATGGCAAACGGAATAAAGCACATCACGGCAAAGGCCGAGAACACGCCCGAGATGGCCGACAGCACCAAAAACGGCGCCACGATGCCCATCAGGTAAAAACCGGTACGGGCCTTGCCCTCCAGACGCTCGGCCTCGACATGAGCGCGGCCGACCAGATCGCCACCCGAGGCACCGTTGGTGCCGGCGTGACCCATGCCGCCAATGCGGACCTCGTCGCCATCGTGCGTACCGGCAGGAAACTCAATCGTCTGCTCGGAGGTCACACGGACACGGCCGCTGCCGCCGCAATCGGGGCAGGGGTCGGCGACGACCTTACCGGAACCGCCGCACTCGGGGCAGACCGACTGAAACGTGCCGGCACCGAACAGGAAGGACAGGTCGACATCGATGTGGCCGCGACCACCGCAGCTCGGACAGGTATGTGCATGCTCGGACGAAACAGAACCCGAGCCGCCACAGTGGCCACAGGTATCGAAGCGCGTATAGCGGACGGTCTTGCGGGCACCGCCCTTGGCCTCCTTAGCGTCGAGCTTGATATCGACGACCACGTTGGCGCCGTTCTCGGGATTATAGGCAGCCTGCCCGCGACGCGGCTGGCCCCAGGCGCCACCAAAGGGAAAGCCGCCCTCAAAGGGATTGCCATAGCCTGCGCTGCCGGCGTAGCCGCCGCCATAGGGCGAAGCCGTAGGAGCGCCGGCGAAGGGGTTGCCCGAGCGCATGGCGTCGTAGCGCGCACGCTTCTGCTCGTCCGAAAGCACGGCGTAGGCCTCGGAAACCTCTTTAAACTTTTCCTCGGCATCAGGTTCTTTGTTGACGTCCGGATGGAGCTTGCGGGCCTTTTGCTGGAAGGCCTTCTGTATATCACGCGAGGTGGCGTCCTTGGAGACACCCAAAATCTCGTAGTAATCTTTTTCGTTCATCGTCGCCATGCGCGGCAACCTCCTGCTCACAGCAGCGTATATATTGCGGTAATTCTACCCGAGCGGCCTAAGCTAGACCCCAAAACAGCTCGAACAGCACATTTCCATCGAGCCAGCCCAAGTGGGTGGGCGCTAAACGGGCGTGGGCACGACCTGCGATAACGTCTTTCGAGGCGACGCACCCCGCATGCCCCTCGACATAATCGGGCACCCAAGTGGCAAGACCCAACTCGAGCGCACGGTCACAGGCCGCCACCAGCTCGTCTGCAGCGATCACGCTTGCCGAGCGAACCAACAGATCGGGCCCAATGCCACGCGTCATGCGGCAGGCGAGCATCAAATCCTCGGCCGCAGCCTCGCGCTGCGACAGATACTCGGCATCAAACGTCGTCGCGGCGTCGTCGCGTTGCACCAAGCGCACGCGATACGCATCGCCGCGAGCAGGCACGTCGGGAAACAGCCCGGCCAAGCGATCGAAATCCTCGGCGTCGAGCATACCGGCGGCAGAGCGGCCCAAGCCCAGATAGCCCCGTCCTGTCCAATAGGCAATGTTGTGGGCACACTCATGTCCGTCGAGCGCGTAGCTTGCCACCTCATACGGGTGATAGCCGGCCGCACCCAGGCACTCACGCGCCGCGTCCATGCACGCAGCCTGAAAATCCTCGTCGGGCTCGAGCGACTCGTCGCGACACGCCATGTGGTAGAGCGGCGTGCCCTCCTCGAGCGTGAGCGGGTACACCGACACATGATGCGGCGCCGCCGCCAGCACGCCATCGAGCGTGCGTTGCCAGCTTACGGCGGTCTGCCCGGGAAGTCCGCACATCAGGTCGCAGGACACATCGAGCCCAGCGTCCTTAACCGTCGTGATGGCAGCGAGCGCCCGATCGGCATCGTGAATACGGCCAATCGCAGCAAGCTCGGCGTTGTCAAGGGTTTGAACTCCCAGAGAGACGCGTGTGACACCGACCTTGGCAAGCGCAGTGGCAAGCCCGGCGGTCAACGACTCGGGATTGGCCTCGCAGGTAAACTCAACGGGCTTGCACCACATGCAAATACGCCGGGCAAGCTCCACCAGACGCTCTCCTGCCAGCGACGGCGTACCGCCGCCAACATAGACGGTGCGGACCTGCGCAAGCGCGCCTGCGTCGCCAAAGGCATCGAGGCGCGCATACAGTTGCTCAAAATAGACATCGAGCGCAGCACTCAGGTCGCACGAAGCAAAACTGCGTGAGTCAAAGTCGCAGTATCGGCACTTTTGGGCGCAAAACGGCACGTGGACGTACAGCGCGGTAACGGCCACCGTTAGGCCTCCAGCGGATGAGCGGGCACCGACTCGCCGGCGGCAAGCGCGGCCTCGCAGGCCACCACATCGCGCTCGATATCATCGACCAATGCCATGAACTCCTCGTATGTGGAGCAGCGCACCACCTGCGCGCGGAAGTCGGCGGCATGGGGCATGCCCTTAAGATACCAGCTCGCGTACGTGCGGGCACGTGACATAAGCGGCAACAGCTCATGCGTGAGCGTCAGGTGCTCGCGCAGGGCATCCAGGCGCTCGACCGAGCTACGCACCGGTACTGGCGTGCCATCGAGTGCAAGGGCTCGAGCATCACCGAACACCCAGGGGTTGCCATAGATACCGCGCGCGATAAACACGGCACTGGCGCCCGAGTTGCGCAGGCGTTCCGCCGCATCCTCGGCGCAGAACACATCGCCCGAACCGATAACGGGAATCTCGACGGCGTCGGCCACCTCATCGACGACCGACCAATCGGCCTGGCCCGTATAGAGCTGCGTGGCACAGCGGCCGTGCACCGCCACCGCAGCTGCCCCTGCCCCCTCGAGCATCTGGGCAAACGTCGCGGCATTGCGGTCTTCGGCGTAAAAGCCCTTGCGAATCTTCACGGTCACGGGAACATGCGCCGCGCCCACCGCTGCCTCGACAATCTGCTCGGCCAGGTCGGGCGTACGCATAAGCGCCGAGCCCTCGCCCTTGGTAACGACCTTGCGAGCCGGACAGGCCATGTTGATATCAATCAATGACAGGCGATCGCCCACGCGTTCCTCGACGGCAGCGACGGCACCCGCAAACTGATCGGGCTTGGAACCAAAGAGCTGCACGCAGATCTGCTGCTCCTCGTCGGCCGGCAACACCAGGCGCCACGTCTTGTTGCTGGCATAGGCAAGGCCCGCAACGCTCACCATCTCGCTGTAGGCAAGGTTGGCACCGCGGCGACGACACATGATGCGATAGGCGGGGTCGGTTACGCCCGCCATGGGAGCCATAAGGAACGGCTGCTCGGCATAGGCGCCCAGCAGACGCTTGCTGTATTCAGAAAGCGCCATGGACTTACTCGTCTACCTTTAGGATCGCCATAAAGGCCTCCTGCGGGACCTCGACCGAACCGATGGCCTTCATGCGCTTCTTGCCCTCTTTCTGCTTCTCGAGCAGCTTGCGCTTTCGCGAGATATCGCCGCCATAGCACTTGGCCAAAACGTCCTTGCGACGCGCCTTGACGGTAGAGCGGGCAATGATCTTGTTGCCGATGGCGCCCTGAATAGGCACCTCGAACAGCTGGCGCGGGATGATTTCCTTGAGCTTGACACACAGGCCGCGGGCCAGGCCATAGGCCTTATCCTTGTGCACGATAAACGAAAGCGCGTCCACCTCATCGCCCGAAAGCAAAATATCGAGCTTGACGAGTTCGGAGGGACGGTACTCGTTGAACTCGTAGTCGAGTGAGGCATAGCCCTTGGTGCGACTCTTGAGCTGGTCAAAGAAGTCCAGGATGAGCTCGGCGAGCGGCATGTCAAAGCGCATCTCGACCGATTTGCTCGTGAGATGGATCATGTCAGTTGTAATGCCGCGGTGCTCGATAGCGAGCTGCATGACGGCACCCGTATACTCGGGCGGGCAGATAATTTTGGCCTTGAGGTAAGGCTCCTCAATGCGCTCGATGCGCGTAGCCTCGGCCAGATCCTGCGGGCTGCGAACATCAATCATCTCGCCGTCGGTCTTATAGACGTGATAGTCCACCGAAGGGCTCGTAGCAATGAGGTCAAGGTTGAACTCGCGCTCCAGGCGCTCCTTGACGACTTCCATATGCAGCAGGCCTAAGAAGCCCACGCGGAAGCCAAAGCCGAGCGCCACCGAGGTCTCGGGCTCCCACACCAACGACGGGTCGTTGACGTGCAGCTTATCGAGAGCGTCGCGCAGGTTCTCGTAATCCTTGTTGTCGATCGGAAACAGGCCCGTATAGACCATGGGCTTGGCCTCGCGGTAACCGGGAAGCGGCTCGGGGCAGGGATTAGACGCCCACGTGAGGGTATCGCCCACGTGCACGGCCTCAGGATCCTTCAGACCCGTGACCACGTAGCCGACCTCGCCAACCGTCAGTGCGTCAACCGGGGTCTCGGCAGGACGCTTGACGCCCACGCCGTCGACCAAGAAGTCACCTTCTGCCTGCATCATGCGCAGGGTATCGCCCTTCTTGATGGAGCCGTCAAAGACGCGGACCGTGGCAACGACGCCGCGGTACTCATCGAAATACGAATCCAGGATAAGCGCCTTGAGCGGCGCGTTCGCATCGCCTTTGGGCGGAGAGATCAAAAAGACGATAGACTCCAGCAAATCGTGAATGCCCTCGCCGGTCTTGCCCGATACGCATACGGCATCGTCGGCAGGGATCGCCAGGTCGTCCTCGATCTCGGTCTTGACCTCGTCGGGGTGTGCCGACGGCAGGTCGATCTTGTTGATAGCGGGCACGATATCCAAGTTGGCGTTCATGGCGAGCGTCGCGTTGGAGACGGTCTGCGCCTCGACGCCCTGCGTGGCGTCGACGACAAGCACCGCACCCTCGCAGGCGGCAAGCGAACGCGAGACCTCGTAGGTAAAGTCCACGTGGCCCGGCGTATCGATCAGGTTGAACTGATACGTCTCACCATCGTCGGCGTCATAGGACACGCGAACGGCATTAGACTTGATCGTGATGCCGCGCTCGCGCTCGATATCCATGGTGTCGAGCAGCTGCGACTCCATATCGCGCTCGTCGACGGTATGGGTGAGCTCGAGGATGCGGTCACTGATCGTGGACTTGCCATGGTCGATGTGCGCAACGATCGAGAAGTTGCGGATGTGGGAAATGTCAATTGAAGTATTCATGCGGACTATCTTACCCGAGCGGTACAAAAAATGGAGCCTGTTCCATAAAACAGGCTCCATTTATGCGCGTAATCTGTGTGGTGTGAAATTTACAACT
>DBFOPE010000234.1:0-3823 GCA_048429085.1 Collinsella sp.
CGCATCGAGCTTGATGACGGCGCGCATGCCGCCCGGATGGCGCTCGGCAGCCGCGGCCATCAGCGCCGCGCGCTCGCACACGAGCTCAAAGCCCGCTCGCGTATCGAACGCCCCCGCAAAGGTGAGCGCGGCGACCTCGCCCAGCGAAAATCCCGCACAGGCGGCAGGCACCACGCCGCGCTCGCGCAGGGCGGCAGCCGCTGCCAGGTCGTGAACGAACACGCACGGCTGCGTGTTCTCGGTCTGCGAGAGCTCCTCCTTGGAGGCGCTCCGGCACTGCTCACTGGTTCCCGGACGCACCTCGTCGGCGATCGCGAACACCTCGGTAGCTGCCGGCGATGCCTCGATGAGGTCGACACCCATCGCGGGGTGCTGGGCGCCCTGGCCGGCAAACAGAAACGCTACGCTACCCATGCGCACGCACCCTTCAGGACGTGCTCGGCGCCATCGACCAGATCGTCGACGATTTCGCGCGCGCTCTGGCGCTCGTTCACCATGCCGGCAATCTGTCCGCACAGATACGAACCCTCTTCGTAATTGCCGTCCTTGGCGGCCTTGCGAAGAGCACCCGTGCCCATGGCCCCGAGCTCCTCGACACTTACGCCCGCCGCCTCACTTTTGGCGTAGGCATTGGTGAAGGGGCTCTTAAGCGCGCGCACCGGATGTCCCGTCGAACGGCCAGTCGCGCGCGTCGAGGTGTCTCCCGCCTTGAGCACCAAATCTTTGTATTGCTCGGATACGGTGCACTCGTTTGCGACCAGAAAGCGTGTTCCCACCTGGACGCCGGCAGCGCCGAGCATAAAAGCGGCCGCCACGCCGCGGCCATCGGCGATGCCGCCAGCCGCAACCACGGGAATATCGACCGCATCGACAACTTGCGGGACAAGTGCCATCGTCGAGGTCTCGCCAATATGGCCGCCTGATTCGGTGCCCTCGGCAACCACGGCAGTGGCTCCGCGACGCGCCACGAGACGCGCCAGCGCCACCGAAGCCACGACGGGAATAACCTTGATGCCCGCCTCGTTCCACGCCTTCATGTACTTTGTGGGATTGCCGGCGCCAGTCACCACAACGGGCACCCGCTCATCAATCACCACTTGTGCGACCTCGTCGACAAACGGGCTCATGAGCATAACGTTGACGCCAAAGGGCTTATCCGTCTTGGCGCGCAGCTCGTGAATCTGATCGCGCAGCCAGTTTGCGTTGGCATTCATGGCCGCGATAATGCCTAAGCCGCCTGCCTCGGACACGGCAGATGCCAACGAGGCGTCGGCAATCCAGGCCATGCCACCCTGGAACACGGGCTTTTCGATGCTGAGCAAATCGCAGAGAGGAGACTTGAGCATCACTACTTCTCCAATGCCGCCTCGACCGTATCGACGAACTCGCCGACCGTCTTGGGGTTCTCCTCGGTATCGAGCTCAATGCCAAACTCGTCCTCGACGGCAACGAGGATCTCGACGGTACCCAGGCTGTCGAGGCCAATCTCCTCGAGCGTGGACTCGGGCTTCATCTCGACATCGTCAAGGCCGGCGGTCTCGCGGATAACGTCGCAAACGCGCTCGAAGGTCTTCTGATCTGCCATGGTAGTTCTCCTTTGTTTGTGCCCCCAGGGGCGTTTTCATTTCCTATGTGCAACTACTTCCAGCGAAGTAGATAGCCACCTACATCCAAGCCGGCGCCAAATCGGACCAGGGCGATGGTGTCGTCCGCGTGCAGCGCGCCGGTATTTGCCAGTCGATCGAGAGCAAGCGGAATGCAAGCGCTCGAGATGTTGCCGGTTTCACGCAACGTTCGGACCACACGGTCGTCCGGCACACCTAGGCGCTTGACCGCCTGGCTCAAGATTCGTTCGTTAGCCTGATGGAATACAAAGTGGTCGATGTCCTCGACCGCGATGCCCGCGTCGCAGGCGAGCTTGTTGACCGTGTCGCAGATGGCATTGACGCCGAACTTGAAGACGCGACGGCCGTTCATGGAAAGCACGCTTTCGCAGTCCTGCGCCGTCTTATACGGCGAGGAGCCCACCAATCCGGGGACGCGCAGTGTTTCGACGTCAGGCGACGTCGAAAGCTCAACAGCAAGGGGATTCTCTCCCCCAGCCTCTATGACCGCAGCACCCGCGCCATCGCCAAAGAGCACGCACGTGGCACGGTCGGTCCAATCGAGCGCGCGCGTCATCTGCTCAGCGGCAACGACCAACAAGTGCCTGGCGCGACCGCGGGCGATATAGCCCTCGGCGACATCGAGCGCAAAAACAAAGCCAGCACAGGCGGCCGAAACATCAAAGGCGGGACACGTCGCACCCAGACGCTCGGCAACGGCACATGCCTCGGCGGGAACGAGATGATCACCCGTTGTCGTCGAGCAAACAATCAGATCCAGCTGGCTTGCGTCGATTCCGGATACCTCGAGTGCCCGCTCGCTCGCTGCTACGGCAAGGTCGTCGAACGACTCGGTGGTGCAGACGTGGCGGCTCTTGATGCCCGTGCGGGTAAAAATCCACTCATCCGAGGTATTGAGGAACTCAGACAGCTCGTCATTGGAAACACTGCGCTTAGGAAGCGCCGAGCCTGTTCCAAGAATCGTGAAACCCATCACTAACCTCCTTTGAGTTGTTGACGTGTTTACATCGACCAAGAGAGGATAACGCATTTCAGTCGTTGTTGACGTGTTAACATTAAATTGTTCAAATGCGACAAAGGCTTCACATTGTGTCTATCTCTCGACACCAGTGCGTTATTCACTTATTCATTAAGGAGGTAGCAGCCGTTATGGATGCTAAATTAACGGTGGTCGACGTAACCGGATCGACCAACGATGACCTGCTCGAAGCAGGAAAACAGGGCGCGCCGCACGACACAGGACTTGCCGCCCGGGCTCAGACAGCAGGACGCGGCCGGCGCGGCCACAAGTGGGATTCAACCGCCGGTAACCTATTGCTTTCGATTGTCCTGCGTCCATGCGTTAATCCTGCAAAGTACTCTGGTCTTGCCGCAGTCAGCGGCCTAGCGGTGCTCGAGGCGCTCGAAAAGCAGGGTCTTGCAAACGAGATCGGCCTCAAATGGCCCAACGACCTGGTCGCGCGAGGACGAAAGCTCGGCGGCATTCTGGTCGAGGCCGCACGCGATAACGAAGGCAAACCTTTCGCCGTCTGCGGCATTGGCGTCAATGTGAACTATGCGCCCTCGGAGGTTCCCGATGGCGGCCTGCCGGCAATCGGTCTCTCGGATCTCAACGAGAACGTCCCCGCCGTCGATGTGCTACTCAAGGAGGTCTATCACACCGTTGTAAACGCTGTGGACGCGTGGGCAAATCTGCTCAATGCCATGGAAGAAAGCGCCGGACCGCTCGCGCCCGTCCACGGCGAATATGTCGCTCACCTCAATTGGATTGGAGAGAACGTTATCGCCCGTTCCCCTGCCGGTGACGAGCTGGCACGCGGAATCTTTAAAACCGTCGATGCCTTTGGTCGCGCGTGTATCGAAACGGAAGGCGGCGTGCGATCCTTCCATTTTGAGGAGGCATCGCTGCGTCCCTTGAGCGAATAGGGCGCCGCAGCCACCTACTCGGCAGCATTACCCGGCAATCCAAACCTTCATTCAAAACAAAAGAGCCCCGCTACCGTAATGGCAGCGAGGCTCTGTAAGCTATGAGCGATATCGCTTAGAGCTTGATGTCGATGTCGACGCCAGCGGGGAGGTCGAGACGCATGAGCGAATCAACGGTGCCCGAGGTGGGGTCGAGGATGTCGATGAGGCGCTTGTGGGTGCGCATCTCGAACTGCTCACGGGAGTCCTTGTTCACGTGCGGCGAGCGGATA
>DBFOPE010000235.1:0-4127 GCA_048429085.1 Collinsella sp.
AGCATCCTCGCCTGCTGGGCCATGTCGGGCGTGGTCGATATGTCGCTCGCCACGATCTCCTTGGTGCAGAAGTCCAGCGTCGGGGCCCAGTAGGCCTTGCCGCCGGCCACCTTGAACTCGGTGACGTCCGTCCCCAGCTTCTGCCACGGGGCCCCGGCGTCGAAATCCCTCGCGATCACGTTCTCGAACGTCCTGCCGACGACGCCCCTGTACGAGTTGTACCTGTGGTAGGCCGTCTCGCGTCTGATGCCGCAGCGGATCCCCATCTCGCGCATCATCTTGAGCACGGTCTTGTCGGCTATCACGGCCCCCTCTTCCGCCCTGAGGCACATCGCTATCTGCCGGTGCCCGCAGCCGTTGGCGGTGCGCGAGAAGATCTCGGCGGCCACCGGCGGCCTTCTGCTCGTATGTGTATCTGCCCCGTTTTCCGTCCATGCGCAGCAGGACCTCGCTCCCGAATGCGCGGTATATCTCCTGTCATCTTCTCACGGCTTCCACGGGAAGCGAAAGGGCAACCGCGGCGGATTTATACCCGTGCCCGAGCTCGAAGAGCCCTATGGCCGCCTTCCTGGCCTCGACATCATGCTTCACCCTAAAATCAACGCGCATAAGAAAGCCTCCCATTTCTCATGACCAAGAAATGGGAGGCAGTTCACCAAGCCATGGCGAGCCATTATTTATTTATCGTTCCGCCTCTTCTTGCGGTTATATTCGAGCAGCAAACCTAAAGAAGTCAAAGCAGATCCGACAACTGCCAGCGGAAGAACCGGCAGCAGTCTCTCCCCTGTCGAAGCCAAAGAACCCGGCTCGGTGGTCTTGGTCTGGGAGGCGGGGTCGGCCTTGGTGTCGCCGCCGTTCTCGTCGAAGGTCACGGTGACGTCGCGGGGCACCCACTTCCACTGGGCGTAGACGGTCGTGGACTTGGAGACCTCGGTCTTGTCGGTGAACTGATCGCCCGACCCGTCCCTCTCGGTGTTCCAGCCGGCGAACGCCCAGCCCTTGCGGGTCGGGGCGGTCTTGGGCAGCGCGAAGGTGAAGCTGTCCTTATCTGCAGTCTTATCTTGCAAAAACTTTTGAGGATAAGCAGGATCGCCTGCGCCATTATCATCAAAAGTCAGCGATAACTTTGCTGCAACCTGCCACATGTGAAAATCATCAGTACCGTCGGCATCCCTGACACGCTTAAGGTAATAGCCCTCACCAACCGCATCCTGGTTGCCAAGAATAAAAGTGCTTTGCTTAGGTGCATCACCACTAGCTTTGGAGAGGACGTAGTTATCTCCGAGTGACGGCAGTTTCAAATTCTGCCAATTGTTCGGATCCACCGTATTAACAGTAGACTTCCCTGACGATTCCCCTTTTACAATAAGGGGAATGTCACCGCCATCATCCGTGCCATCATAGTTATTAGTGACAGCCGGCAGTCTAATTTCAGCATCATCGCCACGGTAATTTCCTTGGAATAATGCGGGTGCCATTAAGGCAAGTGTGCCCTTATTAATAACGGCACCTTTCAAATTACTTGAACCGTGATCAATGAGAATGCCCTTACTACCAATAGAGGTGGTTCCCTTAACGAAAATATCGTTATAGTTTTTCGCAGTATTGTATTGTTGCTCCCAAGTACCATTGATATCGGCATAACCATATACGTAGGCTTGAGAGCCAGCTGTCGTCAAAACGCTGCCCTCATCTACCCGAAGGCCATTGTCTTCAATTAATTCATAACTAGAAGCATTGTTGCAGCCAAATTTAGTCGTTACATTTGTATTCGATTGACCAGTAATAGCGATCTTATTTACAGAAGAAATCGTACCGGCCGTAATTTCGGATTTATCAGTAACATTCAAAGCAGATGCGTACTTAATATAAGGAATCTCAGCCACAGTCCCTGCAATATAGATTGTGGGAGAAGAAGACCCCTTGGGAAGCCCATAGTACACACCCGTAACGCCCGTAGCTATTTTCGGTCGTCCAGCAATATTAATGAAGGAACCGTCAGAAATCGATACATTCTTGTTCGAAGTCAACGAAACGTAGCCAACACTGCCGCTATTCAGACTGATAGATAGCTTTCCTCCAGCCTTTACGCTCGATCCCTCATCCGACGAATTGGTCAGGTCGTTCTCGCAGAAAACATACCCATGAGAATCGCCCGCTTCATCCCTCAGCTCAACACCAGAAGCGTTCACGGCGATATCACCGTTTACAGCACTCCACTCTGCTCCATAAATAGAGCCAACATGGGAGCCGTGGACATTAACGGAAATAGATCCACCAACGTTCGCTTTCTTCGAACCTTCAATATATGGAACATCATTGGGTATCGATCCACCCTTATCCCAGCCCCAAACATTCTCGTAAGCATCGATAACGACATCGCCATCGACCTCATAAACTCCATCCGGGATCATCTGTCCTGCGCCAGTTATTGACCAATTACCATTAAGACGAAGCGTTTTGTCGGTGTTTTCATAAGTACTGCTGCCCGCAATAATATGAATGTTGCCTTTAATAGGCGCAGGGTCACCAAAATGACCGCAAATTTCATTTACCCGACCCGAGCGAACATCAAGCGTCACGTTGCCGCGCATCTCGCAACCATAAGTGCCTTCGATAGCAGGAGAAACTTCGGAGTTGGCATTGTCGTAAACAAGCGTGGCGTTACCACCTACATAAACAGCAGGAAGACCGTTTCCATCGCCGCTCGACCCATCGCCGCGCATGCAACCGGGATTAACGTGATTACCGCTAGCCATGCGAAGGTTACCGCTGATCTCAAGATAGGTGTCATGCTCGACGGACCCTTGATATGAACCACCAATGACGTCATGAAGGCCCGCGCCACTACCAGGATTGATATATCCAGACGCAGCTATCACCACATGCGTGTGGTCGACAGTCGACTTATAGCCACCGCCATAAAGTGTTTCAGAAAGCTTGAGCTCGCAGTTACGAGTGAACACGGTATCGAAACCATTGCAATAGAATTTTCCTGAACCAACCACTTCGACGTTGTCAAAAGTACAAGGTCCGGAAAGCATGGCACGGCTGGAGAAGCGCAAGGTTGCGCGATTATCACCGTCACTCGTCACGGTAATCTTCTTGTTAGCAATGCCGAAAGCCGAAACGTAATCTGGGGTCGGCACCACAAAAGACGAGCCGCCTTTTAGGACAAGTCTGATCTCTGATAAATTATCAGAGGCGATTTTATTCAGCGCATCCTCAAATGTTGATTGATCATTAACTTGATAAACACCAGATTCTGCAGCATCAGAATTCGATTCATCAGATGTTTCATTCACATTCACATCGTTTGACTGCATATCCGAGATATCAGATTCAGGTTTTTGATCATCACTTGAAACCGTCTTATCATTAGACGAAGCCTCGTCCGCACCCCCCCGACACAGATGCACTATCAGCAGATTCATTAGACAGATTCTCCGAAGTCGTGTTTTGTTGAGGGTCATTATTCACTATTTCATCAGCAAATACGCCCGTAGGGATCGTATTAAACACGAACAAAAAAGAGACGAGCCAAACGAGAGCTCGCCTGCAGCGTGGCAATCTCACAAACCGACCTTTCCACTTACCTGACATGAACCGGTAAGGGCGACAAAATGCCCAGAGACAAAGGCATAGATTTCACTCTTACTGAATGTGCCGTCTGACACATGGGCTTTAGTTTATTACCAGTGTTTTGCCTGACAAGAGAACGCGTTTATTGCCATGAAATAGAAACGACCCATAATATGTGTCACGACCAGCCGGAATTAATCGATGTGCATTAATTTCCTAAGACCCAATGAACAGACAATGAACAAACTCCACACCATAGCCATGGGGAAACTAGGAATTCGCCGGGATAAAACGTTCGGATTTTTAGCTAAATGGTTAAAACGCTTCAGTATATTGAAGCGTTTTAGTTTGTCTTTTACGGGAATCTGACCGTTCACCGAATTATTTCTTGCTATCATGCAAGGCGTAGGGTAAATCTCCGATCGCAAGGAGACACAAATGGTGAAAAAGTCACCGGAAAACACTACTCCCGCAATTGTGGACAACGTAGAGGCGCTTGAGGCTAAGCTCGCTCAGATGCGAGAGGCCCAGGCGCTTTTTGCTAC